>NZ_JBEORR010000040.1:0-77406 GCF_040302345.1 Streptomyces sp. NPDC126510 | reverse complement strand
CTCTCAATGCCTTCGCGATCACGTTCGCGGATCGTTGGCCCGGATCAGAAACCTACTGATGAAAACGGCCGAAACACCGTTAACGAGATAGTCCCCAGGATCGTGAAAAGTCCAGTCTTCGGCGTAGCACTCTCGCGCAGTGTGTTTGACAGAAACCACAGGGACACCCGAGTTCAGTCGGTGGCGTCGGCCTTGGCTATTGCGGCGGCGAACTCGCTGACGTCGATCTCCTCGGAGACCACGGTCTTCCTGCCGTTGTAGACATCGCGGTCGATCTCGTCGTCGGCGTTGGCCACCAGCATCGCGACGAAGGTGTCGCCGTTGACGTTGAGGAATGTCCGGAAGATACCGGCGAACCAGTCCACGGCGATCAGTATGCCCACGGCTTCGAGCGGAAGATCGAGGGAGGTCGCGAGAAATGTTGCGATGACGGGGAATCCGCCGGGGACGGTGATGGTGCCCATGTTGAGCAGGATCGCCAGTCCCATGCCGAGGGCGATATCACCGACGGTGAGGTCTACATTGCCGTGCTCGCTGATATCTTCGGCGTGTCTGTCGTGGCTACTTCTTCACCGCCCCTGCGCGAGTGGTGATGTTCAGGTCGAGGACGCAGGTATTGTCGCGCGGCTCGGCGACCCGGTGCGCAAGGCCCTGTTGCGGCGGGGAACGGTCTCTCCGCGCCGTCGCTGGAGTTGCTGGCGGGATCTGGCCGCCAAGCTTCGTATCTCCGATGGCCGCCGAGTGGTTTCTGCGGATTCGCCGTTCTGTGTGTGTCGCGTCGAAGCGGCACTCCGGGTCTCGTCGTTCTGCTTCGCGGGCGCAGTTCAGGAGCTTGTGGTCCTGTTTCGGGCGCTGGTTGCTGTTTGGTCGCTGTTTGGTCGCTGTTTGTTCGGGTTGTCACCGTTTCGTGATCTATCCAGGAAATGCTCGATGCGGACATCATTAAACAGATCTACCCACCACATACCCCGTGACCAGCGTCGCCGCTCAGCGGCGTGTCGGGAGCGGGCAGTACCGTCAGGCCACCCCACCCAGGAGCAGATTATGACCAGGAGCCCTCTTCGCGAGGCGGAAGAGAACAACTTCCTCGGAACCGGATCGCTGACCGATGACGAGGTCGCCGAGTTCACTGCGACCGTCGACTATCTGCGTGCTGTCATTCCTGCCGCGTTCGGGTTGGAATGGAATGACCCGGCATTTTCGGGTGAAGGATACGTTGTGACGGAACTTCCGCGTAGTAGCGGTGGGCGGTTCTTCGACGGGTATCGCGGTGTGAGAAAGACCGCGAACGGGTACGTCGCGATCTCGGCATCCGAGCGTAACAGTGAGAGTGGGGCGGTTACCTTCAGCCGGTTCGAGGACGCGGTGAAGGGTTATGCCGCGAATATCGTCAGTTCTTTTAGAGGTCGTGGTCCCGGTTCCTTGGGATCAGTGGCGTGGATGTGGAACGGGGCGACTGGCCCCGGTGTGGTCACCGAGTCTTTGAATCCTCCGTACGACACAGATTTCCGCTTCTACCTCGCAGATGATCCGAGCGCGTGGCTCGAAGGAGACAAGGTCGCGGCGACGCTCTCACACGGGTTGGGCATGTCGATCCCCAGTTTCATTGCCGTCATCATCGCGCACCCCGCTGTTACGGCAAAGGATGCGACGGCGTGGCCGAAGTCGATACGCCCCTGAGCTTCGCGGCACCGGATGCAGGGCATGTCCAGTTGAAATCTCGGCATTCTCGTGCGGGGTTGTTGCTTGTGTGTTCCTGCCGTAATCTTGATGCATAGTGAATCAAGGAGGTGGGGCCAGTGACTGTCGATGATCAGTTCACCGACTTGCTCGCTCGACGCGGGGCACGTGATCGTGTCGCGGACCGTGATCGACTTCGGCTTATTGTCGATGCGAGTAGGCGGGGCTATACCCATCGGGTGATCAGTGATCGTCTGGGGACCGTCTCGCAAGCGACGGTTACGCGGTTGCTTCAGCGTGCGGAGCATGATCCTGATTTGGTTCGTGAGACGCCGGCTGAGGTGATAGATCGGTGTGCGGCGGGCGAAATCGACCCGGCGGAAATGATGGAACGGTTGATGGGTTGGCGGTATACCTTCGGGTATCTCCCCACCGTCAACGGCAACGAGACCGACGCCTATATCACTGGTGACTGGAACGAGGTCGAGTTGGCGTACTACCGGGGTTTCCTCACTGACGATCAGTTTCAGGCGTTGGCTGACCGTCAGAACGAGATCCTCGATCGCCTCAGTTCGCCGTGAGTGGCGTCGACGAGTTGCGTACTGCTGTCGGCATGCAGTTAGCCGCGTTGTGTGCGGAAGGCGGTGTCCTGCGGACTGATTCGGCCGACAGCACGAAATCACGTTATCGGATCAACGATCCGGCCCGGTCGAAGTTTCATCGGCAATTGTTTTCCGACTATCTCGATAGACATGAGGGTCCGAAGGAGGAAGGTTCTGCGATCATTTCGGCGGGGGTGCCGGGGGCTGGCAAATCGACCATGCTCGGCAGATACGTCGACGGTTTGAGTGAGTACCGGCTGCTTGACGCCGACATCGTGAAAGTGCCATTGATCGAGCGGGCTTTGGCTGATGGAATCTACGACGATCTCTTGTCGCGACGTCTCGACGACGGTTATCCGATCGCACCGATGGAGTTGGCGGCGCTCGTGCATCGTGAGTCGGCGGATCTGATCGACATCATTCGCAGGGATTGTCTCGGGCGTCGCGAAAACGTGATCATCGAAGGTACGTTGTCGTGGCCAGGCCAGGTCGAGGTTATTTACGATGAACTCGCTGCCGCTGGGTACAGCGAGATCCGTGTGCTGGGTGTGGAAGTCGAGCGGGAGACTGCTCACCGTCAGGCCCTCTCGCGATGGTGGGAGGGACGTAGGGCCTGGTGTGCGGGGGAGGACGCTCTTGGCGGTCGTTTCACGCCCCCGTATGCAATCGACGACGGATACAGCTCGGGCGCCGTGTCGCTGTGCGCTCGACACGCTCTCGGGATCTTGGACAGAGCGAGGGGCGGGGACGTCGACGCGGTGGAGGTGAAGATTCTCTCGCCTGCCGGCCTTGGACGCTACGACGTTGTCCGCGCGGGTGTTTATCCGGAGTCGCTCGATTCGTAGGGGGATCGTGGGCGATCGGGTCGATTGCGACGCGTTTTAGTGATGTGAAAGGACCGACCCGACGGCCCTGAATGTGGGGTTGTCGGGTCGGTTTGTGTGGTTGGACTAATGTCCTTCGTGCACAAGGCATGTCGTGTTGTGTGACGAGTAGTGCGCGAGTGTTCTACTTCGTGGGAATATCTGTGACCGCGATTGCTGTGGGGAAGGTCCAGCTCGCGATTTCGGTGTTGTATCCGAAGCTTGTGTAGAGCGTGATCTTGGAGATGGCGACATCAGGGTTCGTCAAGAGATTTGAATCGGCGAAGGGGATGAGGCCTTCGATGTGGCCGTCGAGGTCGGCGTCGCCAATTGCGGTGGGAATGCCGGTTGAGTAGTTGCCTTTGATTGTCTGCCCACTTTGGGTGGTGACTTTCCAATAGCTTGGTTGGGCGTTCAGTTTGCCGGTTGTGACATCGATGACGACTGGAAACGTCAAGGCTTTGTTGCCGGACTTCGTTGTGGTGAACGAGGGTGTGAGGATCGCCAGGTCTGCGGTGAATCCTTGGCCTGTGGCGTGTTGTGTATCGCCGATTTGTGGGGGTTTGTTGTCTGTTGGTGAGTTTGCACGGTTGCCGGTGGTGAGTGCGGTGGTGGTGCTCGAAGATGTTGTGGTGCTGGTTGGTTGAGAGTTTGTTGTTGTGTTGGCTGTTGTTGTTGTGGTGGTGGGAGCGGATTGTTCGGTGTCGTCGCTGCTGCAGCCTGTGAGGGCGAGACTTGCTGCAGTGCAAGCAATGATGGAAATTTTGGTTACGGTGTTCATGTGTTGCTGCTTTCGGGTGGTTGGGTGAAGTGGGGGTGCGCGTGTATTCGTGTGTGCATCGGTGTCAGCTGACGGGCGTCCTCAGATCGATGTCGCCCTTTGAGCATCGTGATCCGTAGCCGAGTTCTCGGGACATTACGTAGGTGGGGCTTGCGCAGTTCCAGCCGTCGAATTCGCGGATGTTCGCATTGCCGTGGGCTGAGTCGAGGGGGAGGCCCCGGTAGGTGTCCATGACGGTGAGTGCGTCCGCGCAGGAAATGGTTCCGCTGACGACGGTGAGGACTCGTCGGCCGGTGGATGCTCCGCAGGTTGTTCCTGGGGCGGCTGGGGTGGTGCTGTCTGTGTAGACGTCCATGGGGGCCCCATATGCGGTTGGCGGGGTGGTTGTGGGGATCGTGGTCGGTACTGCTGTTGTCGTGGTTTGTGTGCCGGTCAATGTGAGGTTGCCGTCGACGTAGCGGACCTGGTTGGAGTCGGCGGAGCATTCGAAACCGCCGCTGATTGCGGTGCACGTCGTATCGTCGACTGTCAGTTGGGAATTGACGGGCAGGACGGCTGCGCCGGGTGGTCCGGATTCGGTGATTGTGGGGTAGTAGCCCTGCTTCGTGAGCGCCACGGCGTTGGGAGGGCCGCTACCAAACGGTGGCACGTCGACCTCGGGAGTACCCGCAGGGAATGACACTGAGCAGGTGACGGTCCGGCCGGAGTCCGCGATGCCCGGGAACAGTACGCATTCGCGTCGAGGGGTACCCTCGACGGCGAAACGGTACCTGTCCGGTGCGAATTGGTACTGCGCGGGATCGGCGGCTGTGACGGCGGGCGGTGTCGTAGTTGTTGCGGCGCTTGTGTTGTCCGGCGTCGTGGAGACGGTTTCGTCGGAGTTCGAAGCGGTGCCGCACGCAACCACAATGGTTGCGCAGGCTACTGCGAGTCCCCCCCGAGTGACCGTTGTCAGCGATCGTTTCATTTGCTGATGAAACCATATCGGTGCCGGTCGCGTCTGGTGGCGATGTGCGATTACCTGCTCTCTTCCGCGAGTCGGGGTGCGGGTCGGGCGTTGTCGATCCCGGCCTGTCCAGGTTCAGTCGTATGGTTCCCGCGACACGGGCGTTGGGTCCGTGTCGTCATGGTCAGGAGGGTTCGAATGATTGCTGTGAGGTTGGCTGCTGTGGCGGTCGCGGTGTGGGTGGTGGTTCAGATGCAGATAGCGCCCGCGTATGTCGGATGGGTGATTGTTGTTTTTGGAGCCTATTTTTCAATTCTGTTTTGGTTGCTGCTCTTCATTGCCGTTGCGGAGTGGCGCAAACCAAGTGCAGAGCGAGTATCGGAGATTGCGACATGGCTCGGTCTCGGATTCGCGGGTTCTGGGATCGGATGGGGGGCTATCAACGGAAATTCGGTCATGCAGCTAGTTTCCGCGGTCATTGTTGTCGGCTTGTGCGTTGTGGTTGTGGTGCCCTGGGCGAGGATCGAAGCTGCACTGGTGCATGCGCGAGCACGATTTCGGTACCGCCGTTGCGGCGGTGATCCTGTGGTGTTCGGCGGTCTGCGGCGGCTGGGTGATGCGGCGCGGGGAGTGCAGCCGCGGCGGCCGCGGTGGGGCGAGCTCCGCCGGTTGAGGTTGGCGTACGAGGATGTTTCGTCTTCGATGGTCCCGGATTTTCCGTCTGAGCGTGATGTGCAGGACATCGTTGACGAACTCAATGCGCTGGACGAGGGCGCGCGGTGGGATGCTGTCGTGGCAGTTCTCGATCGGGAGTTGGTGAACCGAGTTGCCACCCTGAACTGGGATCTGGTGGAGGAGCCGTGCCAGATCGATGATGACACGCTCTTTTGGGGAGAGGTGATCCAGCTTCCTCACGAGCATCGAGTTCATATCGAGGGCCCCTGGTATTCGAGGAATGCTCCGCGATACGCGATTGTCTACAGCGAACGCCGGGCGCGTTGGGAACTTCCGTACGAGTGGAACAGCGGGTTGGATTCTGATGAGATGCTGCCATCGGATTCGAGGAAGCCTTTGGGGGAGGGATGGCAGATGTCTGTTGACAGTCGCGGCGAAGAGGTGTGGACGCTGACGATCGGATCAGACCGCACATCGTAGAGCGAGAGCTTGAAGTTCGTGCTCAGTGCAAGCTTTTGTACTGCGCGAAACGTGCGCCGGCAGAACGAGAAGGGAATCACCGGTGGGCACCTATCATCACGTGGTCTTACGCTCGGCAGCTGGCGAATACGTCGCCAGGGTAAGGCCGAGCGCATTCGGATGCGACATCAAGGTCGGTAGGGGAGGTTCGTTTGATCAGAACAGACTCCCGGCCATCATGGCGTTCGCGGAGAAGTATTTCGATAGTCCCCTGACGGCGATCTGGGTAGACGACCTGTCCTGTGACGGTTGGGAATACGACTCGTCACTGGTAGCTCCGTGGGACGGCCCGGTGTCCCTTGATGACGAACCTGAACTTCCTCACCTGGTACCGGCCAGCTCGCCAGGCCAAGCAGTCGCCGCTTGTCCGAACATCATTGTCGAGGGGATGTAACTACACGTGCTGACCGGGGATCCGAGCGAGGAAACATCGTTGTCATTGAATGAAATCCGAAGGGCCATAACGCAATCGTCAGTTCTGACGGCGAGACAAAAGCTCTCGTACCTGGGTGCGTGGTCGGTTCATGCTCGTGAGGCATCCCGTAATGCAGCCAGAGTCGAGGACTACTGGCACGCGACTGATGTTGCTGTCCGCGTCTCGGCGTTGCGCGCTTGCGTGAATTCCGTCGATCCGGAGTTGATTTCGGACTTGTTGGCGACGTTGACCCCATGCGCAGAATCTCCCGACCCCACCCCCTTCGAGGAGGCACTCAGATTCGAATTCGGGGATCCGGTTGGTACTGCGATCAACCAACTGGCTCGGGAATGGGATGCGTGGCCCAACCGTCCGTGGCCGATGTTGATGCACCACGCCGTTGACAGCACAAGCAGGTATCTGGCCTTGGATAGCCTGTCGAGGGTCGATCGTGGGAAGGCGCGGTTGGCCGCAGCTTTGGCAGTTGCGATCCCGATGGTGGTACGCAGCGAATTCGCCGAGATCGGTGTTCGGGGTCGCTATATCTTGTTGTGGCGGGGACTGGGGAAGTTCGGGGTAAGCCCTCGACGCGACGTTTGGCCTGAACTGGCGGCTCGCCGGGCACCTCACGATTACAGCGCGCAGCCTCTGTCGTCGTTTACGGCCAACTTTGAGGTTGCCTTGGATTTCGCGAGGGACGGTGAGGGCATTTTGTTGGCTGAGTTGGTTCCGCTGTCGGCCGTATTCTCCACCTCGCTGGTGTTGGGGTTCATGGGATCTGAGGTGGTCGTGCGAGATCATCGCCACCGCTGGCTGGTGCCTCTCCGCAGGGTCGAGGGCGCTTGGGTAGTTGACTACAGCCCGCCCTGATTGATTCATCTCCCGAGCGGCCGTCCAGTCTCGACGTTGCTTGCAGTTGCGTACATCTATCAGGGGTGGGGGTTCGCAGTCGGGGCGATGTTGTGGGGAGGGTTTGCTGTTTTCGCGTACTACCGTTATCGGTCGCTCTTGGGATTAGTTGTGCCTCACAGTATTTTCAATCTTGGCGTGGCGGCGGGTTGGATGGGACGGCGATGGTTGGTCGTGGTCGTGGTCGTGGTCGTGGCCGTCGCGGTCGTAGTGGTCGGCTTTGCTGTTGTCTACATCGCAGAGATCGAGAGGTCGCGTGGTTCTCGTTTGGGCACTGAGGTCGGGGTAGACGTGGGCGATCGGCAATCGCGGTCAGTTGTGTTGACCGGTGAGCCTTAAGGCCAGAAGCATCAAAGAAGGCCCTGTTCGAGTGCGTGAACAGGGCCTTTGGCAACTAGATGCATCAGAGGATTCGTCCGGGTGGGGCGCGGGACCGTGCTCAATGTCTGTGTCTGCCCATATCGTTGGGGATATGACGGAGAATCGACGCTTTCTTGATCGCCCGAAACCGTGGTTGGATGCTCCGCGCCCGGGGCCGACTGTCGTTGTCGACATCGATGGCGTCGTTGCGGATATGCACAATTTCGAGGGGTTGATCGCCGCGCCGTCATACGCCGATCGAGATTGGAAGCGGTTTCATACCCATTTCGGTGAAGCTTCCCTGAACCGCGCGGGTGGAAAGTTGGTTCGGGCGCTCGACAGTGCAGGCTTCACCATTGCTTACAGCACAACCCGCTTGGACCAATTCAATCGGACATCTGATCGGTGGATCCGGGCGAAGTCGTTGCCGCCCGGTCATATCGAATCACGGAGCTTGTGGGTGGACGGAACTGTGCGTCGGGCGTTTGATGTCAAACGTCGGCATTGGTGGCGGTGGGAAAACCACTACGCAGAGACGAGCCCGATAGTGGCCTGGATCGACGACGAACCAGACGCAGTCGACGCGCTTCGGGGGGAGGGCTGCCCGGCGTGGTTGTTCTCGGAGCTCTTCGATCGCCTCAAAGTCGGCGATGTGGTTCCTGCGCTTGCATCCGGACCGGAACCCGTTGATGTTCTCTCTGCGAGGAAGGTGGAGGCTTCGCCGCGGTGGGAGGAATTCGACGAGCGCTTCAAGGTCAAACACGCGCGGTGGCAGAAACGGCACGCGGAACGAATGCGGAGTCGCCAACAGGATCAACGAGTGGATGGCGATGGAGCTGTTCGCGTCTGAGCCATTCTGTGAAGGTGGCTCACCGCATCGACGATGACATCGATGCGGTGAGCCGGAGCACACTACGCCAGCAATGCGCCGCTGACGATGCTACTGCACTCCTGCTCGGAGGTGCGGAGATTAGGCTCAGCCGCATGACCCTCTGGTTCTTGCGCTCTCGATCCAACAAGTACGCGGTGAGAGTCGACATCGCCGCTGCTGCTGCGGATCTTCGTGGTCGAATGCGCGCTGTACGTGAGATCAGCTCTCCTACAGGCAGTGTGGACTGGGAGTCGGCGCGTGAGATCGCTGGAAAGTGTGATTCTCAATTCGTGGCGGCCGCCCGAACGCTTCCTTTTCTCGAGAGGCGCTTGGCGTTGGCTTGGGAGCGGTCACTAGTCATGAGTTGTTGGTATGCCCGAGGTAATCGACACGGCTTCGAGCTCCTTGAGGAACGAGGCTTTGCGCTTATGTCGATGCTCCCGGAAGGGGTTCAAGCGTCGGTCTGTCGCGAGTTCGTCGATGCCGTCGACCACCGCCACGAGATGGGCTCCCGCGTCGACGGGGTAGGCGAGTCGGTGTCTGCGGCGGAACCTGCGCTGGTCGAAGTGACTCAGAAAGCGTTGCGCCGACGAATGAAGGACGAGCGACAACTGATCGTGCTCGAGAGCGTGATCGGTGGCCAGTCCGGACGGATCGGTCAAAGCCTGCGGCATTATGTGCCGTGGCTCGACTTCGCGTGTGAGTATCTCGAGGACCCACGGGAGGTTCAGGAGCTGGAGATGCTTGTCGCTCGTTGGCGCATCGAGCGTTCGAAATACGTTGTGGAGAACCCGGATTATGCACACGTGCGGATTGTCGACGTGAAGACGGCGCAGGGCGGACCGCACCACAGAGAGGGCATGTAGATGAGTACCGAACCATTTCGAATCAGCGAAGGCAGCGCTCTGCACGCCGATGACCCGGATCCGTTGCGGCAGTACTGGTACACCGCTGATGACCTGGTGGATACCTTCGGTTACCGGCGGGACGCCTTGGAAGGTTTGTTCGGTGAAGAGACGCCCGGGCCTGGCGGGTTGGTGGGGTGGACGACGTCGGTGGTGTGGAAGATCGAGAGTGAAGTGATTGTGCCGGCGGTGGAATTGTTGGAGTCGAGTTTCCGCGATCAGGAGTCGATTGATCTCACGGTGTATCGGTCGTCGGCTGGCTGAGGCTCTGCGATTAACTGCCGCTTGCGGGGCCTTACATGTTGAGCTGGTTGGCCAGTCGACTGATCGGGCGCGACTCGATGCTCAGGTTCCTCGGCTGAGGAACTCCGATGATGTGCACTCCGGCGCTGGCGCGGACGTGTGCGTCGCCGTTCACGGAGACAGAGGAAGTGTCTGTCGCTGCGACGAGAGTATGGCCGGCCGCTTGGACGTGGCACTGGGAGTGGGCGAAAACGACAGCCTGATCTTCGGCGCGAATCTTGGCGTGATCGGTACCGACAATGTGGCTTTTCCCGCGCGCTTCGATGGTGACGCCATCGAATGCTTCGACGTGCGCGAATTCGTAGGCGGTGACACGGGCGCGGTGGCAGGCCTGTAGGAAGCATCGACCGGCGGCAGCGATGGATCCTCCGCTGATTCCGGCACACGATTGACCGATGATCTTCACGTCGACTCCGTGCGGGACATGCCCGAGGTCGAACCACAGGTCAGGGTCGGCGTCGATGATCAGTCGTTTGGCGCCGCCGCGGATGTGGTGGGTGTATTCGCTGAAGGTGTGAACGATCAATGCTGGACGGGAGGAACGTGCCGGGTGGAGTCGTGCGCGGCGGCGGTCAGCTTTTCCGATTGGGGCGTTCATAGGGTGATGTTGCCTCTACTGGTGAGTTTTCGAGTGGTTTTGGTGGCGGCGAGTCCGGTCACGATGCGGGAACATCGTCGTTCGAGAGCAGCACGAGCGGATTTTCAGGCATCTGAGATGTGCGGTCAGTGATAGTCCATGGCATGGACAGCGCACGCCCCAGCGGCCAAACGATGAGTTCGGAAGCCCGCGCTGTCCGGTAGAGCGGTTAGGGTCGGGTTCTGCCTGTGACCACGGGTGATGGACGCGCTGAAGGAGCTTTCCGAGATGGCCGAATCGAATGTGGAGTCGGGAAATACTGCCGACGGTGCTTCGACTTCTCTCTCCGCTGAGGAAGTCGAGTCCACAACGCCTGGCCGTGGTCAACGACCGGGGCTTGTCACCGCCGCCGACGCAGGAAGGCGGAAACCCCCTCTCTCGACGTATCTGCCGATCCTGGGTGTCATTGCTGTGAGTGTGGCGGTGTGGATCGCTGCTCGCTGGGCGTTCGGTCGTCACGAGCAGGCTGGCCTGTGGTCGGTCGCGTCGTTCGCTGCTCTGGCTGGGGCGGCGGTGAGCGTGGCGGTGCGTCCGATGATGGCAAGTTTGTGTGCACTCGTGCAGATTCCCGTGACGCCGACCAGTCGCTCGATCGGCCCGGCAGTAGCAACAGCAGGATTGTGGTTCGGGGCCGTGATGATCGCCGGCGGCGACGCGATCTTGCCGGCATGGCTCACGGTGGCGGCTTTGTCTGTCTGGGCCGCGTGGATTGACCACTTCACCTTGCGGTTCCCCTTGCCGCTGATTCGTGCAGTCACCGCGGCGGGTCTGTTGCTCGGCGCGATGGCAGTGGTGGTCGATCAGGACCCTGCCGCGGGTCTTCGTGCTGTGGTGGCCGGGGCCGCGATATTCGCCAGTTACCTGGTGTTCGCGATCATTACTCGCGGTCACCCCGGTTTGGCGGATGTGAGGTTGAGCTTCATTCTCACTGCAGCTGTCGGATGGGTCGGTTGGATGAACGTGGCTTCGGCAGTGCTGCTGCCGAATATTCTGGCGGTAGTAGGGGTGGCGGTCACCAAGGTGTTCGGAGGCAGAAAGGTCCGGGGTGTGGAGTTCGGGTTCGCTCCGTACCTCGTTGTCGGCACAGCACTCGCTATTGCCTTGCCCGCGGGCTGGTGGATGTTGTGAATCTGAGCAAGTGCGGCCGTGTAGACGAGAGGAACTGGACATGAGGTGGCGCCGGCGGAATCGTTTTCATTCACCGAATCGGGTGGAACGGGTGAATGAGTTCCTTGATCATGTCCAGGAGGTCGCAGACCGCGCTCTGCCGGCATCGGATGCTCCGGGATCGGCCGGTGTGCGACGTCTGCACGTGGTCGTCTCGATGATTCGTGAGCTGGAGGAGGACTTGCGCACTCACAACGCCATCGCAGGCACGACAGTCGAGTCGGTCAGTCTGGGACAGTTCTACGTGATGACCGCGCACGGATGCGCAGCACGGCTCGCGGCGGATCTCGATGCGGAAGACACTCCGGAGCGCGATGACGAAAGACTTGCCGCACTGGATGAATTTCATGCTCTTCAAGCAGCCACCGGAATCACCGTCAATGTTCACCGGATGCCTACTTCTCCGGAAGGGATCAAGGTTCTGACGGAGTTGGTACGACGAGCTCACAGCGGCGACATGACGCCGGCGCATGTCGAGAATGTGAGTGAGGTCGGTAGATTCGGTGCACTTCTCGACTGCCCTGTCCCTGATCGCGAGCTTCGCGGGCTGGTCGAACACTTCGAACGTTTGGCGAACGAGGCGTCCGGTCCTATCGGTTCTCGGATGCCGGTGGTGCGTGCTCGAACATTGGTGACATTCTTCGATCAGTATGCGGCCAGACTGATCGGCACAGGTTCGAATACGTTGGCAGCGCCGCATGTCCTCGAACACGCAACGGTGTGTGAGTTGTCCGAGCGCGCACGCTGGCATCTCGATCGAGTAAGAAGCATCCGACGCTAGGGGTTGAACACTTCAGGATTGTTTCGGAACACGAATGCTTCTCGGACGGGGAAGTGGAGGAGAGGATTGCAGCATGGACGAGCGAGCGAGGGACGCGAAGTCAGATGTCGTGCAGACTGAACTTCCGTGCGAGTTCTGCGCCGAGCACCCGCAGTACTTTGCCGGTGACCCTGTCGGTTTCGTGCGCGCAGCGAGGTGGGCAGCGGTGGTCAAAGACTGTTGTCATGGCAACGCCCCCGTGGACTATCTACTGTGCGACGAACATTGGGCCATGATCCGTTTTCAGCAGTTGCCCGGCCAGTGCCGACGATGTGGGCGTATCGCCTACTCGGTAGCCGATATTGTCAGCACCGAGATTCCACTCGGCCGGACTGCTGAAGGCGCATGGCCGTTGGTGGGGCGTGACATCCCTGTTCCTCGATTCGCTGAATAGGTCCCGCGACAGACTTTGTGAAGGGTGAACAGCAGCGTGTTGATCATGGCGCTCGGAGAAGGTTTGACGCAGGGGCAGGCAACGATCATCGCGGCGGGGATCGCAGTGGGGGCGGCGAGCATCGCGTTCTTGGGAATCCTTGTGAAGGCCCGATCCGACAGAGCGTTGCATGAGGCCACCCTCGGTGAGGATCGTGCAGTCCAGCATCGACAGCAGGTGACCGACGCTCTCTTGTCCGCACTGGAGGCGATGAACCGGGCTGATGAGTTGGTGTCGAGTAATAACCCGACCATGGAGCGGAACTCTGATGCCTACCGTGACCGCGACAGCCGATACTACGCATGCGTTTCTGCGACGTTGAAACTGCAGATATTGGGGCTGGAGGATGCGCACTTAGCGATGTCCGAGTTTACGGGTTCGCTTGGTCTCCACTGGATTATCGCTGACAACGATGTAATTGCGCGACCGCACTGGGACACGTTCGGAAAGATCAGCGAAGCAAAGGCGTCGTTGCCGTATACGTTCAGCAGCACGCTGGCGCAGTTGGATCACCGGGCGTTGCACCCCTGAACGGGAGACCGTTTGAGGGCCGTCGAGGATCACGAAAACTGAAGCGGCTCTTGGTTTGATCAGGTTGTGAGTGCAGACTTCGTCCGTGAGGATTGGTGTGCGATCTGCACCGCCTGAACGCAGGCCGTGTCCCCTAGCTGGGTGCCGTGGCACCTAGTCAATCGGTCAGGCCGGCGGCGAAGTGATCACCACTAGACAACGAGGGCGTTGTAGGCGGCGTGGCTGGCGATCGAGGGGATCAGTGACCTTGTCCAGATGGCAAGACCGCCCCAGAGAAGTCCGGAGATCACCATGTGTGTTGCATTGGCGGCGGAGAAAGTGTCGTGCCCTATGCCGAAGTTGAAGCCGAGAAGGATCCACAGTCCGGTGACCATCATGAGTGCTGCCCATTTCGGCCAGCCGTTGCGAAAGTATCGGCGTACGAGAACGACTGCGGCGATCAGCGGTCCACGCCACCGGAATTTCTTCTGTGACGACTCCGGAGATCAGTGTGAGACCAGGGATGTGAGATGCCCAGCCCGCGGTCCACCAGGTGGATCGTTCGGCGTCCGCGGCAAGTTGTTCAGGGGATTGGTGTGTTCCTACCGTCTCGACTACGAGGTCGAGAATCGGTCCTTGCAGCAGTGCGGTGATCGCCAGGGTGGCGATGGTGACGGCGACAAGGTTCGCGACGGTTGGGGGTTGTGGGAGTACGCAGCCGATGCTGCGTGCAGCGCACCGGGCTCGGGCAAGGACGATACGAGTGTTCTTGGTAGCGACACCGAAGATCGGCCGCATGAGGGACAGGAGCAGCACAGCCCCGAATACGAATGCGACAAACAGTACGACAAAAGATGCGATGTTGCCCTCTTGAGCGGACACGACGGGTACGCCTGTCATGTAAATGAGAAATGCGCCAAGGCAGAACCCCGAGAGCGCCCGTTGAAGACCGATCGTGAAGACGGCGAACCGGTGTGGCGTTGCATACGTGTGTACGAGCTCACCGAAGGTTGTTCGGGACTTTGCGGGCACAGCGGCGGCCCTTTCCGGTTCGAGTGCATGAGTGAGCGAGTTCGGGCCCGAGTTCCCTATCTCGTGCCGCCCCCGTTTCGTCGTCCGCCGCAAGGAAACGTCACGTGTCCGCCCTGTGCAACTCGGACTCGCTGACCAGGTCATGGATCGGCGGGACGGTGGTTGGCGCTGAGTTGTCCAGGTCCGAACCTATGGTCCTCCCACATGCCGTTTGTGACGACGAGGAGTGAGCCTGATGACTGTGGAGATTGTTCGTATTCATCCGACCGAGGCGAAGAAGATGCGCAGGCTGCACCGGCACTGGTCGCCGGGTACCGACGTTCCGGCGGGGCTTGGGGGCGCAGGAACGGTGGGCATCGTCGCATCGTCGGAGTACCGGCAGCTCGGGTATGCACTGGCTTCGGCGCCTCATGGGCTGATTCGGACTGCGCGCCAGGCAGGTTGGTCTACGGAGGGTTGTGAGCAGCTTGCTGCACACGTCCGCATCGTCGACGCTCTCGTCGTCAACCCGGAGGTTCCCGACGCGGCCGTGGTCCGGGCCGCGCTGATCGAGCGGTTGATCGCCGAGCTCACCGACGATATGGCAGGCAACGGTCGCTTGTACGGATCGACGGAGGATCTTCCGGAACGGGTGCAGTTCTGGCGCGAGTTGGGGTTCGAGGTGAGAGAGCCGAATACTCCGACGACGTGGGAACATCCGGGATGCCGCACATTGCGAGACAGCGGCGAGAGCCCCGGCTTCAGGCCGTT
This sequence comes from Streptomyces sp. NPDC126510, assembly GCF_040302345.1. Taxonomy (NCBI): domain Bacteria; kingdom Bacillati; phylum Actinomycetota; class Actinomycetes; order Kitasatosporales; family Streptomycetaceae; genus Streptomyces; species Streptomyces sp. NPDC126510. Next base: position 62,228 of record NZ_JBEORR010000040.1, on the reverse strand, counting down.
CACCAGGACTCTGGGCGGGCCGCTGTGAACGGCGAAGGGGGCCGTTCGCACACGCTGGTTGTCGCGGACGGAACCAGACTCGCGGTCCGCGAGGTCGGATCCCGAACGGCGCCGCTGACGGTGATCTTCGTCCACGGCTTCTGCCTACACGCCGGTGCCTGGGAGCCTCAGCAACGCTATGTGAGTAGGAAGTGGAGTGGCCGGGCGAGGTTGGTGTTCTTCGATCACCGAGGTCACGGTGGCTCCGGGGGTGCGGACGCCGGCACCTACACGATCAGCCAGCTCGGACGCGACGTCGAGGAAATCATTCGGGTGGTAGCGCCCACCGGACCCGTTGTCCTCGTAGGTCATTCGATGGGCGGTATGGCGGTGTTGTCGTACCTCGCACAACACGCCGATTCGACATCTCGTGTGGTCGGCGTGGGGTTGATCTCGACCGCCTTGAGTAACGTCGCGGGCGCCGGCATCGGGCGCGCGTTGAATACCCCGGCAGTCTCACTGCTCGGCGGTGCGTGCGCGCATGCACCGAGATTGGTCGGGCGCAGCTGGAGTCTCTCGCGGCGGCTGCTGACGCCCGTCATCGGCGCGACCTGTCCCATGGCTCCGAGCTCGGGCCTGCGGGCGGCAGCGACGTCGTACGAGATGGTCCACGCGACACCGATTGCGACGGTTGCGGCATTCTTGCGGGACCTGCGTCTCTACGACGCGTCTGCCGCGGTGGGAGCGCTGGGGCGCATCCCGGTATCGATCATGTGCGGAACCAGAGATCGGGTCACTCCGATCCTGCATTCACAGCAGCTGGCTGCGCTTCTGCCCAACGCCGAACTCGTTGCCGTCGCCGGTGGCCGGCACATGGTGGGTCTGGAGCAACCGCAGGTCGTCGGAGAAGCGCTCGATCGGTTACTTGTCCGTGCGCAGACCTATCACCGGGAGCATTCACCTACAACGGATCTGGTCGGAGCGTGACGTGAGCGTAGACAGTGCAGCAACCGCAGTGCGGTCCATGATCGCCGACATCGACGTGGACCCGGAGAGCGAAGAATTCTTGTGCGCGCTCGACCGGTTGTGGGAGCAGATGCTCAGCGAGCGCGCGGCGGAGATCGTCGGGCTCAGGCGTGAGCAGACGTGGAGTGCCGACGAGCCTGGATGGGAAGGCAATTCGTCGCTCGACTACTACCCTCGGCGCGATGTGTGGCGCACGACGGTACATACCGGTCGCACCGCCGGCGGTGAGGAGGTGAAGATTCCGCTCGCTCTTCTCGCGCCAGTTCTGATCGGACTCGTCCCGGTTCTTGCCGGCGTGACTGCGCAGGCTAACCCATTCGTCGCACTACTGGTCTGCATTGGTCTCGCCGCAGGGATAGAGGCGGTGGGGTTGTGGTGGTGGACCCGCCGCGATCCACTCCGCCTGAGTGAGGAGGACAAAACCGAGATCGGCGTCGCTGTGACAGCTCTGCAGACGTTGATCTCAGCGGGCGGAGCGCATGTCGAGCTGCGGTTGGCGTTGGCGGCATCGGCACTCGTCGACGAGATCCGCACCGTTCCTGTCTGGGAAAGCGAGGATCTCGACATAGGTCGCATACGCCTGAATCTCGACGAGCAACTCGCCGAAATTCTTGCGCATGCCGGTGAACTCGCCACAGTGCGAGCAACTTTGGGAACCCCGGCGGCGGGTAGCAGCCCGCAAGCCCTCGCAGCGAGGGAAGCTCACCTGGTGAGCAGCCGGTGGCTGGGGCGCGTCGAGCGTTCGCTGCTCACACGTGTAGCTGCGCTGTGGAGCTATCGTCGCCATCTGCTCGAGCTGCAGGAATCGATCACTGCCGGCGAATCTCTCGACAGGATTCACGACGGGGACCGGACCATCGAGGGCCTTCTGGTCAACTCGGCCGGCGATGATGTGGCGGCTTCGGCGATAGGTCAGTTGGCGACCGACCTCACAGACCTTCGGCGCGCCCGAGAGTCCGCGTTGGCGGAGCTACGCGGAGAGCTCTACGAATTCGAGGAGCGGGACTGATGGGGAGAAGTCACGACAGGATCAGCCCGGACCGCGGTAACGGCGTCTTCGACCCAGATCGGGGAGAGAGCGACATCGCCACCCGCAAAGAAGGTGCCTTGATTTCGGAACACGCGTACAGCACTCGCGGCGACATTCGCAGCGGAGCACGCGAACTCGACCATGCGACAGAGAACTTGCCCGGCCTCACCCGCGCAAGTCGAGACCTCAACCGGGCCTATCCACGCCCGACGCCGGCACCGATCGAGAACCAAAGGTTGCGCCGAGAGCTGCCGGCGGCGATCGAACTACGTCGCTCGCTGTCCGCGCGGCAGAAAAACGCACGCTCTGCCACCAAACGGGAGGTGCTCGATTCGATGCCGCAGGCGCAGTACAACGCACTGTCGGCGTTGACGTCGGATCCGAACGTCTGGAAGGAAACGAACAACGCGCTGTCTGCGGTTGCCGGCGATGCCGTTGAACTCGACGACGGCAGGCGTAAGCAGGTGCAGCGTGTCGACCGCGCTATTCAACGGTACGAACGTGAATCCGGCCGCGGACATCTCGTCTACACCTCTGTCAGCGTTCCCCATGCTGTGGTCAACCCGGCGGACTTGCCTGCCACGCTTCAACCCGGCACGGTGCTTTCCTTCGACCGGTTCACTGCAGCGACGCACTCGCTGCACGAGCTCGATTCCACCACTCGCCCGACAGATGTCGTCTTCGAGATCTCGACAGAGCGGGGGATGTACTACGGGCAGTCTTCACGGATGAACAACTCACATCATTTGCTTCCGAGAGGAATCCAATTGGACGTGGTGGGTGCACATTTCGCGCCGTACGAGCGACCTGGACAACAACCTGGCGAGCGCCTGATCGTGCAACTGACCGATCACAGACCCGAAGGAGAACAACGATGAGCAAAGACCAGACGGCGCGCCGTCGCCGGCCGGACCTGACATTTCATCCTGACATTCTCGGGATCCCGGCACAGTTCCGAGTCGTCGACACCCGCCGAGCGGAAGAAGCTGGCCCCGACAAAGCCGGTGACGCAGTCCGCGATATCGGCGCGCAAGAGAACTGAAGGACGCACACAAAAGAAAAGTCGGAGGCCACCACATGGTGTGCCCCCGACTCACCCGGTGCATTCTCAGTGCCGCCGACACTACCTCACGCGATCGACCAACTCGGCCAGTCCTGTCATTCGCCGGTGCCGAATCGGGGCAGCCTCTTGAAACTTGTGCACCCGAGCGCCGGCTGAATTTCCCGGGCTGACGGCGAAATGAAAGGAGCCTGAGCTGCAGGTTCTGTACGGAGGTGCGTGCACGGCGTCATCCAGTCCAGGTCCGGAGTTAGCGTGCGGCGATGCCGGACGCACCGCATCGGCTCGCCAGGAAAGGGAGACCATGACCACGCCGATCGAACCCCCCGATACAACTGTCGTCACGCTCGCCGCACGAGCCAGGGAAGCTGCCGCCGCAGCACGAAACGCGGCCGAAAAGGAAAAGCAGGACAGCTCCGAAACTCAAGGTGACGAAGACAGCGGTCGACTGATCGTGATGCTCGACGAATACCCCGCGTTTGTTCCTTCTGCGGATCCGAGCGAGGTGGCCGTGAATTTCGCCCGCAGAGTCAGTCTTTCATCCGTCGCACCTAACGCCGCCGAATTGATGTGGCCATCAGCAGAGACGAAAGAATGATGATGAGGCGCAAGGTCGCCACGTGTGTTGCCGCTGCGGGGCTTCTTATGACCGTGGTCTCGGGGTGCGCAGCGGTTGCTCAGGGAGGCCCCTGGACGGGAATGGAGACGAGTGCACCTGCTGCACCTCTCGTGGTCGCAGAAGTGGCCGGCGAGTCGACACCTCGCCTCGACGAATTGCTCGGATCGGTGACTGTCGTCGACAAGTTGCCGAATATCCCTGGTTACGAAAGGGGTTGCGGCACAGGCGAAAGGTGCGTTTTCGGAACCGCATGGACCGACAAGTACGACGGTCCTCTGGCCAGAAATGGTTGTGACACACGCAATGACGTCCTGAAACTTCAACTTGTAGATGTCGCATTCAAACCCGGAACGCGCGACTGCAAAGTCATCGCCGGCACGCTTCACGACCCGTACACCGGAACCGATATCGCGTTCTCCACGTCCAATCCTTCGGCTATTCAGATCGACCATGTCGTGGCACTTTCGAGAGCCTGGGATGCGGGGGCAGCGAATTGGACTCCGCAGCAAAGGGTGAACTTCGCCAACGACACGGACGTCAACTTGCTTGCCTCCCAAGGCAAAGCAAACCAATCGAAGTCAGATCAAGGCCTCGACACCTGGCTTCCCCCCAACGCTGCATTCCACTGTGACTACGCCATCAAATATCTCACCGTGGCCGCGAAATATCACCTGATGATCACTTCCGCCGATGCCGGCGCGGCGCGCACCGCCTGCGCACAGAAATGAGGAGAAGTAGATGAGTTCTACCGATGGTGATGATCACATCCGCTTGTCGAACGAAATCCTTGAAAGCAGACGACGAACCCGCCTCAGTCGGGCAATCGCGACGATAGGTTTCGCCGCAGGCGCCGCACTCACGGGAGGCGTGGTGACCGGCGCCTGGCTCTACTTTCTCGGCTTCTTCGCGTTGATCACAGTCGGCGTGGCCGTCGGCAACGGCATCAGTGGAGCCGTCGACCGGGGAGATCCGACTCGGCTCCTTCATCCCGGTTCTGGTCAGTGCGGTAGCACTGGGAATCATCATCTACCTCGTGTTCTCCGGCCGTTTGTCCGAGATCCTGACCTTCACCACCGGTCCTATCGCCTGAACCCAAGGCGCAACGGGTGTCCTGCATTCGACTTTTACGGACTCTCGATGTTGTTCGGCTTCAATCTCGAAATCTCCGTCACGAAACGATCCCAACCTCTCGGAAAAAAGGAATTCAGCCATGACGAGCATCGACAGCACAGACACACAGGGCGCCGCGGATTCGAACCAAGAAACCTGGCTGCACCTCGAATCCGCCCTGCGGGATATTCCGGCGCCGGGCCGCTTCAAATCCCTTACCTGCAGTGAGCACGCCGCGCTCGCCGAGCGCGTGTCCATCCTTGCGTTGCAACCCGACCCGTTTGACGCCCGTGGATTTGCGTACCCCGAAGGCATCCGCGGCACCCTCCAACGCGCCGCACAGATCCACGCCGCACTCGCCGCCCTTCCACCTGATGTCCTACCCACTACGTCCTCTGAGGCGCAGTCGTGAGCAATGAATCGAGTGTTGGCGACCGAATCGCACCCTGCTCATCACTCTCGGTCGCTGCAACCGCGCTCGAAATGGGGCACCGCGTGCAATTCGCGGAGTCCCGGCGATGGTGGAGGGTGCGAGCAACATCCGGCGATGGCAGGTTCGCGATCCTTACCAGCCCCTTCAACCTCCGCAGGGTCCCGTACTACACGATCCTCGACACCGAGCGCGGCGTACGCGGCCCGGACGACAGAATCTTCTGCAGCGGTTACGAAGACGACAGCGACATCGCAGATCGGATGCGCGAGCTGATCGCCGGAGACATCCAAGTGAGCCGCCGGCGGTCGGTAGAGAGCCACATCGTCGCGGTCCTCCCGCCCACCGATCGGCATACCCCCCGGGACCGATTCCGCCCCCTGACACGTACGAACGGTCCTCGAAACGCGACATGACACGACAGGAGAATCCCGCTCATGACTCAGACATACCGCGCCGCACAAGTTTTCCCCGACCCGGCCGAACGGCGACTCCGAGCAATGCTCGCGGCCCTCGACGATGCCCTCGCCGGGATAGCTGATGCACGCGAAGAACTCCGAGGGCTCTACACCGGCCCGAGAACGTACCCAGAAGCGCTGGAACTGTTCCTCGCCGCCGAAGCCGACAATCAGGACATCACCACCCACCTCGCCGCCGCAGCCCGCGATATCCGTGCCACGCTCGCGATCCTTCACAGCACCACAACCACGGCCGTGTCGAACTCCTCGACGTCGCTGCATCCACACACCCACAAGGTGACAGCTGCCGCTGACGTGAGGCGAACGAACAAGGCCCACATCGAAAGGGGACACCACAGATGACTGCCACCCCATCCGACGCCACCGCGCACCAGCACGGCAACGGATCCCTCACCCCCGCAGCGGAACCGGCAACAGGTTTCGACGCCGATAACCTCACAGCCGCAGACGAACTCGCGATCGACATCGGAAGAGTCGCGATCGAAGCCAGTGAAGGTGTCCCCTACGGCTCAGAGCCCGACGAGTTCTTCCTGGCAGCAGGGAAAGCTGTCTTCTACTGGCTACAGCTCAACGGTCACCGGCGCATCACCACTGAAGAGGCGGAAGAGATACGACAGGTGTCGAATTGCGCGCTTCAGTACGGCAACATCGCCAGCCGAGAAGCCGCCCACAGTCTGCTCGCCCGGTTCCTGGCAACCGAACCCGCCAAGGCGCGTCCCGATATCGGTACGGCAACCGCCGACAATGTCGGCGGTTCAGATGGTTCCGCCCCTGCCGAACCTGCGGAAGAGGAGACGAATGCGAAGGCGGTAACACGGTGCCCGATCTGCTTCGGACTGAATGGGTCTCACAACACGATTCACGAGCGCTACCCGGCCGGCGGCGGCGGAACCAACAAACCCTGCCCGAACTCCCTGCCAGCCGTTACAGAAGAAGTGAAGACGCACTGCCGGTGCGTCACGCCGGACTGGTACCACGATGGGCTGGACTCGGATATCGCCGGACGCCTGTGCCGCCGGTGCCGTCTGCGACAGAACATCCCGTACAGGGATCTCGTCAACTCGCCGGTTGCCCGTACCGCAGTGTCAGCGTTCAGTGTCGCTGCACTAGCCCTACGAAACGCCGTGGAAGTACTGGACCCTCACGAAGGTGGGGATTGGGAGCACGCGTGGCAGACGATTGCAGACCTCGAAGACTGCGCCGGCCGCTTCGAGGCAAGTGAGAGAACGGAAGTGAGGGAAAGTGGTCGAGAAAATCGCTAAGCATGGAAGACACGCTACGAGTCAGGCGAAACTGGGCACGCATGTCCTCAGTCCAGTCGGCCCCGAGAATTTCAGTGAGCACTACTACGGAGTGCGAATCACCATTACCCCACTGGGCAGGCTGCGCGGGCTTTTCAGAGAGTGGTTCCTCGTTCCACCCGACTTTCATCCAGCGATACCGGTGTGCATCTACGGACATGGCGTCGAACCTAAACGTATTGCCGCGGCGATCAACCGGTACGCCCGCGAAGCAGAATGGGAACGTCGGCCGACGTTGAGACAGATCATCGACGGGATCGACGAACGGTGGATCAGTGGCACTATGACGAACTCGGAAACAGGGTTGGTGGTGTACGCGCGGCTCTGCCTGAGATTTGAGGAGCGGATCCGCGGCGCAGTTCCTGTCACCATCATTGCTCCGGAGCCAGAGACCATGACAGTGGGGGCAACTGGCGGAGATCTGGTGAATCCGGGAGTTGACAATTGACGATGTCGATCACCGTGAACTGTGATGCGTGTGGAACTACTCGAGAAGTTCCGGCGAACTACTTGTCATCGTGCAGTGTCGTGAGATCCGCGATCGAGCCAGGGTGGACACATTCCGTCGACGAGAACTACTGCTCGAATTGCGCTGCAGTGAGGGCGCAGACGTGGCCTCGAGAATCCGAGGGAGGGACTCCATGAGCATCACTGAAATTCGGCCACTAGGTGCCGTTGATGGGGTGAAGGCTCCTGTGTCTCACTCGATTCATGCGATTCCCGGTAACACCACGCTCGACGAACTCACGGAATTCGCGTGGAAGGATCTCTCGACTCCCGACAAGGCGATTGGTGCATACCGGTTGGTGTCTCTCGCCGATGACCCTGATGTGTGGGAGCAACTCGGCTCTCTCACTTACGCGCGATTCGTCGACGTCGGTGCATTCGCTGCCGTCTATTCCGAGGGGCACTGGATACCGCTCTCGTGTGGGCAATGGCTGGTGCGCACACACGACGATGACCTCATCGTTGTCTCCGACGAGGACCTCCGGCTCGGGTACGAGTTACTCGGGTGAAAGAAAAAGAGCCGTCGGAGCGCTCGCCAGGGAAGGTCGTTGACCTTGGTCTTATGTTCGTCGATTGCTTGCAGGCACCTGAGCTGTCCAGGTCCGTCTCTACTGTCCGGATCGCACTGAAAGTCCCCGCGGTCATCGAGACAGTTGTTCCCCTCGGCCGCACCAACATCCGGCAAAGGAAGACATCATGGACATCGCATCACTCATCGTCGGCGTCGCAGTAGCCGGCGCATCGGCAGCGCAGGGAGCTGGCGTAGAGCCAGTCATCACCGACACCATCACCTCGGTAGTCGAGGAACAGGCACCGGCTGCCTCCCAGTTCATTCCAGATCCGCAGCCGTACCTGGACCAGGCAACAACTGCCCTGACGCAGCTGCAGGAGCAGATTCCTCCTGCGTGGCAGTCCGAGGCGGAAAGTGCGCTACCCCCGGAACTGAAAGACGCTGCGGCGCAGATACAAGAGATCCTCCCGCCGCAGGCACAGGCTCTGATCCCCGACGTCGCCCTTCCTGCTCCCGGACCGGACTCGGTTCCGCCGGCCGGCTCGGCGCCGAACGGATCCGCTGTCGAAGACGCATCGGCAAATGACACGACACCTGCCGGAGGGCCTGCGCTTCTGCCCTCCGTGTTCAGCGCACAACCATCTAACGCTGCCGGGATACCCTCGCTCACAGGCCTGTTCGCACCGTCGGCGGTGCCGGATCTGAAGTTCGATCCCAACCTTCCTCGCAATGTTGAGTTCGCTCGCGCTGTCATCGAAGCTGCGATGCGGGCACTCGGGCTTCCCTACCAGTGGGGCGGCGGTTTGTTGACCGGTCCGTCGATGGGTGATGGAACGGGCGGCCCGATCGCCGGTTACGACTGCTCCGGACTGAGCCGCTTCGCGTACTTCATCGGAAGCGGCGGAACCAAGGTGCTGCCTCGGACGTCGCAGGAGCAGTTCCGCGCCGGACACCAGATTCCGATGAGCCAGGCACAGCCGGGTGACCTGCTGTTCGGGAATTGGCAGGCTGACGGCGCCAATCATGTCGCGATCTATCTCGGCGAGGGCAAGATGATCGAGGCACCTCAGACCGGTCAATTGGTGCAGATCAGCGCAGTCCGTTCGGACATGATCCCGGCCAGGTTCCTCTGATGACGGACCTATCTTCCACTGTGAGTAACTGCCGGGCCGAGCGGCCAGGTCGCAGTGTTTCGACGCTCAGTGGTGTCGGGGCCGCCGCCCTGATCCCGGCGGCGCTGACGACGCTATTGATTCAGTGGGGGCCTGCAGCGGCGTCTGCGCTCACTCACAGTGGGAGGGGATGACAGTGACGGACGGCGCACCCGACAGCACAGCCGCAGGCCACTACGATTTGCGTAACGACAGCGGAGAACCTCAACAGAGCACCGCTGAGATTGATGCGAGCACAACCTCGAGTGAAGGAGATACCACTGCCATGACCGCGACAACGCCGTCAAGCCACAAGAAGGCGCTGGAGACAGCACGCAAGGCCGCAGAATCGTTGGCGCAGGAGGCGATTGCAACGAGAGTCGCTCTCGTCGGTGCCATCGGCGAGGCGGAAGCTGAGCTTGCTGCCATCGACGCGGCACGGGTTGAGGCAGAGGACACGATCCGCCTCGCCCATGAACGCGCGCTCGCGGGCGGGTGGACCGTCAAGGAACTCGCCGCTATGGGATACAGCGCACCGAAAAAGAAGAAGGCCGCAGCGTCGAGTAAGCGATCCTCGTCGGCGCCGGCAGAAAACACGGCCGCCGCGAATGCACCCCAAACGTCCGAACAGAATCCCGCGCACGACAGCTCGGCCTAAAAAACGCACACCACGTGTACCCCCGGGTCCGTCTACATCGGGACTCGTCGCTGCGCCGCAAAAGCGTGAGAAAGCAGCCCGCCGTCGCACCCTTTCTGATCGGTGTGTCGTAGCCCTCGGCTAATCTCGAATGTGCGACGAGCAGCAGGTCGCCACACCGACCTAGACCGCAGCACAATCGGCGGTCCTGATCTTGTGAGGGAAGATTCCCCACGAGATTGGTCGAGGTGGCGACCTGCTGCTGTTTTTGTCTCCGTAGTGAGAGGGCAACGCCTAGTTGCAAACTGGGGTCGCGGACGGCTGCACATGTGTGAAAGGTTTAGCGGGTCAACACGAACCCACCAATTTTAGGAGCGCAATCTCATGGCTACAGTCAAGGATTCGACGACGTGGGCTATCCGAGCTTTGCACTACTCCGAACTATCGGACAACGCGATCGAAAAGGACGTGGATCGAGCGAATGTTTTTGCGACGCACGCCCTGGTTTATGCGACGCTGGCGGCCTCCGGTGTCGAGGTCCATTACAACTAAATCGCTGAGGGATTCGTGGAGCTTCCCTCTCGACAGGTGAAAACTGTTTGGGCGCAGCCCAATACTGCTGAAGACAGGCCTGTCTTCGATCGTATGTGGTTCGAGGTCAGACGAATTCACGGATCCGAGGGAGGACTCGTGCTAGCTCTTCGAAAAGCGCCGGCCATCCGCGTCTGAGTCTGGTGATGCGGCCGCGCTCGAGGAACGCTCCGTCAAGGATGTGTGAGACCCGTAGATGCTGCTCGGGCGTGCCGAGGCGGCGGAGCTTGTCGTAGACGGGGTTGACGGGAAGGTCGTGCGCGGCGATGTGCGACCAGATGTCCTCGCTACTCCAGTCCCAGACCGGCCCGAAAACGTGTGTGCCATCGGCTCGGTCGAGGGCGCCGCCATGTGTGAGTCGCTGCTGCGCTGCTGTGGTGCAGCAGTCGACGCATTCTTCGGTAACTCGGACGCGGAGAGCGTTGTAGTACATCGACCAGCGTCCGGTCCCTTTCGCTGATTCGTCGGCACGTACACCCCAGATCTCGCCCGATCCGTGAGTCTGATGTGCCGCGCGTGAGGGTGCTCCGATGAGAATGTCGCGGAGCGCTCGCGTCGTCGCTCGTGTGGGCAGGTGGTGATCCCATTCGCCGGAGTCCGCGAGGACGGTCAGCAGGGGTGGGTCGGCTCGGTGCACTTCGAGATTGAGGTTCCATGCGTCGGCGAGGTCGGCGATGTACTCGTAGGTCTGTGGGTATTCGAGCCCTGAATCGAAGAAGACGACAGGAATGTTCGGCTCGACCGCTGTGGTCAGGTGCAGGGCGACGAGTGAATCTTTGCCGCCGGAGAAGGCGAGATATCCGTCGTGATTGTCGAGGTGTTCCTCGATGCGCTCTTTGATCGCGGCCAGGTTCGGGCGCGGGCGCCGCAGTGCGCGCAGTGTGGTCAGATCGAGCCCGTCCGCGCGAGGGGTGCCACTCATATCTCTGCCGCTTCCCTGGGTGCTCGATGAGTATTTCTGGCGTTGTTGTCACACGCGGCCCGTCGGGCGGATCTTCCTGTGTATGTAAGGCCTCGAAGCCGATCCGACTCGGGGCACCTGCACAGGAGGACGAGCGTGATGAAAGAAAAACTACAGGAGGTGACCTCGTGCGTGGAGGTCGTAGAGGCGGCGTTCGCATCGACGAATCGTTCATCTGAGAAGGACTCACTGCAGAGGGGACGGTGTGCGCGCTGCGCGAAGGCCGACACACCGATCGAGCCCGCGCGGTCGGCGATCTCACGGACCTTCACCGCATTCGACTCGTGGAAGGCTCCGGCAGAGAAAGGTCTCTGCACACCGTGCCGGTGGGCGTATCAGACCTCGGAGCTGCGAACCCGAATGCATCTGATCACCACCGCGCCGGCGATGACCGAACTGACGCAGCCGCGCCTGGCCCGGACCTTGTCGGCACCGTTGACGTCGGAGATCGCGCTGGTGGTGCCGTTGCGTCGCCCGGCCCGCAAACACATCCTGCCGCACGCCCGATGGGGTGCCGTTGCTGTCGAAGACACCTGCTTGCCGTGGTCGGATCGCGATGTCGCAGCAGCTGCCGCGATGCGCCGACTGCGCTCTCACGGCTTCGGCGAACGCATGCTCGGCGAGAGCGCAGCCCCGTATGCAGTGCTACGCACAGTGCCGGCGCGTCGGTGGCCGGCGATCTTCGAGGACTGGGATCACCTGTCCCCGTACCGCCACGTCGACCGATGGTGGGCGTTGGCGCTGTTGGCCACCACACCGCCTCGCAGCAAGGCGCACGCATGAGCACGCCGACCGACCGCTGGCTCGCTGCCGCTCCCGCAGGCCTCCCACAGCTGCACGGTGTGGAGAACGTGGCCGAGCGACTGCTGTTGCTGTTGCACTACGGCGTGGACTGGGATTCGTGGGTGGGCCGGCGCCGGGCGACGTACTGGACGCAGCATTTGCCGAACCGAGTCCGCGTCGCCACTTATGTCGGAGGAGCCGACCTCGATCGTTGGTGGTCGGTTGTCTCACGTTCGCTCGAATCCGAGCCGCGAACAACCGACGAACGGCTGGAGTTGGCCGCTCTTCTGCGCGCCGAATCGGAGCCGGTCCTGACACTGCTGCGGGAGCGTCCCACGGCCTATGTCCTGCGGACCCGCATCGTGGCCGAATCAGTTGCCGCTGCCCGCGCCGCGAGGAAGGTCAGCTGATGCGCTCTACCGTGAGATGGGATGTCGAACTGACTGCCCTGTCGTCGATCTCGCAGAAAGGCGAGGAGTCGGAAACGACGACGACACTGTTTCGCCGCGAACCGATCCTGCAGCCCGACGGGAGGAAAGTGCTGGTACCGGTCGTGTCGGGGAACTCGCTGCGGGGAGCATTGCGACGCACCGCCGAGGAGTTGTTCCGCGATGTGATCGGCTACGAAAGACAGATACCTCTCTCCGCGGCGCACGCACTGCGCAACGGCGGCAACCTGAGCAAAGTCGCCGGCGACTCACTGACCGGCCGCAGGCGTCAGCGCCTGCGCGAGTTGGTCCCGCCGATCAGTCTGTTCGGAGGAAACGGAGGCGGTGCGCCGCCGATCGACGGATGTCTCAAAGTCGGCAAAGTCGTTCCCCGAGTGAAAGAAACAGAATCGATCATGAGCAGGCCCTACCCGGGAGTGCTGATGTCGCAGTTCGAGCTCATGTCCCTGGAAAGTTACAGCCGCTTCGACGACGCCGGCACCAAATTCTTCCCCGAACCCCTCGACGCGGGCGCCGGTTCGGGAACTTCGGTGCACCAGACGTCGATGTTGATGCGCTTCGAGGTCGAGACATTGCCCGCAGGAACACATTTCGAAACATTTCTGAGGGTGGACCGGGCAACCGACCGCGACATCGCCTTCTTCAGTGACGTGTGGGAACGATTCTCGCGAGACGGCTTCCTGGGTGGGCGCAGCGCGATCGGGCACGGGCGAGTCCGCGCCGAGTCGGAGCTGACCGTCTTGACGGGCCCCGGCCCGCAGGTCGCGGACTGGCGAGCGGAACTGGAACCGCTACGAGAAGACGTGATCGAGGCATTGGGGTGGCTGACATGAACGCAGACACCGCTTTCGCTCCCTTCCTGGTCAGGGCCCATCTCTCGTCCGGGTTGGCACATGCAAGCCCCTGGGGGATCGCCTTGGACGGCATCCTCGCCGCGGAACTGTGGGCCGACCACAAAGCAGGCGCCCTCGACCGCGGCGAATACGTGCCGGCGCTCTCACCGGAGGCGACCCCGCCGGATCTCGAATTGCCGCTCGCGCGCTGCACTCTGGCGGGTGCGGACTGGCATTGGTGCGCGACGTGTTCGTTCCCCGAAGACCCGGCCGGGGATCCGGTGGTGCGGTACTGGGCGAGCAGAACTGATCACCGAGGGCTCGAGGAACTCGCGTCGAGCGTGCCGGCAGTGATCTCGGATCGGCAGGGCCGCTACCGGGCGAGGTACATGCCGTTGATGATCACCAACTCGCGAACTGTCACCTGGCGCGGTGTGGGTGATCTGACGGCTGTCGCGGCGATATTGTCCGGTCTCGATGTGATCGGGAAGAAGCGTGCGCACGGGGAGGGGCGTGTTCTGCGGTGGGAGTTCGAGAACCGCGCAGGCGAGGATCCGTGGGAGTTCTCGCATGAGCACGCCGACGGGACGCTGGGACGCACGACACCGGCCGCATGTGTGGCGGCCTCGCGAGACATGCCGGTCACCTCGGGGTTCGGGTTGGCTGGTGTTCGTCCGCCGTACATGCACCCGGCGCGGATGCGCGAACTTCACCTGCCGCGGTAGCGGTGTTCGAAGGCGGGCTGGTGGTTTGTTACTCGAAACGGGTCACAGGTGGTATTGGTCGAATTTTGCGACTCACTGGGCGAGGCTCGGCCGGCTGGTCTGGGGGTGGTGCGATGAGTGTGAGGACGTGTTTGGGAGCCGCACCCAATCGGGAGGAGGGGTGCCGGACGTCTTCGGGGATCGGTTCGTTGCTGAGGACGGCGGAAACGTAGGGAGGGAGGTCGGCGCGGTCGAAGATCCTGATGGGCTGATGGGCGAAAAATACGTCGGAATATTCGAGTTCAGATAGGAAACTGGTCATCCAAGCGTCCTTCCGCTCGTCGGGTGCCATCTCGTCCGCTGTGCTCGTCCACGCGTTGAGGTAGCCGCGATAGGTTCGCTGAACCCACTCGCGGCCGTGCGCAAGGGTTTTCAGTGTTGCGGAGTTGACGAGCATCGAATATGCCGCGCTGTCCGAGTTGAATGCGCTCAGGGCGCCGTGGTTGAGGCGGGTTGTCACCCACTGTGCAAATTGTGTGGGAGTCAACGGGTTAGGCCCTCCGTCCCAAGGGTCTTTGGGGGCCGGGGGTCTGTGGGGACCCGACCGTCTGCCAAACATGACCAGGGAATTGCGTATTCGCGGATCGCGGCTAGGGAGACATCATCGACTAGACCCTTGGTACGTGGGAACCGCTTGAGAAATACATCTGCGCTGACAGCAGTGATTCGGTCGCCGGAGGGGCCGAGGCAGCATGTGTGGTCGCTGTACCGGACGCCGCGAGCGGCGAGGTTGTAGAGCGCATAGAGGCTATGCGCTCCGCTCTTTCGGGCGTAGAGGTCGAGTAGGTCGATCTGCTGCATGCCAGTGGATCGAACGGTGTGTTTGATCTTGTATTTCCCGGCCGCGTGCGCTTTGGGTGTTTGAAGCTTCTTGGCTTGGATGACGAGGTGAAACCATTTGTTCGAGCCGTCCGAGATCCACCATTTCCAGTCCGCACCGTAGCGGGATTCCTCTCTGCGGGTGAAGGCTCCGACGTGGAGGTCGGGAAGGGTTTTCGCGAAGTCCAGCAAGATCCGTTCCGTGGTTCCTTCTTCACCTTGGCGGATGTTGTGGAGCTCTCCATCCGTGAAGTTTTGGCCGGCGCGGTGTGCATTTTTGAACAGCGCTGTTGCGAGTTGCGTCATGACTGGGCCAGGCGTGGAAGAAGTTGGAATTGGCACGTGTATCCCGTCGGTTGGTTGGGCCGCCGGACAAGGGTTGCCGGCGTCAGAGGATCGCATGTCTGTAGGCGAGCTTAGGAATCTACCGGTGGTTGTGCAGTCGCTAGAAGTGCCCAGAAATGCACTGATCGGGTAGAACTGCGCTTCGCTTCCACCGTGTGAAGTTTCGAAAAGGCAGGGTGGCCCCTCTGCTTCGGTTCAAGCAGTCCAGGTCCCTCGCTACCGTTCGCCCATCAATCCGAGAGGCCGATGTGTAGAGGAGTCGTGGTTTCGATGACCATCACCGAGATTCACCCAAGCGATACCGCTGGGAATGTCGATTGGCAGGAGCGGGCAGTGTGCCAACGCACTGATCCCGAAGCATTCTTTCCTGAACCGGGAGAAGCGGTCCGTCCGGCGAAGCGAGTCTGCGCAGGATGCGACGTTCGTGTCGACTGCTTGGCATTCGCATTGGCGAACGACGAGCGTTTCGGTGTCTGGGGTGGGTTGACCGCCTCGGAGCGGCGCCGTCGCTATTCGCGGGTGCAACAGTGACCACCCACGTGGACTTCACCCATACCTCGTACGCGGAGGCCGCGAGGTATGCCGATTCCATCAAACTCGCTCGGTACATCTGGGATCGAGGGATTTGCGGCACTGAGCTGCTCAGTCTCAGTGGGGCTACCCGCCGAGCGCTCGCCAAAGCGGCTGTTGTGAATCCGCCTTGTACCTCGAAAAGGTGGGCGACGGTGGCGGATCTTGTGGCCGAACAATCAGCGTGGGCGGACGCTCACCCGGATGATCCGGGTTCTGTTCCGCTGCACGCAGACGAGCATGAGGCGTGGATTTCGTGGATCCGTCCAGCAAGCGAAATCGGTACCTCGCGTGGGTGATCTTCTGTTCATGGCAGGTGCCTCGATGACATGCCTGTTGGGTGTTGCGGGCCTCACCGTTGCCCTTCGAGGGGCAAAGAATGCGACCGACGAAGACGAAGCGCTCGGGCCTGCAGCAGAGTTGATCCAGGAAATGCGATGAACGACTCGCAGCTCACGCTTTTCGACATCGAACTGCGCGAAGTTGTTGCCCTTCGCGAGTGGTCAGAGCGCATGATCCCGGCGATGTAGACCGCACCGTGGGATTGTTCCAACCGGCAACGCCGCGCCCCGGCACGGCAAACTGACGCCGCCGACGCGGCAGGAGCCGCGGCATTGGTCCTCGCCCGCGACGACCTCAGAGAACCGAAACCGAGGACGCCGACATCGAAGCCTCCACATTCTGTGTGCCACCGAACCGGAGCCGTCCGGGCCGCGCCAAGGTCGTCAACGCCCTAATCGTCACCGCCCCGATCGCACTGCGCGAGCAGCTCACCGGTCTGCACAAGAACCGCGTTCTTGTCGCCTGCAGGCTCTTCCCCCGATGCTTCCGTGTCCATCGCAACGCCTTACGAGGTCGCCGATAGCCGATAAGGTCACGGTCGGCGGTCCGGCATAGACTCATCCAGCGCCTGGAGCTGTCGCGGGCTCAAGTATGGTGACGGATCTCGAGCGTAAGCCACCTCGAGATTGATCTTTGTGCGCTGCGCTCTAGTCATCGGAACGGACCGCCATTGGGTCTTCGCGAGATAAAACTGTGGCTGGTCATCCAGCCGGAACGGCCGCTTATCCGTACGCCGGAACACCTCAGGCAGGGACAGGCGGTTGAGCTCCTCGGTGCTGGTCTGAGCGGGGTCGAAGTAGATTTCGACGACTTCCTCACCCCCAACCCACCCGGCGTCTGTTGAGATCACGCCGGGAAACTGAGCCAGACTGGTCTCGCCAGACCAGAAACAGGGAGTTTCATATCGCAGTTGCTCCGCGATTCCGGACTCGATGAGCAGATCGCCACGGAACAGCGTAAACCACTTTGGAACGGATATTCCCGCTTGCTCCAGTGTGCCGGTGATCTTGTCGTGCAGCGAAATCAGGTCGTAGCGATTGGTCAACTTGGGTACCAGACTTTCCCCGTCGGGGGATAGGAAGTGCACCACTGGGTTGTTCCACGCTGGCTCGTTGAATTGTCGGAGAATCTCGGCATCCGGACCAGCCCGGTTGTTGTAGATAGCAAGCGGAACGAAGTGCGACTCGATCATTTCGACCATGAGTGCCTGCGCCAGCACATGCTGCCCGAAGTTCACACAGGTAGGGCATCCGGGAATCTCCTGGAAAAGGAGGAACACCGGCAAGTTCCGTTCCCTCGCCTCGGTCAGGGCCGCACCGAAGTCACGGTGCCACCGCACATCGCCAAGCTCGGCATGCTCGAGATAGCTGTAATCGTTGCCGCCGTGCGCATCGGTCGTGAAACGGGGAACTGCTGTCATCGTCGCCGCCTTTGGTCTGTGGTTTCCCAAAGAGTAGAACGGAGGCAGTTCGCTGCGTATTCCAATGGCGCCGCGCGCCGGGCGACTCACTGGCGAACCCTGCTTCAACTGCTGCGCGCTGTGCGAACCTCGGCCGTGCGGCGTGGTTCGCGCACCACGATGGTGACTGCCTCGGCGCCGTCCAGCAGATCCAGCGCCCCGAACTAAGAGGCGTCCCGCGTTCATTGGACGCTATGATTCCTCGGCTTTTTCATCGCCCCGCAGATTAGCGGGTGACTCCGGCGTTTTCGATGCCACACCAATTCCCGCTGACGATAGGTTCCATCTCGCGGGTGCGGCCGGACCCGACGGCCCCCGGCCAGTACGGCAACCGTGATGCGAGGCAGTAGTTCAGTCACTCCGAGCCACGGACACCGAATCCACAAGTAGGAGAAATGCCATGCCCGTAACGGAAGCCCTGACAAGACGGGAACTGCATCGACGTAAGTTGCTCACCGCGCTTAACCACATCGATCGTTGTCCGCGCGGCTATTTCAACACCGCTTGCAACAATCACTTCCGAATTGCACCATCTTGCTCGTGGGGGCGGCCGTGTCGCCCCAGACGCGGTCCCCTCCGACACGGCACCGCCCGCCTGATCGTTCGCTCTGATGGTTTCGCCCGGTGCCCGGTACTCGGGACAGCGCCCCGAAACCACCTCCGCAAAGCATCCACGCAGTCGACACTGAGCAGACCGCAGCACTGATCTGGGCATCGATCTTGATGAACGCTTTCAATCGGCTGGATCCTCGAAGTCGGCGATGGCTCCGCCCTACCGAGGACACCTCACGGCTTATGCCGGCATTGCATCGATGATGACGGTGCGAGTATCAGGGTCGGCGGGGAACACCCCCGTCTGTTCCGACAAACGTAGGATCATACGCGCGATATTCCTCTCCGCGTTGCCGGCGTTGCACGCCCGGCTAGCCGTGCTTACTGCAACCGCAAACGAGTCAAAGGCAAGAAACAACGACGCAATGGTCTACCGATGCTGCTGAGGCGTCCTCCACGCGGTGCTCATTCACGGGGAGCTTACTGGACCTGCGCCACCGCGGCTGTTATACAGGAATTATAGGGACCGCCCGGTAAATCGACTCGATCGGCGAGAAATTCGAGAGCTACAATTCAACCTGAACAGGACGCCCGAATGCAACGTAATTCTTAATCGAAGCAGCTTCCTGGGATGGGTCAGGATAATACCAGGCAATATCTCGGAATACGGTTTCGGAAACTACTGCGGAGTAGTATCTCGCAGTTCCTTTCCAGTAGCAAACGGTTTCGGTGGCGGTGCCAGTTAGATGCTCGTGGTTGACCGATTCGTCTGGGAAGTAGTGGTTCCCCTCGATCACAACCGTGTTGGGAGACTCAGCGAGCACTGTGCCATCAAGTATCGCTCTTGGCATTTTTTCCTCTCGTGCAAATGTTCAGGGTTTGAATAAAGCATACATAGGGCCGTACCGCATGGATCTCACCTGCGATGAGCGCAGGCGGTGCGGTCGGTGGCCGATTGGCGCTGGTGGGCGGCGGCGGTACGGATCTGTGGGTCCGCGAACGCGGCCCGTCCTGCCCCGCACATGGTGGTCGTGTTGACGGACGGGGATACGCTGCGGCCGGATCGGCCGGCGCGGGCGCATCCGGTGTGCGCGGGATCGGTAACGACGGTGCGCTGGCGCGGAACCCGGAGCGGGCGTCGCGTGTGCAGATCCCGGTCGGTGGCGCGTGAACGCGGTGAGCGGTGACCTGTTGCGGTACGCGCAGTAGGTGTTGACCGGAACTTCTCCCGCGCCGGACCGGGTGGCGAGCGTGGTCGCCCGTACCGGCGAGGATGCGGCGGCGCGGGCATTGATGCCGGGGCGGTGTCACCGCACACGATGCGTGCTGGTGGCCGGTACTGGCGGCTCTACCGAAGTCGGCGGTCCTGGCTTTCGACGGGGCAGACGCCCGGCCCTTCCCGCCCGCGAAGTGCCGTTGAACGTACTCATAGCAGGCGCAGAGGAATAACGCCGGCACCGGCCGGAAGTAGGTAAATAGCCAGTTCAGAGAGCTTTTCCAGGAAAGGTTTGATTCGTCATGCGCATTACTGCCTCGTCGTCGGATTTTGCTGTCCCTTCCGGCCCGGTCCCGTCACCGCCGCGCCCGCCCGCTCCGTTGCTGACGGGGCGGGCGGGGTCGGAAATCCCGCGGCGCCGAACGCACAGTGAGTGTCTAAACTCGTCGCGGGAGTCCAGAGCAGCCGCGCCGAGATCGAAGCCCGTTGCCACAGCAGGGATCTGGAAGGATCACGAAGTCGTCCATGTAACCAGAGCATTTCATTCGGCGTACGCGAGGTGCCCAATTAGCACGCACGTTGCCGAGGTTGGACAGTGGAGTCTCATTCTGTCACCGATAGCCACGTTATCGAGTGACCCATCCCCGCAAGTTACTGGGCTGCTGCGCAGTTTGGCCAATGAGCCTGTCGGAATTGCGCCATCGGGAGAGTATCGGGCGCGGCTCGCTAGATGGCACTGTCATCAGCCAAGCACGTAAGTTCTGCAATGCGACGTCCGACGCGTGGACGAACTTGCCTGAATTTGAGAAGTGAGATGGCCTTCGAATGTCGACGACTACCGAGTCCAGACTGGGAAATCTGCCCAATGAAATCACCAGCTTCGTGGGGCGGCGCGTCGAGGTCTCCGAAACCAAGAGACTGCTGTCACTCAGTCGATTGACGACGCTTACAGGAGAAGGCGGGGTGGGAAAGTCTCGTATCGCGCAGCAAGTGGCTGGTCAGGTAGCGCGCGCATTCGATGACGGGGTATGGCTGGTAGAACTCAGCGGCCACCGTGAAAAATCGGCCATTGTCTTGGCCGTCGCGGATATTTTCGGGCTCGTCCTGGCCGCGGACACCGCAGAGGCAGAACTCATCGACCATCTATTTGATCGCCGCGTCCTACTCGTTTTCGATTGTTGTGAAGCTTCAGTGGTTGCCATCTCGGAATTATGCGTAGTCTTGCTCAAGCGTTGTCCGCACCTACGCATTCTGACGACGAGTCGCCAGACGCTCGGAATTGTGGGCGAGGGTGTACTTGCCATTCTGCCCTTGCCGACGCCGCGAGAGGATCACGGAACGGTACTGAGGGGACTGTTCCAGTACGACGCGGTGAGATTGTTCGTGGAGCGGGCCGCAACTGTGATGCCGGACTTCGAAATTACCGCGAGCAATCAATCTGCCGTCGCGCAGATTTGCAACACATTGGAGGGGCTACCTCTCGCTATCGAATCAGCGGCCGGTCGGTTGCGGGTGATGACCGCCGAACAGATTCTCCAGCGCCTGACTGGTCGGTACAGACTGATGTCGCTAGGTAACAGGGCAGGGCCAGCCCGACACCAGACGCTCTCTACGTGTCCTGGCTGGAGTTTTGACCCGTGCTTCGCATCTGAGCAAGCTTTGTGGAGCAGACTGGCGATATTCGAGGGATCATTCGATCTCGATGCGGCAGAGTCGATCTGCTCCACAATCGTCCTTCAGCAAGAGTTGGTCGACCTCATCGCTGGGCTGGTCGAGAAATCGATTGTGATCCCAGATGTCGAAGGGCGGGTTGCGCGATACCGGCTCAGCGAGACGTCGAGGCAATACGTGATGGATCGCTTCGGCGATGACCAGACGTGGGATTCTCTGAGCCGGCGTCACCGCGATTGGTTCCTGGTGTCGACGAGAAACGCCACCGATATCGCGACGCGGGGAACTTCTAACGCCGGTAGGCCGGCAGGGTTGCCTACAAGGATATTCGCGATTCGGAAGGAAAGGTGGTCCATGGGGCCGGCATCGGAGTACCCGAGGCCGGTCAGACCTTGCCTGCCGGGCCACGCTTGGACGGTCGTCTGCATTCCAGGTTCAATGATCTCTAGTGCGGGATGAGGGCTCACGGGATCTCGGCTCGACTCGCCGCAATGTGCCGTTTGCCCGCGATCGATTCTGCAACGGAAGTCAGTGGTGCAATACCTTTCAGGTATTCGGAGACTACGAAGTTGTCGTGCGCCGCGGGGTAGGAGTACGTACCTTCGAAGACTTCCAATCGCATGGCCAACAGCTCCGGCTCGCTAACTCGGGAAAAATTCACTCGGTCGGCGGTCCGAAGGACGTTCGATCTGGCGGCAGCGGGTGCCGGTACGTCGTCGGCGGGATCGGCGGAGAATACGCGATTCCAAACTGGCAGTGTGCGTCCGAACAATTGGTAGCTGCCGGGGACAGACATGGGATAGATCGCCACACACGGACCTCCAAGGGCGAGGCATCCTTCGGCAGTCCACATTCTCGCCGGGTTGTATTTCGGAGCCGACAGCTGTGTGCATGGATCGAGTGAATATAGGAATGGCAGGCCAGGAAAGTAGCCAATAAATGCCGTCCACCAGGTAGCTTCCGTGAACG
The DNA here is from genome assembly GCF_040302345.1 of Streptomyces sp. NPDC126510. Taxonomy (NCBI): domain Bacteria; kingdom Bacillati; phylum Actinomycetota; class Actinomycetes; order Kitasatosporales; family Streptomycetaceae; genus Streptomyces; species Streptomyces sp. NPDC126510. The sequence continues at coordinate 40,064 of NZ_JBEORR010000040.1, read as the reverse complement.
TGTCGTAAAAGTCCTCTCTGCTGAGTAGTCCATTGCAGTGGACGATGTAGTCGATGTTGTCGCCGTCGCGAACATTCGGCGCGTCACTACGGACGCTGATGCGATAGCGCTCCACTGCTGCACGGGTCATCGCGTCGTCGAAAGCGATTGGCATAGTGACCGTTCGACTTTGAAGTACGAGCGAATCAAGATTCGGCACTGATTCTTCACGTTCGACGAGTTCGTCGAGAAGGCTGGTTCGGGAGATACTGGATGGGTCGAAGGTGATCAGCACTGACCGGAAGCCGACTGCGGTTTCACGGATTCCGGCGACAGGTTCACCCGATAGCGCTTGTTGCAGTGCTTGTGCTCTAAAGTTCAGTTTTATATCCATCTCGTTGGCGCCGTACTGCATCAGTACTTGATGGTCTCCGGCCTGCAGGATCTGCATAGCAGGCCTGGCAGAGTTCGACGTCTGCGCCCGCAGGAGAGCGTGAGAGTGGGCCATTGTTCTTCCAGATGATGCTCGGATATCTTTACTCCATACTGCTCCGGCGCGAAGATAGTGCAATAGCACTTCTTGGTCGCGCGGAAACATGCAGGTAGAGAGGTTCGATGCCGGAACGACTGGTTCGAGCATCACGAGCGGCGGGACAAATCGCTGACTCCGTCGAAGCTACCGCGCGTGCTCACCGAGATCTCGTTCAAGCCTCCGTTGCGACACTGGGTGCTCGGCACATCCTCGAATCCCTCGTCGGATCGATAGGTGGGTGGGTCTTGCTTCTGAGCGAGACAGGCGATCTCCGTGCTGCCAGTCCGGAAGCTGCCCGTGCCCATCTGGGACTCGTTCAGGCGGAGTTACCTCGCTTAGCCCGACTCACTCGAAACGCGGCGATGTCGATCAACATGCCGGACCAATCGGTATCTATTCGGTCACTGCGAATTCCGGGGCAGACTCGCGGCTACCTGACACTGGGTAGGTCCACCACTCTGGCCGCCATTGAAACCTCCCTCGTCGATACGGCCGTGCTCCTGCTGAGCGAACATCTCAGGCGGACAGACGAAGAACGTCAAGAATTGCGGAACAACCGACGCGCGATCTTAGAACTGATGTTGAGTGGGCATTCAGGGATTGCTCGTCAGATGAGCAGCATTCTTCGGGTGCCGATTCCCGAGGGGCACGTCCGAGTGGCGCTACTGGGCGCACCACGCCGTTTTGAGGTCGAATTACTCGAAATAGCAGAAGAGGATCCGGCGTTACGCCGGGTCGATACCGTGACGGCCCAGCGGGATTCAGGGCAAGTCGGAATCATCCTTCCAAGTGCTGAGGGTGACCTGCGCACCCTTCAGGCGGTTCTTCGACAGGTTCCCTATGGCAGAGGATCAGTTAGTGAGCCCGTCGACGTCGACCATTTACCTGAGTCATGGCGACAGGTTCAGCGAGTCTTTCGTGCTGCACCCGATGTTCCGGGGAAGCTGCACGAGGCAAGGGATATTTCGGAGGCAGGGCTGCTCAGGCATCTTCGCGGATATCAAGTCCGAGTATGGGCGCGGGAGACCCTGGCGCCGGTAAGGAAACTCGATCAAAGCTCGAAAGTAGATTTCACTCGAACGCTTCGTGTCTACCTTGCGAAAAACGGGCAAGCCGACGCTTCGGCCGGGATGTTAGGGATTCATCGGCATACACTGCGCTACAGAATGAGTCGAGTTGCCAACGCACTCGGATGTGATCTGGATGATCCAAAGGTTCGAGCTGAACTCTGGTTCGCACTTCAACTGTATCCAGATGACAGTTCAGACATTGAAATACTTTGCTTCCGGGTGGTGCAGGACAAAAGCGTCCGTGGACTGCTCTGGATGCAGCTGCAGTTCCTCGGACAATTCGACGCCGATTCGCTCGGGTTCGAGCAACGCCACCAACTTGGCACGATCCTCGAGGTCCGGGCACGCGCCGTATCCGAACGAGTAACGAGCGCCGCGGTACTCGAGATCGAAGTAGCCGGCAACCTCGGTCGGGTCCTGCTCCGCGACGGTATGCCCCTCGGGAAGCACAAGCTCTTCACGAACGCGTCGATGCCAGTACTCGGCCAGAGATTCCGTGAGTTGGACGCCGATTCCGTGAACTTCGAGGTAATCACGGTACGAGTTCGACGCGAACAACTCGTTGGCGAAGTCCGCGATCGGCTGACCCATCGTCACCAACTGGAACGGAAGAACGTCCACCTGGCCGGTCGCTTCTGCTTCCTTACGCGAGCGCACGAAGTCAGCGATGCACAGGAAACGGTCGCGGTGCTGACGCGGGTAGGTGAACCGGAACCGTTCAGGTGCATCCGGTTTCGGTTCGGTGAGCACGATGACGTCGTCGCCCTCCGAGATCGCCGGGAAGTAGCCGTACACAACCGCGGCGTGCGCGAGGATGCCCTCGGACGTCAGCCGATCGAGCCAGTACCGGAGCCGCGGACGGCCTTCCGACTCGACCAGTTCCTCGTACGTCGGACCGTCGCCCTTGCGCTGACCGCGAAGGCCCCACTGGCCGAGGAAGAGAGCGCGCTCGTCGAGCAGCCCCGAGTACTCGGACAGAGAGATTCCCTTGACGATGCGCGAGCCCCAGAACGGCGGTGTCGGCACCGCAATGTCGGTAGCGACATCGGAACGCTCCGGCAGGACGACGGGAACCGCTGCAGCTTTACGCTTTTCGGCGATGCGCTTGGAACGCTCGTGACGAGCCTTACGCTCGGCAGCCTTCTCGCGAGCAGCGATGGCCTCCGGGCTGTCCGGCGCCGGGCCGCCGCCGCGCTTGGTCGTCATGATCTGGTCCATCAAGTTCAGACCCTCGAAAGCATCGCGGGCATAGCTGACGTCGCCCTCGTACACCTCCTGCAGATCGTTCTCGACGTACGAACGCGTCAGCGCGGCACCACCCAGCAAAACCGGGAACTGTTCCGAGACACCGCGAGAGTTCAGTTCCTTGAGGTTGTCCTTCATGACCACTGTCGACTTCACGAGCAGTCCGGACATGCCGATGACATCGGCCTTGTGCTCGATCGCAGCATCGAGAATGGTCGCGATGGGCTGCTTGATGCCGAGGTTCACGACGTCGTAACCGTTGTTACTCAAGATGATGTCGACAAGGTTCTTGCCGATATCGTGGACGTCGCCCTTGACCGTCGCAATGACGAGGCGACCCTTGCCGTCGTCGTCCGTCGCTTCCATGTGCGGCTCGAGGAACGCAACTGCTGCCTTCATGACCTCGGCGGACTGCAGAACGAACGGCAACTGCATCTGTCCGGAACCGAACAGTTCACCGACGGTCTTCATGCCCGAAAGCAGTGTCTCGTTGATGATTTCGATCGGGGACTTGACCGTCATCGCTTCGGTGAGATCGTCGTCGAGGCCGTTGCGCTCGCCGTCGACGATGCGACGCTCGAGCCGGTCGAACAACGGAAGTCCGGCGAGTTCCTGCGCACGGGACTCGCGCGCCGACGCAGCCGAGACACCCTCGAACAGAGCCATCAGCTTCTGCAGCGGGTCGTAGCCCTCGCTACGACGGTCGTAGACCAGGTCGAGTGCGGTTTCACGCTGCTCGTCCGGAATTCGCGCCATCGGCAGAATCTTGGACGCGTGAACGATCGCCGTGTCCAGACCGGCCTCGGTGCACTCGTGCAGGAACACCGAGTTGAGGACCTGCCGTGCCGCCGGGTTCAAACCGAACGAAATGTTCGAGATACCCAGGGTGAAGTGCAGTTCCGGGTACGCAGCCTTGAGCTGACGGATCGCTTCGATGGTCTCGATGCCGTCGCGTCGCACCTCTTCCTGACCGGTGGAGATGGGGAAGGTCAAGGCGTCGACGATGATGTCGGACTCGGCGAGTCCCCAGTTTCCCTTGATGTCCTCGATCAGACGCTTGGCGATGGCGACCTTGGTCTCGGCGGTGCGAGCCTGGCCCTCTTCGTCGATGGTCAGGGCGACGACCGCCGCGCCGTGCTCCTTGACCAACGTCATGATCTTGTGAAAACGCGATTCGGGGCCGGCGCCGTCCTCGTAGTTGACGGAGTTGACAGCGCAGCGGCCACCGAGGTGTTCGAGACCGGCCTGCAGCACGGCAGGCTCGGTGGAGTCGAGCATGATCGGCAGCGTCGAGGACGTCGCCAGACGGCTGGCCAGTTCCGACATGTCGGCGGCACCGTCGCGGCCCACGTAGTCGACGTTGAGGTCGAGCATGTGTGCGCCGTCGCGGGTCTGGTCCTTGGCGATGTCCAGGCACTTCTGGTAGTCCGCGGAGAGCATCGCCTCGCGGAAAGCCTTGGAGCCGTTGGAGTTCGTGCGTTCACCGATCATCAGGATGCTGGCGTCCTGCTCGAACGGCACCGCCGAGTACAGCGAAGAGGTGCTCGGCTCGTGGATCGGGGTGCGCTGGGCCTTCTCGACCTGACGGACCGCGTCGGCGACCGCGCTGATGTGCTCGGGTGTCGTACCGCAGCAGCCACCGACGAGGCCGAGTCCGAACTCGGAGACGAAACCACTGAGGGCTTCGGCCAATTCGTCGGCAGTCAGCGGATACTCGGCGCCCTTGGGGCCGAGCTGCGGCAGACCGGCATTGGGCATGACCGACACCGGCAGCGTCGAGTACTTGGACAGATGACGGAGATGTTCGCTCATCTCGGCCGGCCCGGTGGCACAGTTCAGGCCGATCATGTCGATACCGAGTGGCTCGAGTGCCGTCAGCGCCGCACCGATCTCACTGCCCAGGAGCATCGTTCCAGTTGTCTCTACCGTCACGTGCGTGATGATCGGCAACCGCAGTCCGAGTTGCTCCATCGCGCGCTGACTGCCGAGAATGGCCGCCTTCACCTGAAGCAGGTCCTGGCAGGTTTCGACGAGGATGGCGTCGGCGCCACCGTCGATCATGCCGAGCGCAGCTTCGGTGTACGCGTCACGAAGGACTGCGTACGGTGCGTGTCCGAGGCTGGGGAGCTTGGTTCCCGGTCCCATCGAGCCGAGTACGAATCGGGCCATGCCGTCGCGGCCTGGTCCCATCTCGTCCGCTACTTCACGGGCGAGAGCAGTGCCTTTTTCCGCGAGTTCGCGGATCCGGTGAGAGATGTCGTAGTCGGCGAGGTTGGGCAGGTTGCAACCGAAGGTGTTGGTCTCGACGGCATCGGCACCAGCGGCGAAGTACGCACGGTGGATGTCTTTGAGCACGTCGGGACGGGTGTCGTTGAGGATCTCATTGCACCCCTCGAGGCCGAGGAAGTCGTCCAGGGTGAGGTCCGCGGCCTGCAACATGGTGCCCATCGCTCCGTCGCCGATGACAACGCGCTGTTTCAGCGCATCAAGCAGGGCAGAGTTAAATGGGGCAGACATGCCGCCTGCCGTGGCCTTCGAGGAAACAGCGGCGATGGGATTTCTGGCCTCGAATCGGTTCAATGCACTTACCTCACGGGTTGGTTGTCGTCGACACGAGATAGTGCCGCAGACTGCACTCATCGAAAGCTCAAGGCGCAGTTCGGCAATTAGATCGTGGTCGCATGACGAAAGGAGAAAGAACGGCGGTCGGGAATCAGTGTCCGAAGCAGAACGCCTGGTCGATAGCGCGGATTGCATTGGCATTGCTCGGCAACACACACGAGGACCCCAGTGCTTCGAGAGAATGTCGAGCAACCGGGATGAACGAGGGTCCGGCCGAACACAATGATCGAAAGACAACTGGATTGAATCCGTTCTCTAGAACACCGACTTGGTGCAATGTGCCCCCATGCACATCCGAAACCACCGCTGGGAGACTCGGCAGTATGGACAGGGGTTTGCAATCAACGGCGCACGATGCAAGAGATGTGGATCTGCGACTGGTCGCTGCACCGGTTGAAGGACCGCTGGAAGGCCGCAGCGTCACCAGAACCAGGGGAGTGGGGAGATTTCGAGCAGGATCTATCGGTGAGATGCCCCTTTGTGTGCTCACCCCAAGCCCGAGATCAACAGCAGCAGACCGAATCCCGCAGCTGCGATCAGCCCGCCGAACTTGGGGTTGTTCTCGGCGGCCTCGGGCAGCATGGTCTCCGCAACCAAGGACAGTAGTGTTCCAGCTCCAAATGCTTGCAGAAGGAGGACAGCGTCGTCTGTGAGCAGCGATGACGCAGCGTATCCGGCGGCGGTTAGACAGATGGTGGCAACGGCGACGCTACTCCACAGCGCGAGGATCCAATGTCGAGACCGACCGGCTCTCGACATCCCATTCGAAGCCGACATCGCCTCGGGCAGATTGCCGATGGCAATGGCTGCGATCAGCGCGAGTTCCACGCCCCTGCTGTGTAGTGTCACACCGAGTACTAATGCCTCGGGCACGGCGTCGAGAGCGGTCCCGATGGCGATGGGCGCGCCAGTGGCGGGGCCCACCGTCGCAGTGGTCTTCAATTTCGTTAGGCATTCTCCGCAGCGCTTGCGGTCGCGGGCTCCGCGCGTGGCCAACCATGCGTTGATGGCGCTGAAGGTTGCTGCGCCGCCCAAGAGAGCCGTGACTCCACTCCAGGGGTGGGTTGCAACGGCCTCTGCGGCGAGCTCCACTGCAGCGGCCGCCAGTATTAACCCCGCTCCCAAGGCAGTGACTCTAGCTATCGTTCCGTGACCGAACCGGCCGGACATGCCGAGCATTGCGCCGATGAGCAAACCACTCACGCTGAGCGCCGCCCAGCCGATTACCGAGCCGTAGTCACTCACCACCATCACCACCGCGAGACCGCGTCTGGGTCCCGGGCCATGGTGTCTGGACCGGGGCACCGATCACCATCTGCCTCACCATCCGTGCTTCCTGTCCCGAGTAGGTCCAGCGCGCAGCTGAGGGCTGCGCGCTGGCGAAGCTGTCCTCATTCACGAGGGTCGCCAGGCTCTTCCTTAAGGGCATCAATAAGGTAGCGTGGGTCGAAATGAAAATCTGCATAGACGACTTTGTCGTTGGGGTCTATGACGGTGAACCACGGCGTACCCCCTGATCGGTAATCTTCCATGAATGTGGGGTTTCTCTGCCCCGGCGCGGGCAGATCGTGTCCGAAGGGTATTGCCAGCGAGTACTTTTCTTGGTTGATCCGCAGCTTGTCGAAGGTGTTGACGTCCGCACCCTCGAACACGGTTTGAATGGCTGCGAAACCAACCCCTCGGCGGGCGAGATTGTCGTGGAGGACCTGGAGAGTTGGGAAGCCTTGTGAATGACATCCTGGGCACCAGTCCTGGAAGCAGAAGATCACCCGGTAGCCCGTTCCCAGGTCGGCGAGGCGAAGTGGTGTGGCCAGCGGCGTGCCCGCGGAGTCTATCCAGTCCGCGACCCTGAGGTCAGCAGCCTGATGGTGTAGTAGGCCCGAATGCACAGGGAGCTCCTTGAGATCGATGGTGTGTTGTGAGTTATCAAGCGGTTCGGATTTGTCAGCACGCGGATCCAGGCAGTCGAGCTACACGGATGTGCCGGATCTTGGTGAATTGTGAACACTCGCGCCGTGGCCCGGTAGACAGCGCAGGATTGAGTCGGAGCAGGTGAGGTTCGTCCTAGGCTCTGCGACACGAGGTCCTCGATGTGCAGTGTCCGTAGACCACGTCAGTCGCGGGGACATCAGGTGAAGACTTCGCGGTGAGGATTCCAGTGGCCACCTCGCCGTCGACCTCAGGCGGCCGCGTTGTTGTTGCATGCGCGTCTCCTCAACTGCCAAAGCGCTCGGTACGGATGTCGGATGGGGTGAACCCGCGGTCGACGAGCAACTGTGCGGCGTGTTCGACGAACCCAGTGGGACCACACACGTACACGCGGGTCGCTCCTACGGTGCCTCCATGGGCGGGAGTCGGCAAGTCCTCGATGCGGAGCCGGCCTGGTTCCCTTGTGTCATCAGGCAGCCCGGCGCGGGTATAGAGGCGTGTGATGGGGATATCAGGGTGCGCTTGCGCCAGTTGGTGCAATTCGCCGGTGTAGATAACGTGGTCGGGAGTTCGCGCGGAGTAGATCAAGCGGAACGGCGAGTCCGAGTCAGAGTGCGTGCGCTCGCGCAGCATCGCCATGAGTGGGACCACTCCTGAACCACCTCCGAGCAGCAACACGGGGCCCCGAAGCCGCGCTGTCCACTGGAACCATCCGCCGAGAGGACCCCGAACCTCGAGTCGGTCGCCGGGCAGCATCGTCTCGGTGAGGTACGTCGATACCTCGCCGCCCGAAACGCGTTGCACAGTGAGCTCGAACTGGTCCGGGCCGGAGCGGGAGGCGACCGAGTAGCTACGCTGCGCGGTATAACCGTCTTCGGCAGTGAGCCGGACATCGACGTGCTGGCCCGCTGCGTGTCCCGACCACCCAGGTACCTCGAAAACGAGCGTGCGGGCGAGATGTGTTTCCATCCGGGTGGCCTGTAGTTGCGCTGGGAGCCACCGGATCGGCCGGCGGCGAAGCGCGGGGCCGGTGTCCGCATGGACCTCTGCTGCGTCCCTCGAGCGCTCAGTCGCCGGCATAGCGCTGCTCTAGCCACGGGTCGCCGTACGCGTGGTACCCGTGGGTTTCCCAGAATCCGGGCTGGTCGTCGCGTCGAAGTTCGATGCCGTTGATCCATTTGGCTGACTTCCACAAGTACAGGTGCGGCACCACGAGGCGGGCAGGGCCGCCGTGGGGAGGTTTAAGGTCAGTACCTTCGTATTTGTAGGCGATCCACGCGTCGCGGTCGACGAGGTCACCCATGGGTAGGTTCGTCGTATAGCCGCCGTAACATCGGATGAGTGCGTACTCGGCTTCGTCCGCCAACTTGCCGAGCAGCGCGTTCACTCTGACCCCACGCCACGTTGTATCAAGCCTGCTCCACTTGGTCACGCAATGAATGTCGACCGTGAAATCTTCGCTGGGCGCGCGCATGAGGTCCGGCCAGTTCCAGCGGGTCACCGAACCTTCGAGATCGGTAATATTCAACGCCCACGTAGATCGATCGACCTGAGGTGTCGGCCCTGTAGACAACACCGGGAAGTCGTGCGTCTCGTGTTGCCCCGGCGGGAGGCGCCCGCCGCCACCGTTGCTGTGCCCGGCGCCGAACCCCCTGCTGATCACGCTCATATCCGCTCCTCGGATCTCGTTTGCTTGGTGGATCGTGGGAGAACCTCTCCGAGCTGGTCGAGCAACTCTCAGAGGAAACCTCGTACAGACCACATGACGAAACGTGACTCAATCTGCGTAACCTCCTCCCGCAAGGCGCGACCATATTCGATTGTGGAGAGTCGAAGATTACTGCACTTTGGACCCCTGAGTCCATTCCTTGAGGGTCGCGTTGGGGGTGGCCACCGGCAATCTGAGGGAGGACCGCTCGAAATTGCATCCGCGAGAGCGTCTTACGTCGTTGCCGGCCACGTCTACGGTTTCTGGGAATGCTGCCGTTGCTTCGGGTGCCTGGACGGTGATGGTCCGTGCGGTGTAGGTATCATCACTGATCAATCCTCAGAGCTATCCACGACAGCCCGCCATCCCCATTGTACCGGTTGGTACGCAGCTGGGCTCGCTTTTTACCCGATTCGCTGCATCCGGCTCCTGTTACCGCAAGCTGCCGCTGTTGATCGACTCGTCCATTTGAAACCGCTGGCTACATGCCACGACTACGTAACGCCCGGCAAGGAGGCCCTCCCTATGTCCCACCACTTCGACACCCCCACTGCCCGAGAAGACCCCCGCCTCGACCTGTGTGACTTCTACCTTTTCGCCGGCACCGAGGACACGACGGTGATGGCGATGACCATCAATCCCACTGCCGACGCGGACACGGTCGCACCGTTTCGAGACGAAGCTCTCTATGTCTTCCGAATCGACACCGATGGCGATCGACGCGAGGACGTCGCGATCAAATTTCGCGCCGGCGAAGTCGTCCACGTCTCCACCGATAAGGGTGAGGCTCACGCACAGCGCATCGAAGTTCGCTACGCCACAGGGGAAGACGCCACCAGCGGGGCAGGCGGTGAGGTCATCGCAGTCGGTACGACGGGTTCGACGATCCTGGGCAGCGACGGCGTTCGGGTATTCGCCGGCGTCGTCCAGGACGTCTTCGGTGGCGACGCTGCCGCGCTCGCGAAGTTCCAAGCCGCATTCGCTCGTGGCACCTATGAACCCGAGGCGTTCGACAGCCAGGTGAACTTTTTCGCCGGCAGAACGGTGGGGGCGATTGTCCTGGAGGTGCCCAATTCCATGCTGAGAACGTCAGGCTTGCTGCATGCATGGCCCACCGTCTCCCTGATAGGTCACGCACCCGAACAACAGGTGGCGCGCTGGGGCTTGCCGTTGTTCAGCCACCTTTTTCTCAGCGATGATGAGTTACGTGAGGCTTTCAACCGAAGCGCCACCTCGGCAGATGACTCGGCATTCGTGGCCAGCGCGCAAGCCACCGTGGCGAAGTACGTCGAACTCGCCGGTACATCGGCCGACCCTCAAGCGTACGCCCGCCGAGTCACAGAGATGTTCGGTCCGATGGTGCTTCCCTTCGTTGTCGGCAGCACCGCGTCGTTCGACTACACAGGCTTTAACGGTCGCGCGCTCGCCGACAACGTCATGGACAATATGTTGTCTCTGCTGACCAACTCTCCGCTGGGCACCGGCATCAAGCCCGATCGCACCCAGATCTTGGCGGACTTCCCCTTCTTTTCGCTCCCAATGCCCAGCCAGTAGTAGATACGGATCCACTCACGTCGGTGTACCGCATGGCTATTCGCAGGTGATTCGGAGGTGCAAAAGCCCGTTGGGGTCCCTTCACGTCTCGCCGACGAGGGGATGCCGACTGCCGTTGCGCCGCTGACGGATCAGCGGCAACCCGCACGGATTCGAAATGCTTGTCGATCCGCGCCATTCTTGATGTTACGTGTGGGGCCAGATACGTATTCAGCCGCAAAATGGAGAGTCCGTCGTTCAGGGAAATGGATCACATCTGTAAGGATCGGCGGCTTCGAGAGGAGGGCTTGGCTTCGAGAGAGTTGGCCAGCCTCCGAGACCGTGACCCACCCCAAAGAAGTTTCCCGGGTTCGGTGAAAAACTGCTGGGCATGTATTGGCAACGACGAACCGGACACGTTGCCGGTGACGGCGTTGCTAGAAGTAGCGCTTGAGATCCTGTAGTCGGTCGAAAATGGCTGGTGGGTAGTTGCCGTGTGGTTGGCCACACTGGTTGCATACCGCAAGGGTCAGGCCATCGGAGGTGTCAAGATCTGTGTAAGGGAAAACGCTGTAGAGAAGTACGTGCTTGACAAGTGCTGCGTAAAAATCCTTGTTTATAGGATCGATATCGGAGCTCGCAATCTTGACGAATGCTTGCTTCGCGATCTCTAAAACGCCGAGTATTTCCCTGACGCCATCCTGCTGGAGAAGCCGTTCCGAGTCGTGGAGGTCGATATTCATGCTTTCAATGTCATCAATGAACTGCCGAATAGCTCGACGTCCATGTAACTGCTCAGAGCTCAACTCTTGGGTACTAATTTTCTGGTAGTTGAACTGCTTAATATTTTCGTCCATGAATGCATAGAGTTGATGTAAGTGTGTCGCGACACGTTGCCTTACCTCTTTTTCGGCATCGGCGTCCACCTGTTTTTGCGTAAGTGCGTTGGCGCGCAATTGCGCAGTCAAAGCAAGGAATAACAGAATGATTCCTGCCAATCCTGTAATGGGATTCGAAATTCCACCGATCGTGTCGCCAACCGTTCCGTATTCCTTCAAGTATTCGAAAGGAAGTACTGGGAGGAGTGACAGGGGGACGACGATCGCAAGTAGTGCTCCGATCGTCACGACGACGACGGTCGTCCGCCAGTTTCGTTGGTGGTTATTCATTAGTTCCGTCCAGTCTAGATGGATGTCGTTTTTACGGCTGCACAGACTCCCAAATCGGGTTGGAAGAGTCGAGTTAGCCGAGAGTGTCCCAATCTGGGCTGACAAAGATTATTGCGCTAAGCATCGAGGAAAATCCGCGGGCGGCACGTATTCTTTACATGGCGGTCGGGATTTTTCTGGTCATTTCGAACCTGGAGTTTGAGATAATGCGATGAAATCGCTCGTTGAGATCGACTCGCACAGAGGTATGCTTTGGTTCACCGTTATCGCCCCTGCAAACGTAATTATATACTGTAGAGCCTAGATGGCTCGCCGTTTCTTCGACACAGTCGAGCCCGCTGAGGCTGGCGGCGGCCGTACGGCAATCGTTCAGGCAAGTAGACAAATTCGCAGTCAAGGTGAATCGGTAGAAGGAAGTTGCCCCATGGCTTGACGGGCCATATCGGTCCCCTTCTTCTCGATCTGTGTTCAAGGCAATGCGGAGCTCGTTCACGCCTCCCCGTGAGTAACTATGCACGCTGTGAGGGTCTCGATCGAATTGGTGCGCTTCGGTTTCGGTCGAACTCGGGTGCCGCGCGGTTGCTGTCTTTGCAGACTCGCTCGTCTCCATACCTACGCCGCACCCTGACGGCTGTGGTCACCTATACTTGCAACGCTGGGGCTGGATCGCGCATCAGCAGTACCCCCTTATGCCGGGATGTTCAGAATCAATCAAAGCGTCAGATCCACGTGGCGGCATGTTTTTTACGTCACGCACTCGGTCAGCGTTTCAGCTGCGACGGTAGCTGGGAGTCGATCGACGAAATCTTTCCAGTTGAATGCGTCGGCTCAGCGTAGCTTCTGGTTTGCCGCACGTGTAGTCGTCCTGCTTTCGGTTGCGCCGGGGGCACTTTCGAGATCAGGAGTTGATCGTATGACTGTTAGCTATGCAGTTACCAATCCGCGTACCGGGGATGTTGTTTCGACGTATCCCACTGCTACTGCGGAGGATGTGGAGAATGCTCTCGCTGCGACGAGTGCCGCGTATCGCGGATGGTCGAAGTCGTCGACGGTGGCCGAGCGCGCGGCGTTGATGTGGAATGTGGCGAATCTGTTCATCGAACGCAAGGATGAGCTTGCTGCGATTGTGGTCAGGGAGATGGGAAAGTCTCTGGTGGAGGCGGTTGAGGAATGCGAGCTGTCGGCTTGGATCTGTGACTACTACGCCAGCAATGCGGAGCGTTTTCTGGCTGATGAAGAGATCGAGATTCGGGATGGTGAGGGGTCGGCCTGTATTCGGAGGTCGGCTGTGGGGTCGTTGCTGGGGATCATGCCGTGGAATTTGCCGTTTTACCAGGTGGCCCGCTTTGCGGGACCGAACTTGGTTTTGGGTAACACGATCATCCTCAAGCATGCGCCGCAATGCCCTGAGTCCTCGGCGGCTCTTGCAGAGTTGTTCGTCGATGCCGGGTTCCCGGTGGGTGCTTATGTGAACCTGTATGCGACCAACGAGCAGGTGGCACAGATCATTGCGGACCCACGCAACCAGGGGGTGTCGGTGACGGGGTCTGAGCGTGCAGGCTCTGCGGTCGCCGAGATCGCCGGGCGTAATTTGAAGAAGGTTGTTCTCGAGTTGGGTGGGTCGGATCCGTTTATCCTGCTCAGTACCGATGACATGGATGCTGCAGCTGGGGCGGCGGCCGGGGCGCGGGCAACCAATACCGGCCAGATCTGCAACGCGGGTAAGCGCTTCATCGTCGCTGAGGGGTTGTACGACGAATTTGTTCCGGCCTTTTCCGACAAGCTTTACGCGACTTCTAGATCCACGCCGCTGGTTTCTGTCCAGGCTGCCGAGATCCTTGCGGATCAGGTGGCGCAGGCGGTCGCTGCCGGCGCGACGTACACCGCAGCAGATGCGGGGGGCGTCGATGGTGCGTTTCATCCGGCGGGGATCCTCACTGACGTCGCGCCTGACAATCCGGTCTACAGCCAGGAGTTGTTCGGGCCGGTGGCCATGGTCTTCAAGGTCGGATCGGAGGAGGAAGCGGTACGGCTGGCAAATGATTCTCCGTTTGGGCTCGGCTCGTACGTGTTCACGACTGATCCAGTCCAGGCGCAGCGGGTGGCTGACCAGCTCGAGGTGGGCATGGTTTTCGTCAACGGGGTGGGTGTCGATGCTCCTGAGTTGCCGTTCGGTGGGATCAAACGCTCTGGGTTCGGTCGCGAGCTCGGCCGTTACGGGGTTGAGGAGTTCGTCAACAAGAAGCTTGTCCGGGTGGTTTCCTGACCATTCGAGTTTTCCGCCCTCGAACAGAAAGCGATTTTTCCAGTCACGGGATCCTCGAAGTTGGGACGCGCCCTGAAGCGAGTCCTCTGCACATCTACGGGGCGCACTCCAGTGAGCGGAAATCTTGTGTCAGCGATGCGTCCTGGATCACGACTTCGATTGAAGTACCAGAGATGAACGAGCGGGGAGCTGGGGGTGTGGTGCGGCAGATGGCGATAAGGGGAGCCGACGACGGAACGAATCCGCGACTGCTTCAATCACGGCCCAGGCGCTGAATGTTAGCTATGTACTAGGCTTTCGGGGGGGACGCTCAGCCGGACCCAACTTCGCTCAGCGCGAAGGCTGGTTTCTGTAGGTCTGTGCTCTGCGGAACTCTCGAGAGTGCCGCTACTCGGCCCAGACAAGCTGATTGCAGCCCGGTCGGCCAGTTCTTGTTGTATCTCATCCTCTTCGAGGAATCCCAGCGATCCTTCCGTGTGTATGAGCTCATCGCGTCAGTTGAACAACCAGAGCGAGGACATGGAATGGTGTCGTCTTCTACCGGTGATGAAGGCTTGACGTGGGTGGATGATTTGGTGTGTCCGCATTGTGGTCACCGCCTTGGTGTCTTCGATGAGCCTTGTCCGGGTCGTGGTGAGCGATGGGCTGCCAAGATCGCCGATATGGTGGGGACCTGGTGGTTTCTGGCGGGCTTGGTGACGGTGATCGTCAGCTGGTTGGCGGTCAATTTTGTCCTGCGCCCGTTCGAGCCGCATCCGGCGACCATGCTCACAGGGCTCGGCGCCATTTTGGCGACGGTGGCTGCGTTGCAGGGGCCTTTGATCCTGCTGTCCCAGCGCCGGGCTGCGGCTCGTGATCGCGGCCGTGCTCGGGAGGCGTTGCGGGTTGCCACCAACACGGAGGCCGACCTGCACGCTATTCGTGGAGTGCTCGTACGTCTGGAAGTTCCCGTGGGCTCTGACAGTTCGATTTCGGTGTCCGATTCAGCGGCACAGTCAAGGAAAGGAACGCAATATGGCGACGACGCATGATTTGATCGTGATTGGTGCCGGGACCGGTAACTACCTGTTCACCCCGGAGTTCGATGGGCTGCGGAGGGCGATCGTGGAACCTTCGCGCTTCGGTGGTACGTGCCTCAATCGTGGTTGCATCCCGACGAAGATGTTCGTGGTGGCGGCCGATGCTGTCCGGTCGGCACAACGTGCTGGAAGGCTGGGAGTGCATGCGCGGGTCGAGTCGGTCGATTGGTCCGAGATCCGCGATCGGATCTTTGGGCGCATCGATCCACTGCACGCCCAAGCGGTGGATTATCGGCGTAAGAACGGCGTCGACGTGTACACCGATCAGGCCCGTTTCGTCGCCCCGGGACGGCTGCAGGTCGGGGAGGTGGAGCTCTCCGCTGAGAAGGTTGTGCTGGCAGCAGGCTCCCGGCCGATCGTGCCTGCCATCCGTGGCCTGGACGAGGTCGAATATCACACGTCGGACACCATCATGCGCATCGACAATCTGCCCTCGTCGTTGTTGATCATCGGCGGCGGCTTCATCGCTGCCGAGATGGGGCACGTGTTCTCCGCTTTCGGTGTCGAGGTCACCATCGTTCACCGCGGTCCGCGTTTGCTCAATGGTGAGGATCAACAGATCGCCGACAGGTTCACCGAGTTGGCTGTGCAGGAGATGACGGTGCATCTGGACGCGGAGGTGGTGCGCGTGGAGCCGAGTGCTTCGGGTGTGGTCGCTACTGTGGAGACCGCGCAGGGGCAGCGCGAGGTCTCCGCCGAGATGCTGCTGGTGGCAGCGGGCCGGCGACCCAACTCCGACCTTCTGGATCTGTCGGCCGCCGGTATCGAACTCGATGAGCATGGTCATGTGGTCACCGATGCGGCCGGGGCGACCACGGCGCCCGGTGTGTGGTCACTGGGCGATCTGGCGAATCATTTCCAGCTCAAGCACTTGGCCAACGCCGAAGCGCGCACGATGGTGCACAATCTTCTCCACGCGTACGATCCGAAGCCGCTGCCGACCGGTTTGGTGCCGCACGCGGTCTTTGCTGATCCCCAGGTCGCGAGTATCGGCGCGACCCAGCAACAGCTCGAGGAAGCTGGGATCGAGTACGTCGTCACTGTTCGGGCGTATGCCGACGCTGCCTACGGGTGGGCGCTCGAGGACACCACAGGTTTCGTGAAGCTGCTTGCCGATCCTCGTGGGCGGACGCTGCTGGGTGCGCACATCATCGGTCCGGATGCGGCGGTTCTGATTCAGCCGCTGATTCAGGCGATGATGACCGGTCAGACGGTTGATCAGATCTCCCGCGAGGTGATGTACATCCACCCGGCGCTCACGGAGGTCGTGGAGCAGGCGTTACTGCAGCTATGAGACATCCGCGGCCCGTCAGCCTGCGGCTGACGGGCCGCGAGCCAGATACCCCGCCCGGCGTCGTCTAGTTCGCGCGACATCAAGTTGTATGCGCGGGGACAGCCCGATATATCCCGGGGTCGGTGTTCCGCAAAGCGGTGGTGACGGTAACGGAATTGGAGGATCGGCCAGCTCTGTGCACCCGCCGAGACTGACAGAGCTAGGCAAGACCGTTCTCGGTCGTGTGCGCGCGCACCAGCGCGATCGCCATCTCGAGCGCTGCCTGCATAGGACGAACGTTGCGGGCTGTCTTGGCGAGAAGATATCCTCCCTGTACGGCAGCCAGAAGCCCGCTCGCCATCGCCCGGGAATCCGCATCCGGTCGCAGGACGTCGCGTCTCTTCAACTCGTCCATCGCATCGACCAGCAGTTGGGTCCATGCCTCGAAGTGGGCGGCAATCGCTCGGCGTGAGTCCTCGTCGTGATCTGCAATCTCATTGGCCAGGGACCCGAGTGGACAACCATACGCTCCGTTCCGAAGCGCGTTGCGTTTGACCAGCTCGTCACGCCACATTTCGAGACCATGCAAAGACTTCACCCTGGCTAGGCGTCGGCGCTGGTGAGTGAGTACGGCGTCGCCACGAGCCTCGATGACCGCCCTGACAAGTGCATCTTTGTCGGCGAAATGATGATAAAGCTGTGACTTCGACGTGGCACTTGCAGCGCGGACGTCAGCAAAGGTTGTGGAGGCCACACCTCGCTCGTACATCAGCTGATCGGCAGCCTCGACAATCCGCGTTCGGGTCGCGGCACCGCGTGCGGTCAAGCGCCGCGCACGTAGCTCACTATCATCCTCACTCACAGACCGAGATTAGCCTGATCGTGTGATCGAGCGATGCAGCGGCCTCCGCGCCCTGATGACCACCGGGTTATAACCCCGGTGGCCATCAGCTGGGACACGAGTCGAGTCCGCTGCAACTGTAGATCGCAGTCATCACTGCTCATGCATTTCGCTCGTCGGAGGTGTCAATCCTTACCTCGGATGATCACTGTGCCGGACGGCGTTCCTGGGTACAAGCCCGACTACCATCGCTGTCACGCATAGATCACGTGTCGAAATAGGTTGCGACAGGAGTCTCCTGTACCGCGTCACCGCTGTCCGCTGACCCAACCGGCGAACACGTCGGAGAACACGTCGGTTTCGCACGCATGCGCCGATTCGGGGTAGGCACATTCGGGGTATCCGGCGACGACGGCGGCAAGTTCGGCATTGCAACACTGCGCCAAGAGGCCGCGCAGGAGGTCCGCGGCCGACCAGCCGGCGATGGATGCTGCTGGGATGCCCTCTTCCTCGTATACCTTCACCAGATCGCCATGCCTCCAGGACAATTCCTCGGCCACCAGTGCATCGCGGTTGAAAGACATGGCGCGGTCGAGTGATCCGCGCAGAAGCGAGTGTGGATCGTCCTCACCGCGCAGCCTGGTCGCGAGGTCGGCCGGTGCCTTCTGCATGACGAACATCCAGGGTTTGCCGTCGGGAAAGACTCCGCCGAAGCCTGCCACGTTGAAGGGGAGGTGGCTACTGAGAAAATCGGTCTCCACGTCGACGTGCTGATCGTCTCCCAGGTGAATGAAGTGACCGGAAGCGATCTCCTCTCCGATCGCCGGCTCGGCCCACGTGTTGTTCCACAGGTCGGTCATCCGACTGCCGTCGGGAAAATCGAGAACCTCGAAGAGGAAACCCATGTCGTCACCACTCTCCGTCGAAGTGGGTGGTTACTCCACCGGTGAGTCGAGAAACTGTTTGCGCCGAGGTCGCGAGGACGACTCGGCTTGTCTCGAAGGTCATCTCGTCGCGTTCGGTGTCCTCCGATTCGGGATCCTCGGCGAGTGAGAAGTCGAGTTCCACCTCTCGATCGGTGCTGGAACAGACCGATATCATCAGCCCGAGTCGTTCGTCGGTGAGCGCCGGAAGCGATTTCTCGGGATGAAAGTCTGCGGCCGCGTGAAAGAAGAACGCCGCCAGCCGTTCGACAAATCCTTCGTCGGTGTGTCTGCTGAGATACTGATTGAATCGATCGGGGCTGAGCAGGCCTACGTCGAAAACGAGTGTGGGTACGTCGGATTCGAAGACAGCGGCAGGAACCGCATGACTGCGAAGGAAGATCGCGGCGCCGCCGTACCCCGGCAACCTGAACCCATCACGCATCTGGTGTACTCCCGTCGCAGAGGTGTCCTTGTCACGCCGGGCCATTGCTCGGACGCGTGCTCTTTGCTGGACGGTAGTCGAGGAAGAATTACCGACTGTGAGGCTTCTCGACGAGTAATTAAGGGTTGCTCAGCTGGCCCGGCGACACAACGAATACCGCGGACCTGACAAGTCCGCGGTCTCCGTTGTGGCTGAATTAGCCGCTACGCCTAACGTCCGAAGGGGCACGCTCGGGCAGTATCCAACCATCACGTGGGAAGTGGCATGTGTAACCATTCGGGTATTTCTCCAGGTAATCCTGGTGCTCGGGCTCGGCAGCCCAGAACGAGTCCGCAGGCTCGATCGCGGTGACAGCCTTCCCCGGCCACAAGCCTGAGGCGTTCACGTCGGCAATCGTGTCGCGAGCTATCTGCTCCTGCTCAGGTGTCAACGGAAAAATTGCTGAACGGTAGCTGGAGCCAGTATCGTTGCCTTGTCGATCCAGTGTCGAGGGGTCATGGACCTGGAAGAAAAAGGCCAAGATGTTCCGATAGGTGGTCTGCGCCGGGTCGAAGAGGATCTCGACGGCCTCCGCGTGGCCTGGGTGATTACGGTAAGTCGGGTAGTCGTTCTGCCCACCGGCGTACCCCACGCGACTGGCGAGCACGCCGGGCTGACGGCGGAGCAGATCCTGCATACCCCAGAAGCAGCCGCCGGCTAGAACGGCCGTCTCTATGCCGGAGACGCGTGTGATCGTTCCAGCGTCCTTGATATCGCCTGGCATACTGTGTCTCCCCTCGTGGTCGGTCTCGAACAGTGAACTGAACTCGCCGTACCCCTCCTTGGCAAGCTGTGAGACTGGGACGAAGCGCAGAGCGGCCGAGTTCATGCAGTAACGCTGGCCGCCGGTAGCCTCAGGGCCGTCGCTGAATACGTGCCCGAGATGGCTGTCGGCACCTGAGGAACGCACCTCGGTGCGAGCCCTGCTCAGTTTCTGATCCGTTTTGGTCGTGACGGCCTCATTGTCGATAGGGGCGGTGAAGCTGGGCCATCCTGTCCGGCTGTCGTACTTGTCCGTGGAGGAGAACAACGGCTGACCCGAAACAACGTCGACATAGATGCCGGCCTCATGGTTGTCCCAGTACGGGTTGCCGAACGCAGGCTCGGTGCCGTCCTCCTGTGTTACTCGGCGCTGAATGTCGGTTAGACGGCTCAATGCCTCAGAGGTCTTACGGTAGTCGTTGGTCACTGGACTCCTCTTCTGTGACGTAAGTGGCTACTCCTGCAGGGATCCGTCATAGCTGCCACTTGTTCTAGAACGGTCTTCTGGGTCCAACTATTCCGGATCTGTTCTGAGATGATGCTGTGATCGAGGCGAGTGTCGCGAATGGAAACACATGTTCGCACGACGGTGCAGTGATCATCTGACTTTCCCTAGTGTAGTTAGCATATGGTTTTCCGGCAACGGAGATTCGACAGCGAGTGCGGAGTGCGTCGACATGGTTAACTTAGACCCACGGAGGAGACTTCGACATGGACCTACGAGTCCATACGAGATCTGACCGGCTGGCCCGAACAACCGCGACGGGCCGCAGTCGATAGAACTCCAGAGACGCGGGGACCTTCGACCATGATGGACGATCAGGCAGCCATCCATCTCTCACGACGGGATGATGTGGAGTCCCGCGCAACTTCGTTCGCAGAGCAGGGGCCAGGTGACATTTTTCGCAACTCATGTGCGTAGGCGTACCGCCTGGCCGAAGTCAGGATGGCCGAAACCGCAGACAGGTTGGACATCGCCATTATGGAGGGAAAGTAAGCGACGCCGAGGTATCGAGGTTCGTTCATCGAAGGCATCTCAGTGCGCCGTAGCGATCAACGGCCTGGCCACGAATGATTGGCGTCGTTGTGTCTGAGGTCAGCGCGGAGGGCTGGATGTCAGGGTCCGAAAATGTCCGGTTCGACAACACGCGGTTCGACCCTGACCTCACACCCTTTCACGAGCTGGCCAAAGAAATGGCAGTACAGTTCGGGTACTCGGCTGAATTGTCGGTGGATCGGAAACTGTTGCAACTCCTCCGTTTGCGTGTGGCGCAACTGAACCCATGCTCCTACTGCCTTATTCTGCACACCCGAATTGCGGCAGAGATTGGCATTTCATCTGCACTGGCCGCGCATCTCATCTCCTGGCGTGAGAGCACGATGTTCTCATCTGCACAGAGAGCGGCTCTCGCGTATTGCGAAGGCCTCACATTGTTTCGTCACCAGCAGTTCTCTGCTGTTCACGACGAGTTGCGGCTCCACTTCACGGAACTCGAGGTCGCGGAGATCGCGGCGGTGATCATTAACATGAATGTGTGGACCCGGCTGAAACTTGCTCAAGGAGCTGTCCCGGTCACGTGAGAGCGATTCGATTCAACTACCTCCGAACCAACCGCGCGGGGCGGAGCTTCTTCCCAACCGAAAATTCGGTGCTGCCGAGGGAAGCGTTCACCTCGTCCCGAGGCGAAAATTGCTGTCGGCGAGCGAATCATTGCGACGTGCACGGCGCGGGCGGAGAGGTTCTCTGTAATGTGCACGGTCTCAAGATTCCTCGAAGCCGAAGGCTGGTTTCGCAACGGTTGAATCCGGCCGTTGATAGTGTCCAAGCAACATGCCAGCGAACATCCCAGCGACGAACATCGTAGAAAGGTTGAGGAGCGCACATTATGGGAGTTATCAATAGTGGCTTCGGAGGGCGGCGAGGTTCCAGTAACCCGAATCTGCCTCCGGGGCAGACGCTCGTCGATGACTGGCCGGTGCTCACTGCCGGGCCCACGCCGGCTGTCGAGGAGAACGACTGGAGTTTTACGATCAGGACGGAGGACGGGACCAAGCACCGGTGGAACTGGACAGAGCTTCTGAGTGTCGGCGTCGAGGACATCGTCACTGATATTCACTGCGTCACCCACTGGTCGAAGCTGAGCATGGCGTGGCGTGGGGTGTCATTGGACCGGCTGTTCGAAGACGTCGAGACTAGTCACGACTACGCGATGGTCCGGAGTTTCGGGGGTTACACCACCAACCTTCCTCTCGAAGACCTCCTCGACGGGCAGGCTTGGATAGCCACCGAGGCTCAGGGCTCGCCGCTCTCAGCAGAACATGGAGGGCCGGCACGGTTGCTCGTACCCCACCTTTACTTCTGGAAGAGCGCGAAGTGGGTACGCGGAATGGATATGATGCCATCGGATGATCCGGGCTTCTGGGAACAGAACGGCTACCACCTCCGGGGCGACCCGTGGCGGGAGGAACGTTACCAATGACCAACCCAACCCTGGTCCGCTGGCACGTCGGGCGGGTAATCGGTCGACGCTACGAAGCCGACTCGGCTGTTCGCCTCGAACTCGATGTTCCGACCTGGCCCGGAAACGACGCTGGATCGCACCTCGACCTCCGGCTGACGGCTCCGGATGGTTACCAGGCGTCCCGTTCATACTCGCTCGCATCCTCGGGTGAGTCCACTCGAGTGGTCTTGGTGGTCCATGAGGTACCCGACGGGGAAGTATCGCCTTTCCTGGTGCATCAACTCGCTGAGGGCGACGAAGTGGAGATACAGGGACCACTCGGGCGGTACTTCATCTGGAATCCGGCGGATCCGGATCGATCGCCGGTCCAGCTCATCGCTGGGGGTTCAGGCGTAGTGCCCTTGTTCTCGATGGCTTCGGCGCGAGAAGGCGTTGAGGAAAGCGCAGACTTTCGACTGCTGTATTCGGTCCGGACTCCTCGAGATGTTTTGTTCGCCGATGAATTGGGTGCACTGTCGCGAACGACCGTCGACATCGTGCATACGCGTGAGTCGCCTCCGAGATCGGTTCGTCCGCCCGGCAGATTGACCCGTGACGGGGTCGCAGCGGTTTCCTTCTCAGCGTCGGCATCGCCGCGCACTTACATCTGCGGACCTACCGCGTTCGTCGAGACGATCGTCGAGTGGCTTCTCGAACTCGGTCACGACCCCGCGCGCATCCGCACGGAACGATTCGGAGGCAGCAATTGACTCACGTTGACGGAAATGCACTTGCAGGGACATTCGTAGAGATTCTCGGTATCGAGATCACAGAAGCGATCGGCAGATGCCGCCACTGTGGCAGTGTCTACGGCCTTGCTCGGACACGCGCCTTCATTACGGCCATGGGAGCCGTCATGCGGTGCAAGGACTGTGATGCAGTGCTAGCGGTTATCGTCCAGAACCCGCGAGCGACAGTAGTGAACTTGTCAGGACTGTCTTACATCACTGTTCCTCGACGATGACCGCTCTCCAATCCATGGCCGCAGCGACATCCGCGGAGGACCGTCCAGGATGGTGATCCGCATCTACGACAGCGGTCACCAGGCACTACGGGAGTTCGTCCCGCTGCGCCCAGCCAGGGTTAGCATCTATGTGTGCGGGCCGACCGTCCAATCCGCACCACACATCGGACATCTACGCAGTGCCCTCGTCTATGACCTTTGGCGACGTTGGCTCACCCACCGTGGATACACCGTCACGCTCGTCCGGAACGTCACCGACATCGACGACAAAATCCTCGCTCTCGCTACGGAGTCGGAACCGTGGTGGGCCCGTGCCTACCGCGTCGAGACGGAATTCACTCGCGCCTACACCGCACTGGGTATCCTTCCCCCGACATATGAGCCACGCACCTCCGGCCACATTACGGAGGCGCTGGCGCTGATCGACCGTCTCCTGCGACGCGGGCATGCCTACGTCGCGAGCGATGGATCCGGCGATGTCTACTTCGACGTCAGCAGCTGGCAGACATACGGCACGCTCACTCGCCAGAACCCCGATGCCCTATTGCAATCCGACGACGGACACCGACAGGCCAAGCAGAACCCTCAGGATTTCGCCCTATGGAAGGGAACGAATCCCAGCGAACCGAAATCTGCGCGTTGGCCGTCACCTTGGGGTACCGGCAGGCCGGGATGGCACATCCAGTGCTCGGCGATGTCTCGCCGTTACCTCGGACCTGCCTTCGACATCCACGGAGGTGGCATCGACTTGCGATTCCCCCACCATGAAAATGAACTGGCCCAGTCCACAGCTGCCGGAGACGAATTCGCCAGGTACTGGGTCCATAACGGCCTTGTCGCCATCAGCGGACAGAAGATGGCCAAGTCGCTCGACAACTATCTGTCTGCCGATGAACTCCTTCGACGGGTCGGACCAGCTACGCTGCGCTACTACCTGCTCAGCGCGCACTACCGCAGTGCCTTGGACTATCGGGAAGAAGCGCTCACCTACACTCATGCAACTGTTGCGCGGATCGCGAACTTCCAACACCGTGCACGTACACACCTCGAGGACGCAACAGTTGGTGGCCCAACGCTACCGGGTGCATTCGCGGCGGCACTCGACGACGATCTCAATGTCCTAGCTGCACTCGGCGTCCTTCACGACCATGTGCGCGCCGGCAACATTGCCGTCGACAACGGCGAGACCGCAGCAGCCGCGGCGGCATACCAATCGATAACAGCGATGACCAGCGTGCTTGGGATCGAGACGGAATCATCACCGACGGCGCCACGCGACGGCCAGCACAGCAGCACGGTCACTGCTCTCGTTGAGGTACTCCTCGCGAATCGATCGTGTGCCCGCGGCGAAGGAGATTTTGTCACGGCTGACCGCATCCGCGGCGATCTCGCTCGCAGCGGGATCGTCATCGAGGACCACTCCTCAGGAACCACGTGGACACAGGCATAACTGAAGTTCGTGGAGGCCGGCTACGCTGACAGCCGACTGATTGTGATCGGGTCAAGCGGGCACCCACCCTCGCAAGAAAGCCAGCACCTTGGCTTCCGGCATTTCGCAAGGACGTAGGTGGTCTGCTTCGACCGTGCGATACACATTGGCGCTGATCAGATCGGACCCGCCCAACTCCTCGGCGGAAATGCTGATACTTCGGCCATCGACCCGCGTGGTTCGTGTCAATCCGTACGGACGCCCCGCGTATCTGGCGAGAGTCCAGCCTTCGGGGATTCGCTTGAGCAACGCAGCCAGACTTGCTGAGCTGTGACTCACATTCGAACTACCGAGGCAGGTCGAATTTCCGCGGCGTGTGCTGGGGGACTCCACCAAAGGGCCGTTAGCGGGCGCTTTCTTTGGGTCTCCTGGAATCGACGTGTTCATTGTTTAAAACCCAACTGCTTTGGCCTGGAACGACTCCTCCCCGGCGCCGCGCCTCAGATACCGTCAGGGTTGAGGTAGCTCACGCCGTGCGCCGTTTGTGGTCGGTTTCGGAGTCGACCAGGTCCATATTTCGTTGTGGAACGGGTGCTAGCGAGTCCGAGGCGCCGCGGTGGTCGTAAGGTCAGCACCGACATCGCCCCCTTTGTTGACCCGTAAAAAACTCTCCACACACCCAATGTCAGCGCAATGCCGTCACGCGTCCTTCCTTGCTAAGGCAAGCGCGTAGTCCCCGTCGCTCCACCAGTCAGCAGGGGTCAGACCGGCAAGCACGAATTCCGACTCGATCAACTCGCGGGTGAATTTTGTCGAGACCTCGGTGCGTATCACTTCGTCCTTGGCGAATTCGACGTCTATATCCAGTACACCTAGGTCCACCACGTGTCTTTCTTTAGCCTGCAGTCGCATCTCGATCCAGTGCTCTTCGTCATTCCACGCCGCAACGTTCTGAAACCTGGGTAGCGAGAAGTTAGCTCCAAGTCCCCGGTTGAGAACCCGCAGCACATTGATATTGAACTCGGCGGTGACGCCGCGTCGTCATAAGCCCGTATTGGTCGCTGGGGATCCTTAATCAGGTCGACTCCGATTAGAACCGTGTCTCCGCTATTCGAGTTCTTCGCGAGTTCGGAGAGGAAGGTGTGCCGTTCGGCGGGTCGATAGTTGTCGATCGTACCGCCGAGAAACCCCACAAGTCGTGTCCCATAGTTAGGGATCAGGTCAAGGTGCTGGTCAATGTCGGCCTTGAGGCCATGAATAGTGAGGTCCGGATACTCTTGCTCGAGTTTGCCGACAGCGGCGATTAGGGCGCTGACGCTAACGTCGACCGGCACATAAACTGCTGCTCCGCCGGCAGTTGCAGTCAACGGGTCCAGAAGCGCCGGCGTTTTCTCCGACGAGCCTGAACCGAGTTCGACCAAAGTCGTTGCGCCAGATCTTTGGATAATCTGCTCACCGTATTGGTCGAGTAGAGCGCGCTCCGCTCGCGTCGGGTAGTACTCCGGTTGCACGGTGATGAGATCGAACAGTTCACTGCCGGCTGCGTCGTACAGGTGTTTAGGTTAGCCATTTCGGTTTCGCGGTCAGTCCGTCTCTAGCGTCCGACTTGAGGGTCGAAGACATCGACTCCGGATCGGCGATTCGTTGGATGCGGACACGAGGGCTGGTGTAGTCGGTCACTATGAGTCTCCATTGTCAGCGAGTCGGACGCCGGTAAGGGGCCAGCGAGCGCTCGGAGGAAAGAAATTTCGGTAGGAGGCCCGGGTGTGTCCGGGCGATGTGAACGCCGATCCACCTCGCAGCACCATCTGATTGGACATGAATTTGCCGTTGTACTCCCCGATCGCTCCGGGCGCCGGAGCAAACCCCGGGTACGGCAGATAAGCCGAGCGAGTCCATTGCCAGGCGCTGTCGTAAAGTTGTCTCGACCCTCCCGTCGTGAGTCCCGCGGCTGTCGGATGTAAGGATTTGCCGCCGCTTGAGATGGAGGACTCGAGGCCTTGAAGTGATGCGGCATGCTCCCATTCGGCTTCGGTGGGTAGTCGTTTGTCTGCCCAGGTCGCAAAAGCGTCGGCTTCATAGTGGCTGACGTGCACGACCGGCCGTTCGGGGTCGACGGGATGAGTTCCATGAAGAGAGTGCTCGAGCCAGATCCCGTCTTGTCGGGTCCAGTACAACGGCGCCTGCCATCCCTCCGAGTTGACCCGCGCCCAGCCGTCGGACAACCATAATTCGGAACGACCGTAACCCCCGTCATCGATGAAAGCCATCCACGCGCCGTTAGTAGTTAGACGGTCTGCAAGCCGATACAGCTCTAGGAACTGTCGATGACGAGGTAACTCGCTATCGAAGGCGAATCCCTGTGCGTTGCCGATCTCGATCAGGCCGCCGGTGTAATCAAGCCAGCCGAGGGCGCCGCTCGTCAGCTCGTTCGTCCATACCCCGCCATAAGCGGGGCGCAGGGGATTGAGAGACAGGACATGCTTGATGTCCATCAGCAGCAACTCTTGATGTTGCTGTTCGTGGTGAAGCCCGAGTTTCACGAAGCTGGAAATGTCCCCAATATGGTCCAGATCTGGGGATCGAAGCAGCTCCTGGACTCGCCTATCGACGCACTCGCGGTAGACCCCTACGTCATGTGCCCCGGGTCGAGAGATGACGCCTCGCAGGGGGCGCGAGAATCGAGGTCCAACTTGCTCGTAGTAGCTGTTGAACAAAAACCAGTACCGCTCCTGGTAGGGCTTAAAATTTTTCTCGTGTGCGCTGAGCACGAAGGTTTCGAAAAACCAGGTTACGTGTGCGCGATGCCATTTCGTCGGCGATACGTCTGGCATCGACTGTACGGTTTGATCTTCAGGTGACAGAGGGGCAGCGAGCAGCTCGGTGTAATTGCGGATCCGTTCATAGTGGACACTCAACGCAACCTCTGACCCGGACACCGACTCGGGGGGCACTGCGATCACATCGTGCTCCTTATCGAGATTCCCAACCCACATCGGTGCAGGTCCGGTACAAATTGGCGAAAGCCTATATCGAAACGAGTTAATAACATGCGCGGAATTGATACCATGACGCTGGGTCACTTGCCGACGGTCCGTTGCGCCGCTATAATGTGGCGCCGAATGCGGACAGCTCCATCTGGATGGAACGCCGCGATCAAGCAACTAGCATCTCTCGGGCGGCAGAAGTGTCTCTTTGGCGTGTTTCGCAACGTGCCGAGGCCACATCTCGGATCCGATCGTAAACATCGGTCAGATCACACGCGTCGAGGCCAATTGATTACCTCACCGGATCGAACGGCACACGGGGAAGACGATCATCCGCGTTCCCCGTAAACACTTGCAAGGGGGTCGATAATTCAGCTTCTACGACTAGTTCATCCCGACTCGCGTGCGTTCTCCAGCATCAGGGCGACACCCTGTCCAGATCCGACACACACCCCGACCAGACCATATCGCAAGTTGCGTTCGGCCAACTCCGTAGCCAGGGATAGGACATAGCGGCTTCCTGACGAGCCGAACGGGTGTCCGATTGCCACCGCACCCCCGTTCGGATTCAGTTTGTCGTCGGGAACCTGAAATCCGTCGAGCTGCACCGTTAACTCACGTAGTACCCCGAGGGCTTGCGCGGCGAACGCCTCATGAACTTCCCATACATCGACCTCCTCTGGAGCGACGCCAGCGCGCGACAGCGCGTGTGCCATTGCCCAGGCTGGAGCGATACCCATATAAGCCGGATCCATCGCGTACGTCGCTGATGAGACCACACGCGCAAGTGGCGTCAGTCCGAGTTTGGACGCGGCACGGCGTGAGGCTAGAACGACCGCGCTAGCCCCGTCGGACAGTCCGCTGGAGTTTCCTGCTGTCATCTGCGTCGTATTGGGCTGTGGCCGCAGTGCAGCCAATTTTTCTGCGGTCGTGTCTCCACGGATGAGCTCGTCGGTGTCAAACTGCCGTGCCGGCGTCGTGCGTGTTGCAGCAAGGGATATCGGATGAATTTCTTTGGCAAAGCGCCCGCGGTCACGGGCGGCTGCCGCATGACGATGGGAGCGCAGTGCAAAGGCGTCGATTTCCTCGCGAGTCAACCCATAGCGGTCGGCTACGTTCTGCGCAGTCTCGATCATCGAGATGTAGGCGTTTCGGGTCGCCAGACCTGGATGTGGTGGTCCGCCGGCCCCTGTCCACATGGTGTCCAGCATGATTTGCGGTCCCCGTGGAGCGAAGGCGGCATCTCCCTTCATGAACGCCCAACCCGATCGGGACATCGACTCGGCACCTGCGGCGAGCCCGATATCCATCTCGCCTGAGCGGATTGCGTGCGAGATCGTGACCGCCGCACTCAGAGACGACGCGCAGTAGCGGTTGACAGTAATCGCTGGAACCGAATCCGGAAATCCGGCCGCCAAGGCGGCCCACCGGCCCAGATTTCCCATCCCTTCATGAGCAGGATTCACGCACCCTGCCACGATCTCCTCCACCCGTTCCAGAGGAACCTCGACGCGACTACACGCTGCGGCCATAGTTTGGCCGAGTAGATCGTCGAGACGGATATGCGACAGCGCGCCGCCGTATTTTGCGACGGCAGTTCGTACCCCACCAATGACAAAGGCATCGTTGTCCATGCGTGCACGTTAGCAGGTTGGACCTTTGGGTCCATTCGGAGCGGAAGGGAAACATACGGTGTGTCGTGCGATTGCGCCGGTGTCCTCGGTGCAATCCTTCTCTGTGACTTGTCGGGTGACCGAAATTTGCGGATTCAAACCTACCTTGAGTCCCACCCGAGTAGTTGGACTGAAGAGTCCGTTCGGATGTGCTGGGCCTATAAACGCAGGAAGGGTCGACAAATGCAGGAAGGGTCGACGTGACCGTTGAACTGCAGCAATACGCCGAAGTCGGCCATTCACCGGGCATATCCGGCGCCGCATAACGCAGCAGGATGGCACAGGGTCGGCGTTTGTACCCAGTAATGGAATGAATTATCAACCGGGGCATCTACATCGGCGTCGTTTCCGGCCCGCCTCCATTCCGTCCGCCGACGAGTTCGAAGTGGCACGGGCGGGCGCCAACTCACCGTTCCCATCGTCGTCACCGATCAGTCGCGGTCAAGGAGATTTAGAAGTTGATCAGAGTTCGTACCGGGGTGCGGTCTTCGGCGGGATAGCGTGAATTTGGCATAATTCCTCGTGCAACGGGACAGGACAGCCTATCCCTATCAGAGCCCTCGGACTGCTGGAAGCCGTTCATCATCGTTGTCGTCTTTGAAACCGTTGCCGCAGTGGGGAGTTGAGAAACCGCCGCTCGCGGGTGGAGGTCATGAATGTGCCGTGTCAGCTCGATCGAGCAACAGCACCGCCCTCTCCCCGGAGTCGTTTCGCCACCAGCAACGTCCGGACACAGGGTGGACCGAGCCTTCAGTCCATGTGTACGCTCGGTCGTTCACCTCCGAAAAACAGGTCAGCGATCCGGACTCAACTCGGGCCACTGCGAGCGTGCTTCCGAAGTCTCGCACAGAAATGACTCCGTCCGGCTCCACGACCAGTCGGCGCGCTGGGTCCACAGCGTAGCGATCTACCTCCACCCGAAAGTCGTGCCAGGGAACATCGATGGTCCAGTCGTTCGGCTCGATCCCGTCAGGCATCGAGCACTTCCACGTGTGGGAGAGGGGCCTGCCGGAGAATCCTGAGGGCTTGACAGACGGTAATCGTGTAGTCGACGAAGTAGTCGTGGCGACCGCGTCGCATCGCTTCACGATGTACTGGGTGCGCCAGCCACCGGTTGTGGGATGCTTCGTCGTCGAACTCGACGATTGTGCAATTCTCGCCATCGTCCGCTTGAAAGCGCTTGAAAGAGATAAGCCCTGGTATCTCGTGGGCCGCCGCGATGACGTCCGCACCGAGTTTCCCGTACCCCTCCGCTACGCCCTCTCGAGTCCGCTGACGAAACACGGTCACAATCACATGGCCCCAAGGTTCGTGGTGATGCCGGAGTCTCCAGTGCTCCTTGTGTGATCATGTCACCAGCGTCAAGCGGAACAGATGAAGAGCGAGGACTCACCCGCTCAGGTGACAGGACGAAGACTCACGCCGGACAGATATCTCCCACTAGTTCGTCACTGGCCTCGCAGGTGAGCTGGCCGAAGCTAATCTCCGCCCCTACGTGGTCCCAAGAAATCGATCTCAGATGGAGATCCGTTGCGTCGCATGGCTGGCGACGATCGGCAACCCGGCCCACACAGTGAGGTGCGTACGTTGATCGATCCGCTGGGATTGAGTCCGACGAGCCATCACACTGTTGTCGTGTCAAAGTCGAGTGCGACTGACGATCATTGCCGCGTGAGGCGTCCAGTGGGGTGGAGTGTTGGCAGTTCGAGAGGCGCAGCTGGTCGGTTCCGAACCGAGCAGTTCGTTGGCACATACGAAATCCGTCACCACTGCACACGTCCTCGTGCATGTCTCCATCGGTGGCGTGTTTGAAGCCGGCGCCGCCACCTTCGAGTGCGCGCAGGATGGTGCCTGCGGGACGGGGCCATCATGACTCGCGACGAAACTGTGCACCGCGCCGCAACATCGAGTTGCTTCGATCGCGGCCGAGGTCGTGGAAACTCCTGACAGCAGCAGAAACCGGCGATGGTGGCATCCGTTACGAACGTGAGGAAAATCAGGGGGGATGGTTCGTACCAGTACGGGATGAGGTCATGGCCGTGTCTGTGATCGAGCAATGCGGTCGGGGTTAGGCGCGGCTGATCACGATCCGGTAGTCGGTTCGATCGTCGGGGCTGTGGGCAAAGTGGTCATCGACCTACCCTTGCGGACCCGACTTGCCCCTGCCACGCCCAATTGTGTGAAGGTGCACTTGGAGATTCGCTAAAGAGCTGGTTCAGCGGAACCGAAATTTCCGAGGCGCTGAAAGCATTTGTGAGCGTTTCGGGTAGTTGGCTTGCCCTTCAACAGGTTCAACGTTTGACCGATACCGAGTCGCGGCGGGACGGGCGATTCTGTTCGACATCCGGACAGAATAGGGCCGCAATCAGGACTTCGTACGAACCTTGATGTACAACGAGGCAACCGGTTCGATAACTCTTGCCGCCACTGGACCGATGACCGCCATCAGGAGCACGTAAGCCGTTGCCAATGCCGCCAGTTCGGCGTCGACCGCACCCGCGGACACCGCCAGCCCGGCGATGATGATGGAGAACTCACCGCGGGCGATCAGGGCGGCACCGGCGCGCGCTTGACCCATTCGCGCGACACCCTGACGTCTGGCCGCCCAGGCGCCGGTGATCAGCTTCGTGATCGCGGTGACGACGGCCAGGATCGCAGCCCACCCGAGGACGGGCGGAATGGAACTGGGATCGGTGTTTAGACCGAAGACCACGAAGAACATTGCAGCGAACAGATCTCGAAGGGGCTCGAGTACGCGACTGGCATTGTGCGCCGTCGACCCCGAGATCGCGATCCCGAGGAGGAACGCGCCCACAGCCGCCGACACCTGCATCGCCGAACTGATGCCGGCAACCAGCAGTGCGGCACCGAGCAGCTTGAGCAGGAGCGTCTCACTGTCGGGACTGTCGAGGAGCGCGGAGACGTACCGCCCGTATCGCAGGGCCACAACAAGAACCACGGTGATGACCAACAACGAGATCCCGACCGCTTCGAGCCCGCCCATGAAGCTGACGCCCGCAAGCATCGCGGTCAGAATCGGCAGATACAGCGCCATCGCCAGGTCTTCGAACACCAGAATCGACAGCACGACCGGTGTCTCGCGGTTACCGAGGCGCCCCAGGTCGCTGAGCACCTTGGCGATGATTCCCGAAGACGAGATGTAGGTGACGCCGGCCATGACCGTCGCCCCCACGACGCCCCAGCCGAGCATCAAGCCGACCACCGCGCCAGGGGTGGCGTTGAGGACGATGTCGACGATGCCGGCTACCCGCGAGCGTTTGAGACCGGTGACGAGCTCGGCGGCAGTGTATTCGAGCCCCAAGAGCAGCAAGAGCAGGACGATCCCGATCTCACTTGCCAGATGGGAGAACTCGCCGATGTCTCCGAGTTGGATGAAACCGCCCTGTCCGAAGCACAGGCCGCCGATCAGGTAGAACGGGATCGGCGACATGCCGACGCGAGCAGCGAGTCGTCCGAGCAGTCCGAGCGCGAAGAAGACCGCGCCGAGTTCGATCAGTGCGAGGGTGGTTGTGTCCACGCGCCAGTCAGCCGTTGGCCAAGATTTTTGCCGCTGCGGCCAAACCGTCCGGCGTTCCGACTGCTACGAGAAGGTCTCCCCCGGTGAAGGTGAAGTCGGGGTTCGGGGACGGGCTGACCTGTCCTGCGCGCATGACGGCGACGATGGACACTCCGGTGCGCGTGCGCATGCCGGTGTCCCCGAGGGTCTGTCCGTCGTAGCGAGAACCGTCCTTGATGTAGAGTTGTTTGGTTCGAATGCCCGGAAGGTCACGGTGCTCTTCTTCGAGCTGAGCAACGAGCTGTGGGGCACCCAGGAGATTGCTGAGCGCTGCCGCTTCCTCGGTGGTCAGAGGCAGCGAGGCAGCACACGCGTCAGGGTCGTCTGCCTTGGAAACGATGAGGTCGGTATGACCGTCCCGATGGGTGACGACACCCACGCGACGACCGGAAGACAGAACAAAATCCTTGCGCGTCCCGATCCCCGGTAGTGGGGTGACTTCTATTCATATACCAACGGTATCGCGAGAGGGCGTAATCCGCTGGACGCAGTTCACGACGGGCGAACCAGCGATCCACCGAACAGTTTGGACCTGAAGCCATTCGGCCAGGCAACAGGCAGTCCTGACACTCAAGGTGTTCAGCCTCTAGAACGGGCCGACAGGGTCGAACGTCGCCACCCGGCCCAGACCCGATGCACCGCCGTTGGCGATCGCACAGCAATCGGCATCTCCTGACCGCGCTCCGAAGATGGCCGACCGTCAGCTCATCCCGATTGCCCTGACGGTTGAGCGTCGAAGAATAATGACCTCACGACGAACTCGAAGATGTCTCGGTGTGGGAGTCGTCCGAATGGGCCAGCGCCTGGCTGGCGGCGAATTGGATGCACTTAGAGGCACCTCCATCCAAAATAGCGGGCTCGATAAATCGGGGTGAATGCACCGTCAACGCATCGAAATGGCTCAGCTACATACTTATTCACGGCCGGACGCTAAACTGGCCCACACATTTCGTTCGTCCACGCCGAGATTGAGGCCCAACGCATGAGCCGTCGCATTTTCCGGGAGCCAACCGCCGATCGGATACACCTGACATTGTTTGCGATAGCTATCGCGAGTCATCTGTTGTGGGTGTTGATGATATGGCGACAGGAGCGAAAGCGTAGGCGGTAAGCGTGGGATGATTGCGTCACCGCATGGATTTATGCCGGTTACTGGGCGGGCGCCGGGGCAGTGACGAAGGAAACACTTATGTGCCACTGAGGCGCACCTGTACTGCCGCCCCCGGCCGCCACTTAGACGCCGACAACACGGTCCCACGCATCTCGATGTCGCTCACCGCTGCGTACTCCGGCTAGTAGAGGCAACGCTGAACTACCACAGCGCATTTCATTTCGGTGTGCGCTGCATTTACTGAAGAGAGCATGTCCCTGGTCGCCCGTCGCGTTGCTGCTCCTAATGGGTAACGCCGACTTCAGCACTACAACCGACCACGTCACCGTCGTCGAGGGGCACGCTGGCGCAGTTTCCGTCCGATCCCGAGTAGCGGGAGTCGAACGGAAACTGTCGGTCCGCACCGACGATGCCAGCGGCATCCATGGATTGCCCGAGTTCCTCACATGGCGCATGTCGTACTCGATTGGTTCCGGCACACTCCGGCGATGATCGAGAAGATCGTGTTGATCTCGACTGAGATGTGCACGCCCCACGCACCTACGACGTCGACGGGGCGGGGTAGCCGACGTCGACTGGGGCGCCGAACTACACCTCCGACGTGTTCGGCACTTCAGTAACGCTGATCAGGTACGGCGGATCAGTCACGTAGAAGTCCACCGGATGTCGAATTTGTGAAGTCCTCACCGAGGATGTTGCTCATGCTGAGGTCGAGGAGCGCTTCGGGTTCTTCGCCAAAGCTGTCACCGGTGGGCTCGAAGCCGAGTCTTCGATAGAAACCTTCGGGGCTGCCGAAGCCAAGGCTGTAGCTTGTGTACAGCCGAGTGCGCCCGGAGGCGACGACCCTTCGGGCGATTTCCTGAACGACGCGTCGCCCGAATCCGAAGCTCTGGAAAGGGCTGGCGATCATGAGTCGCCAGAGGAATTCGCCGTGGCATTCGATGCCGTCATCCCAGTCGGAGCCGGTATGAGTCATCACAAAGCCAATCGGGGTTTCCCCTGCGTATACGCCGCGGAACCAGGCCACGTCCGAACAGAAGCCTTCGGCAATCGAGGTTCCATTGTCAGCGACCATCTCCCGCTGAACATCGCTCAGCGTCTCGCTGAGCTCGCAGATATCCTCTACGTTGAGTGCGGTAATCCGACGGTAGGTAAGTTCAGACTTCCGAGTGATAGTTACTTTGGGTGCGGTCATGCCTGATAGCCTAGTGCAACATTATTGAGAAATTGCTTTACTATGTGAAAGTGGTCGAGCATGGCATGGACGGACGAGCTCACGGGAGCAGATCTGACCTTCGTGCGGCTCTTCGTGTTGAAATCGGGCAGTCTCAAGGCGCTCGCCCATGAATATCAGGTCAGCTATCCGACGATCCGAACTCGGCTGGACCGCATTATCGAGAAGGTCCAGGTTTTGGAATCCAACGACGACCATTTCCTCCGTGCTCTACGCGTTCTCGCATCAGACCGGAACCTCCCGGCTGACGCAGTGACCCAGATTGCCGCACTCTATCTGGAGAGCCGACCAATTGAAATCACATGACCGCATTCCATCCGCCGATCCTCGTCGGGGCGGTCCTCGTGCTGAGGGAGAAGCTCTGACTTACCGGCCAGTCGCGGCGTCGCGGGCTTGCTCGTACCGGTCGGGTCTCGTGTGCCGGCGATGTCAGCACGCGACGAGCAACGGACTCGTACATCGCCAGAATCGATGCTCGATATTGGCTTCGCGCCGCAAGCGGACCCGTGGGAACCTGGCCTCCACCTTGAGTATATGTCCGCTGGAGCGACCAGCGGACTCATCCGATCTGCCACTCCGTCTGCGATGGCGTTCAACTTTTCCGTACCGTCATTCGAGCGTTTCCCGAAACAAACCACGATCAGAAACGTGAGCATCGTAGCGACGGCATCTGCCTGCGTCGATGGCCCTCAATGAAGTAGAAGCAGGAAAAATAGCTCAGCTTCCGATGATGTGAAAGCTTGCCGCACATAGAGGATCGGCATGCGACGCTCCGGTGAGAGCGTCAAACAAACTGAGTGAAACAGAGGAGCGACTATGCGGGCCTCGAACGAAAACCCGCCATCAAACAGAGCTTTCGAGGAGATCGTGGGGTTTCTCACTTACCCGATGTGCGTCGCGACGGCTCACGCAGGCAACCAACGTGCCGGCCGCCTCGTCGGGTTCGCACCGCAGATCAGTATCTCGCCGCCATGTTTTCTCGTCGGGCTTTCGAGCAGGAATCGCAGCTGTCTTGTCCCTCGCAGACACGAATACACTGCCCGGTCGTCCGAGAAGTCGACAGGTGACGACATCGACAAGTTCCTCCCCGGTGAATGGAGGCTCGGCTTTTTCGGGCTTCCGATTCTCAAAGGCGCGGCAGCGTGGTTTGTTGGTCGCGTGCTCGACGAAAAGGTGGAGATGGATGATCATGTTGCCGTTCTCCACGAACCCGAAACCAGTCGTGCTCCAGGTGAGATCGTCACCTTCGCCGACGTTCGGGGGCTCGACCCCGGGTATGACGCATGACGGCGCATCAGTGGCGATCGTTGTTTCCATTCGGTGCCCGAGGTCACACCGTTCACGACTTCTATGCCGATGCCCCCGAAGGGGTTCGCGTGAACATGGTCGCCAGCCTCGACGGCGCCGCAGCATTCGGCGGACGGGTACGCCCTATCTCCAATACTGCCGACCATCAGTTATTGAGGTCCCTAAGGGCGTACTGCGACGTGCTCCTCGTCGGTGCCGGCACAATACGCGCGGAACGATATGGGCCGGCGATGCTCGATGCTGAGCTTCGTCGATACCGCCGTGACGAAGGCAGGCAAGCCGCGTTGCCCTCCGTGGCGGTGGTGACGCACAGCGGCAATCTTCCCTGGAACTCCCCGCTGTTCACCGGAGGATCCCGCCCCATCATTGTCACCAGCGCACTGGGAGCGACTCGATGCCAACCCGACGTGCAGTGTCGGGCCGACATCATGGTGGCTGGAGACGTCGACGTTGACCCGATCGCGATGATCCAAGGACTCCGTGATCGAGGACTGAAAAGAGTGCTCTGCGAAGGAGGCCCCGCTCTTCTGTCCACGCTCGTCGCCCACGATCTAGTCGATGACATGTGCTTCACGCTTTCCCCCATACTGGCTGGGCCACAACCGGCCTCTGGACTGGTTTCGGCTCCGGCACTAGCGGTTCCACAGACGTTGCGGCTACGGCACGTACTGCTCGAAGCTGAATACCTGTACATGCGTTATCAACGAATTCGTCCGGCAGGTTGAACGCTGTCAGCAGCGTCTACCTGGTGTACTGCGAGATCGCTGTGAACGAATTCATCGGAGCGAGTGGTTTGCGACAAGTTCTGGTTCGAGGACCGGAGTTGGGCCCACATGGTGCGACGCGCAGAATTTTGGTCTTCCATCGGCCGGTCTGGGGCACTCGAGGACGAAATCGGTTTCTAACGTCGACACGCGCGACTTGGAGAGACCAGCCCGACGTTCGGAATTGCACTCGCAGAATTAGCCTGGGACATTCTCGTCCTACCGCATCCATTCTTCTCCGTGCGTCAACACGGGGTACGGGACGCCCTGACAGATTCCATCACGCACGCCAAATATTGAGGATGGGTACATTCAGAAGGCTGGGATCGAGAGATCAGTTGTTGTTCGCTGCGGGCCTTGAAGAGCGGTGAAGCTCCAGACGATCACGGGTTCACCGAGTTCGACAAGGCGTTGCTGCAAGTCTTCGTCGGTGCATCGAGGGTGCAGTATGGAACGCACGCCGGGCGGAGTAGCGGCGAGTCGAAACCGTGGAGACGCTCACGAAGCAATAGTCGAGACCACCGAAGGGTAAGCGACATAGAGCCGCCCGGCGGGCATTGCCAACTTTTCCGTTTCATGACGAAGCTGCTGGCACCAAGAGGATGTTCAACGATTTCACAGGGTCGGTACCAGCCTTGTATCTCTCTGCATGTGGCCGTCGAAGCGGCATTTCTTCGGGCGGCACCCGGGGCAAAGAACGTCAGCGCCGACAGCCACTATAATAAGAGCTATTCCGCACCGCCTGATCAGCGCAGTCGATCATTTCCGGGCGATGATCGAGCGCAGCACGAAGCGGAACACCACTGCGGTACCCGCCTCCGACCACGACACCGACAACCATCTCGGCAAGCAGAACGCCGACAGTGACACCGAGAACCGTGGCCGACGCGACCGTCAATGCGACATCGGCAGATGCTGGACGATGATCGTTGATCGCAATCCCTCTCACGCTGGCGATGTACTCGCAGAGATCATCACATGCCGGACAAGCGGAAGTCGGACCCGCAATGCGCAATACGGCACGAAACTGGGGCCGCCCGTTCGAGATCGCCAGCTACTACGAGGAGGTCAAACCACGTAAGGGTTCGATATGGAGCCCGCAGTATTCCGGTTTCTCTATGACTGCGCAAAAGTACTTGTACATCAGCGCGGGACGAAGCGAAACAAGGATGGGAGGGAGCGTTCGGGTATTTCACCGGCGCCATCGTGAGCGGTGTCGAACGCCTGGTCAACGAAGTGTCCGCTGTGCTTGACACGCGAGCCTGGCAAGTCGAAACGGCCACCGCCCGACTCGAAGGAACTGCGGAAGAGCCAAGCGAGGACTTCCCCGAAGCGCCGAACTCGGGTCGGTGTACGCCGACCTCTACGACCACCAATGCCAGCGCCGAGAAGTAGAAAAACAGCCCTAAGCGGCTCGCGCGAAGAATTGAGTTGCAATAGTGACTCGAACGCAGACCGCGAGAATTCGGCTGGGTGCTTATGCTCAACTCGAAACTGGTGACTTCGAACAACTCGAATGGGTCGATGACCACGACATTTCCTAATCATGGCGAGAAACCGCAACACAGTTGGAGCTCAGTCGCTTGGCAGCAGTTGTCGAGCTTGCAACGGTTTCCGAGCTTTCGACAAGCAAGAATCAGACAACTTTTATGGCAGCGCCGTAAACACCGGAAATCTCCAACGAGGCCCTATACATTCGAACGTGGCTGAGCAATCTGCGGGCAGGGTTCACCGCGGCTGAGCGGCGTATCTCCCACCCTGACTGATCTGGCGCGACGTTCATTGGCGGAACCGCGACCTTCCGCTTGCCGATCCGTCCGTCGACCACAAGCTCTAACAATGCTCCAACTCCGTGTCCTCGGGGCGTCACGTTGACGTTGCTACGGCGCGCTGCTCCCGAATTATTGCAATACAATGGAATTGACGACTACACGAACGGAGTTACCCCTGTGGCGACCAAGCGCACCCGGATTCATCTCAACCAGCGCATTCGCTGCCTCGACCGATATTTCAACCCAGGCGACATCGCAGACCTCGATACAAAGACCATCCAACTCGTCGAGGCACGGAAACAGTTCGAGATCAATCAAACTGACTCTGATTCCCACACTTACACGCAAAGTGCCAATGCAGTGAGGTTAGCTTTGCTTGCAGCCGGGGACTATAGGTACATCGAAGTCAACGGAACTCCCGTATCCCTACTCAAGCTCACCGGCATCAACCCCTCGTGGATCGGAATCACTTTACTGATGAGTGACGGATCCGAAATTCAGGTA
Organism: Streptomyces sp. NPDC126510; assembly: GCF_040302345.1. Lineage (NCBI taxonomy): Bacteria > Bacillati > Actinomycetota > Actinomycetes > Kitasatosporales > Streptomycetaceae > Streptomyces > Streptomyces sp. NPDC126510. The sequence goes on along the minus strand of NZ_JBEORR010000040.1, from coordinate 825 downwards.
ATAAAGACAGCTGTCACGGAACTGCAACGAGCACATGAATTGCGACCTGGTAACGAAATCATGCAGGGAGTGCTGTCATCCGAATCCTACCTCCGCACAGGGCATATGGAGTTCCATCTACCTCACCGCCTTGTCGATGCCCTCGAAGATATTGAGGGCAGTTACACGAAGTCGAAGTAGCAGTTCTCAAACTCAGTCCCGTATGATCGAGGTCCTCGGCGCTCGCACCGCAGGCACGGCGCGGCGGTTACGGCAGCTACTGGCACCGTCGTCGATGGCATTGCATTCGTCGACGGTGAGTCTGCCTCTCCGGCAACATGTTCCGGTTCGCGCGCCTGACGAATATTTCGAGTGCTTGGTTGCTATCCCGATCGAGTACTGCCGGGGGTAAGACTGAATCGCTCCGGCGAGTCGGGAGACTTACTGATTTGAGAACTCCGCGATTCGCGTAGTTCTGTGTTCACCGTAGTGGAACGCCTCGAGTTCGGCCGGTGGAACATCGCTGCAGTGCTCGTAGAGGCGTCGGTGGTTGAACCAGTCCACCCATTCCAAGGTGGCGATTTCCACATGTTCGACTGTTCGCCATGGCCCGCGGGGTTTGATCAACTCGGTTTTGTAGAGACCGTTGATCGTTTCGGCGAGAGCGTTGTCGTAGCTCGACCCGGTGGCCCCGATCGAGGTATCGATACCAGCCTCAATGAGTCTGTCGGTGAACGTAATTGACGTGTATTGATTGGGCTCAATCGGTGGACGCAACATTCGAGGTCAGGAGGGTGTTGTGGGTCGTCCATCGGATTGGGTGCGGGAAGTAACGGGCAGGGCTCC
>NZ_JBEORR010000039.1:0-79729 GCF_040302345.1 Streptomyces sp. NPDC126510 | reverse complement strand
TCATAAGCCGACGACTCACCCGCGAATCCACCCCGAACTGGCGCGACACCTGAACCTCGAACGAAACAACCCCGCTGGGACAAAACGCTCTTTAAAGCCCGAACAGCCCGGGGTCCGTCGCCAGCTTCCTGAAGACCTCCGCGGGATCGGCGACCAGCCTGCGCTGCTCCAGGTCCAGGATCCCGCCGACCGCCGTGATCTCCGCGGCCACCGTGCCGTCGGTCTTCAGGACGGTCTGCTCGATCCGGAACGTCTTGCCGCCGCCCCACTCGAAGGCGCAGGTCACCTCGACCTCGTCGCCCGCGAGCAGCTCGCGTTTGTAGCGAATGGTCGTCTCCAGGGCGACCGGGCCCACGCCGCTGCCGATGAGGGCGGACTGGCTGATGCCCGCGGCCTGGAGCAACGACCAGCGGGCGTGTTCCGCGTAGTTCAGGTAGACCGCCTGGTTGAGGTGCCCCTGCACGTCCGTCTCGTATCCACGGACGGTCACAGGGACGGAAAACGGCTCGCTCACGGCTTTCCCTTCTCGCACCGGACTCTCGTGCACTGCGCAACGATCCACCGATCTTGGCATGCTCATCACGCCCGGCGCGGCGAAGCCAGCAGATACCGGTTCCCGGTGCGCGGCTCGCGGTGCTCGCTCACCTGCCAGCCTGCCCCCTCCAGGGTGGCCGCGCAGGCCCGCAGCGCCTGGCCGTCCGGCTCGTGGACGGCGACGGCCTCCGGCTGCGGCGTCTCCCGTACGCGATAGCCCCCGCCCTCCCGAGCCGCCGGAGCGTGCCCGGCCGCCTCCAGGGCCAGCGCCGCGGCCCGCACCAGATGCGTACGCTCCCACCCGCACGGCCGGTCCACGTCCCCGCCCGGGTTGGTCATCCGGCGCAGCTCCAGCAGCCCCTGCCAGGCGCTGTGCACCTCACGGCGCCGGGCGGGCCCGGTGTCCCGAGCGGCATCCTCGCCGCCGACGCGTGCGGCGAACACGCCCGTCGACGCGGGGCCTTCCGTCGAGCCGGCCGTCTCGGGGACCTGTGTGATGCCCTGCCGCACCCGGTGGCCCTCCGGCGTCAGAAAGTGGTCGTGCGGCGGCCGGGGGTGGCGGAAGGCGAGGCCCCGCTTCACCAGTGCCGTGAGCTGCGACTCCGTGCCCCGGAGCCGCCCGGTGACGGGGTCGGCGGTATCGATGACACGCCGCTGTGCGACGGTCGGCGGTCGGGTCACGGCGTGCTCCTCTCCGGCCTCGGACGGGTCCCGGGGCTTCAGGCCCCACCTGCTCGAAGGCTACGACCCGCCACTGACATTCCGGGCCGGGACCACTCCCCGCCACGCACCACGGCTCCTCGCACGCCGGGGCTCGGGCCGCCACGTGGCGACCAGTGCGGCGGCCAGCAGCAGCTCGGCCAGGTCGCCGCCGTAGTACATGACTTCCGCGCCGCCCTGCACCTGGTCGATCGGCGCACGGATGTCGACCAGGATGCCGCCGTACATCAGCTGGGAGATCACGGCGTGCGCCGCGATCGCGACGCCGAGGTGGACCAGCCGGGTCCTGACACCCGGCCGGGCGGGGGCCGGGTCGGGGCCGGCGATGGCGTGGGCGAACAGGCATCCGGAGAGCAGGAAGTGCGCGTGCAGCAGCCAGTGCGCGGCCGGGCCGGTCGTGGTCGCGTTGTACAGGGGGGTGAAGTACAGCACCAGGAGGCTGCCCGTGGAGACCAGCAGCGCGGCCGCCGGGTGGGTGATCACGCGGGCGGGCAGGCTGTGCAGCAACGCGGTCAGCCGTCGGGCCCGGGACACGGGCAGGGTGCGCAGCAGCAGCGTGACGGGGGCGGCCAGGACCCAGGCGAGCGGCGCGTACATGCCGATGAGGAGGTGCTGGGCCATGTGCCCGCGGAAGTCCTCGTGGGCGAAGGGGGCCACGGGCGGCAGCAGCGCGACGCCGAGCAGGAGGATCCCGCCCAGGAAGAAGCCGGTCCGCCACCGGCTCCAGCCGAGAGCCGGATTCCGGTGCCGCGCCCGGCGGACGAGCAGCAGGTAGGCGCCGGCTGCGGCGAGCAGCAGGAGCGCGGGCGGCAGCCAGTCCGGGGTGCCGCTGCCCGCATTGTGCCCGTGCCCGTGCGGGTGGTGGCCCATCAGCCCTGCCGGCCTTCACGGCGGTCGGTGGGCTCACCGGGGTCGAAGAACCGGCCGCCGCGCTGGAGCAGGTGGCCGCCGGCGACCAGCAGGGCGCCCAGGACGAGGAAGCCGATGTCCCACCAGAGCCGGTCCTCCCCGGCGTGGACGTGGTGGATACCGAGGATGTGGTGGTCCAGCACGCCTTCCATGAGGTTGAACAGGCCCCAGCCGACGAGCATCCAGCCCCACAGCACCCGGGAGGTCCACACCCGCCGCCGGTCGTGGGTGACCCGCGCGTACAGCACGGCCAGCCCGAGCAGGACCGAGAGCCAGCACACGGTGTGGAAGACGCCGTCCCACAGGGTGTTCATCTGCAGACCGGAGACGGTGTGGGGGTTGTAGTACTTCACCCCGATGCGGTCCTGGTTGGTGCTGGAGAGCATGTGGTGCCACTGCAGCAGCTGGTGCAGCAGGATGCCGTCGGCGAACCCGCCCATCCCGACCCCGAGCACGATGCCCGGCAACCGGAGGTCCGCCGGTCGTGCGGTGCCGACCCGGGCTGCACCTTGCGTGGTGGCCATCACTCGTCTCCGCTCCTGCCTGGGGGAAGGACCGAAGACGACGTTCCCTTCTGCGCGGCGCTCACGCCCTGCGCTGGGCCTCCATCCGGCTCAAAGACCCTTTCCGGCCGTCCCCCGCATGTCCGGGAAACGCCCAGCCCCTACTGGCGGTACCCGCCGAGGAACCGCCCGATCCGGCCGATCGCCGCCTCCAGGTCGTCCGCGTGCGGCAGGGTCAGGATGCGGAAGTGGTCCGGTGAGGGCCAGTTGAAGCCCGTGCCCTGGACCACCTGGATCTTCTCCCGCAGCAGCAGGTCCAGCACGAACCGCTCGTCGTCGTGGATCCTGTGCACCTTGGGGTCCAGGCGCGGGAAGGCGTACAGCGCGCCCTTCGGCTTCACGCACGTCACGCCCGGGATCTCGTTGAGCATCCGCCAGGCGACGTCCCGCTGCTCCAGCAGCCGCCCGCCCGGTGTGGTGAGCTCGCGGATGGACTGCCGGCCGCCGAGGGCGGCCTGGATGGCGTACTGCGCGGGCGCGTTGGCGCACAGCCGCATGGAGGCCAGCATGGTGAGGCCCTCCAGGTAGTCCTTCGCGTGCTGGCGCGGTCCGGTGACCACCAGCCAGCCGGAGCGGAAGCCCGCCACGCGATAGGTCTTGGACAGCCCGCAGAAGGTGAGGACCACCAGGTCGGGGGCGAGCGCGGCGGCCGAGTGGTGCACGGCGTCGTCGTAGAGGATCTGGTCGTAGATCTCGTCGGCGAAGACCATGAGGCCGTGCCGCCGGGCGAGGTCCAGGATGCCCTCGACGATCTCCTTGGGGTAGACCGCGCCGGTGGGGTTGTTCGGGTTGATGATCACGACCGCCTTGGTGCGGTCGGTGATCTTCGAGGCCATGTCGTCGAGGTCGGGGTACCAGTCGGCCTGCTCGTCGCACAGGTAGTGGACCGCCTTGCCGCCCGCGAGGGTCGTCACCGCTGTCCAGAGGGGGAAGTCCGGGGCGGGGATGAGAATCTCGTCGCCGTCCTCGATGAGCGCCTGGACGGCCATCGACACCAGTTCCGAGACGCCGTTGCCGAGGAAGACGTCATCGACGCCGACCTGCAGGCCGAGCGTCTGGTAGCGCTGGGCCACGGCCCGTCGGGCGGAGAGGATGCCGCGCGAGTCGGTGTAGCCGTGCGCCTGCGGCAGCATCCGGATCATGTCCTGGAGGATCTCGTCCGGCGCCTCGAACCCGAAGAGCGCCGGATTGCCGGTGTTGAGGCGCAGCACGCTGTGCCCCGCCTCCTCCAGCGCGTTGGCGTGCTCGATGACCGGGCCGCGGATCTCGTAACAGACCTCGCTGAGCTTGCTCGACTGCCGGAACTCCATGCGCCGCTTCTCCTCTGCCGATCGTGTTGCTTGGTTTTACCAAGTACGCGCTTGGAAAGTCCAACAAGTTGTCTAGACTGCGTCGCATGCCACCTCGCCGAAGCTACGACCAGTACTGTTCCGCCGCCCGCGCGCTCGATGTCGTCGGCGACCGCTGGACCTTGCTGATCGTCCGGGAGCTCCTCGCCGGCCCGCGCCGCTACACCGACCTGCACGCGGACCTGCCCGGCGTCAGTACCGACGTACTCGCCTCGCGGCTGAAGGACATGGAGCGCGACGGCCTCGCCACCCGGCGCCGGCTGCCGCCGCCCGGTGCGGCCTACGTCTATGAACTGACCCTGCGTGGAAGGCGGTTGCTGCCCGTGTTGCAGGCTCTGGGGGAGTGGGGGCAGGCCGAGCTCGGGGAGCGCCGGGCGACGGACGCGGTCCGGGCGCACTGGTTCGCGCTGCCCCTGCTGCGCCTGCTGGACGGCGAGGGGCTCGTCGAAGTCCGCCTGGAGGAAGGCCTGTTCCATCTGTACGCCGGTGCGGAGGACGGGCCCGTGTACGGCGACGGGCCGGCCCCCGGGGAACCGGATGCCCGGCTGGTCCTGGACACCGGCACCTGCACGGCCATCGGAGGCGGGGAGTTGAGCCTCGCCCGGGCCGTGCGCGAGGGGCGGGTCGAGGTGAGCGGCGATGGCGCGCTCGCCAAAGCGCTGCGCGAGGCATGACAGAAGGCCCGCGGGCAGCGGGCCTTCTGTGAAGCGGACAGTGGAGATCGGTCGGGTGAGGCCCGGTCAGGCGCCCGGCGGCACCCGGGACGGCCGGCCCGTCCCGCGCGTCAGCGCGTACCCGCCGACACCCGCCAGCGCGGCCAGGATCCCGCCGACCGCGGTCCACACCCACCGGTCCGACCACCAGCCCGACGTCCAGCCGTCCTCGGGTTCGAGACCGGCCAGCACCGCCGTGTCCTCCCGCTCCTCCTCGGGCTTCGAGGCGATACCCGGCACCAGCGGCTCGGCGAGCGAGCCGTCCACCGCCGCGGACCCGCCGATGTCCTTGGAGTCCACCTGTATCTCACTGCCCACGGGGAGGCCGAGGTCGGCCGTGGCGACGCCGGTGGCCGTCAGCCGGACGTAGTAGGTGCCCGGCAGCGGATCGTTCGCCCACGGCTCCGACCAGGCCCGGACTGTGCGCAGCACACAGGCCAGTTCCACGGAGGACGTGTCCGCCCCCGCGGTGCGCGTCTGTGCCCCGTACTGGCAGGCCTGGCGGCGGCGCAGACCGTCGTAGACGTCGATCTGCCAGGTCTGGGAGGCGTGGGTCTCCGGCAGCTTCACCGTCGCCCGGACCGTCGGTCGCTGTCCGATGTCGGCGGGGAACGACCAGTACAGGTAGTCACCCGTGGAACCGCTCGCCGTGGCCCGCTGCCCCTGCTCGATCTCCGTCGCCGTACGGAACGACGTACCGGCCTGCGTCGGGGCCGATGTCCCGTCCGGCGACGGGCTCGGCGAGGCGTCGGCCGCGGCCGGGCCGGCCGCCACCCCGAGAGTCAGCAATGCCGCGCTCAACGCTCGTACCACTCGCATCAGTTGGTCCTCCAGACCGCGACCCGCCAGCGCGACAGCCAGCCCCAGACGAGACCGGCGAGGAAGCCGGTGAGGATCAGCACGCCGAGCAGCCACCAGCCGCGCCCGAGGCCGAAGGCGGCCACATCGCCCGCCTGGTCCGGGGCGTCCACGACGTCCACGGTCAGCTCCAACGGCAGACCGGGCGTGGTCTTCACGCCGGAGGCCGCCGAGAAGGAGTGCGAGACGCCGAGGCAGACCGCCTCGGCGGGCGCGTCCTCGTCGTCGCTCTCGGCCTTCGGGTAGCGCAGACCCGTCGAGATCACGTCCGTACGGCCGTTGCCCGCCGCCTCGCCGCGCACGATCTCGCGGCCCTTCGAGGTCACGGCCCGCATCAGCACGCCGTAGCCGGGGTTCACCGCCCGGTCCGCCGCGACGCTCACCGAGGCACGCAGCTCCTTGCCCGGCGGAACGTCCACCCGGTACCAGCGCTGCTGCCCGGACTCCTCCCGGTCGGTGTACAGGCCCGACTTCAGCGTCGGCGCCCCGGCACAGCGGTCGGCGCCCTCGGTCGCCACCGGCGTCACCACCGGGTCGGCCGCCCGGTCCACCAACTGGTTGACCCGGTCGGTGAGTTCGTCCTGGTGCTCGACCGAGGTGTAGGTGCCGCCGGTCGCCTCGGCGATGCAGCTCAGCTGCCGGCTCAGCTTGGCGGTCGGCACCAGTCCCAGGGTGTCGATGGTCAGGCCGATGCCCTTGGCCGCGATCTCGCGGGCCACCTCGCACGGGTCCAGCGGGGCGCAGGTGTCCTCGCCGTCGCTGATCAGCACGATGCGCTTGGAGCCGTCGCCGCCGTCCAGGTCACCCGCGGCCTTCAGCAGGGCCGGGCCGATCGGCGTCCAGCCCGTCGGGGTGAGGGTGGCGACGGCCGTCTTGGCCTCGGTGCGGTCGAGCGGGCCGACCGGATAGAGCTGTGCGGTGTCCTTGCAGCCCGTCTTGCGGTCGTCCCCGGGGTAGTTCGCGCCCAGGGTGCGGATGCCGAGTTCGACCTCCTCGGGCGTCGCGTCGAGTACCTCGTTGAACGCCTGCTTCGCGGCGGCCATCCGCGACTGGCCGTCGATGTCCCTGGCCCTCATCGAGCCGCTCACATCGAGGACGAGGTCGACCTTGGGGGCGTCCTGGCCCGTGGGTTCGCCGGCGGCCGCTCCGGCCGGGAAGGCGAGCCCGGCCGTCAGCGCGGCGAGCAGGGCACAGACCCCTGCCGCCAGCCGTGTTCTTGTGATCATCGCCGGATCCTATTGATCACCCCGGTCCGGTTCCAAAAACGGGCTCACCGCAAGGGGTTGGGCAGTTCCGCCCACTGGTCCCCGGGCGTCCGCGGCGAGAGCCGCATCAGCGTCAGCGCCTTCGTGGGCAGCGGATCGGCGCACAGGGCCGCGAGATCCGGGGTGCGCGGCAGGTCCCGCACGGCCGTCTCCAGCGCCGCGCCGAGCGCCTGGCCCGATCCGGCCGTGCCGGCCAGCGCGCCCGCCACGAGCGAGCCGAACAGCTTGCGCCGGAGCGCGCGTTCGTCGTCCGTGACCATCCGGGCGGGCAGCTCGGGCATCTCGATGCCGTGCCGGGCCAGGCGGGCCGGGCTGACCCGGATGTCGGCCAGATCGCGATAGACCAGCCGCAGCGGGTCGCCCGCCGCCGAGAGGACCACCAGGAGGTTCTGGCCGTGCGCCTCCAGGGCCACGCCCAGCTCCAGCAGCCGCAGCCCGACCGTGAGCGTGAGCCGCGCGAAACCGGCCAGCCAGGCGGGGGAGCGGGGGAGGCCGGTGGTCGCGAGTGCCGCCACCGGCAGGACCCGTTCACCGCTGCCCGCGTACGTCTGCGGCGACTCCCGCAGGACGGCCGCGAAGTCCGGGGAGCCGGCCGCCGCCGCCCCCAGCGTGCGGGTGACGTGCAGCAGACCGTCCGTGCGTTCCGCCGGCGTCGCGGCGAAGTCCGACAGCATCGCGGACGCGGCCACCGAGGGCAGGGAGATGTCCCGCACCGAGGACGTCAGCCGGGCGCTCAGCGAGGTCTTCACCTGCGGCCCGCCGGGCAGGGCCAGTGTCCGCAGGGACATCAGCGGATGCGCCGGGCGCCGCTCCTCGCACGTCCGCTTCAGCACATGCGCCGCCTGCCACGGATGCACCGGCAGCACCACCCGCCCCCCGACCCGCAGTTCGTCCGGCCACACGCCCGTCACCAGGCACTCCTCCGCCCGCACCGGCACCAGCCCCAGCTCCACGACCGGCCGGTGCTCGGGCCCGTAGGCCAACTGCTCGGCCACCGAGAAGCCGGGCCGGGACCGGCACGTCGGATGGAACGGGTGCCCGTCGACGATCCGCTGCTCCCATTCCCAGTCGCTCTCCGGCCAGTCCGCCCGGTCACCCTCCTGGCCCGCCCGCGACAGCGCCAACGAGGCGACGCTGTGGCCGAGCTCGGCGGCGAGGGAAGCGGAGTGCGGTACGGCGAGGTCGGTCATCAGCCGCGCCGGATCCGCGTACGCCGTCTCGTCCAGCCGTACGACGGTGACGTACGCGCCGGTCGCGTACGGATCCGGCCGGGGGCCGTGCAGCCGGCGGCCGTCGGACAGGGACAGCGTCAGACCGTCCCGGGCCTGCTCCCGGCCGGCGACCCAGGGCAGCGGCTCGTGGGCGAGGCCGCGCCACAGCCGGGACAGCACGGCCGCCCGGGCGCCGGGCAGTTCGGCCTCGTACCGCGGCAGGAGCCCGGGCCGAACGACGGACAACTCGTCGGCGACCTCGGCCTCGGCGGTGGGGGGACGGTGCACGGGCGGGCTCCTCGGGTACGAATAGGGGCGTCACAGCGGAATGGCGACGACCGACATACTGATCATCTCCGCCCGGAACGCTGGAAGGACCATAGGGACGAGTGGAACGCGTGGACCTCATGCCCCCGCCCGCCGACGACGACTCGGCCCCAGGTGACGACCCGGCCACCGGAGCCCTCGCCGACGCGTACGCCGCCGTGCCCCTGCTGAACTGCCTGCTGCGGGAGGTCGCCCGGCCGGTGCGCCGGGAGGGCGACCGTCGTGTCCACCGGCTTCCCGGCTCGGACCGGCTGCTGCGGGTGCGCGGAACGCGGCGGCCCGCCGAGCCGGAGATCGAGGTCGCGGGCGCCTGGCACCGCGTCGGCCACACCGAGCTGGTCAAGCTCGTCGCCGAGGAACTGCGCCGGCACACCGGGCTCTCCGACCACGAACTGCCCGCCGAGATGCTCGACAGCCGCGACGCCGTGGCCGCCCTGCTCGCCGCCCGGGCCCGGGCCACCCCGCCCGACGACCCCTACCTGCGCTCCGAGCAGTCCCTCCTGACCGGCCACACCCACCACCCGGCCCCCAAGGCGCGCGGCGGCGGCCCCACGTCCCGCTGGCTGCCGTACGCGCCCGAGGCCCACGCCCGCTTCCCGATCGCCCTGCTGGGGCTTCGCGAGGACACCGTCGTCGAGGAGGGCGACACCTCCGCCCTCGACGGCCTCGGCACGGCCCCGCCCGGGTACCGGCTGCTCCCGGCCCACCCCTGGCAGCTCGAACTGGCCGCGCGGGAGCTCGCCGGAGCCTTCGCGGACGGCAGGCTCATCCGGCTCGGCACGACCGCCTCCGACGCCTGGCCCACGGCCGCGATCCGCACGCTCTACACGCCCGAGCGTGACCTCTTCCTCAAGTTCAGCCTGGACGTGCGCATCACCAACGACATCCGCCGCCTGTGGCGCCACGACCTGCTCGCCCTGCGCAGGACGGACGCGGCCGTGTGCGCCGCCTTCGAGACGTTCGAGGGGCCCTCGGCCTGGCTCGGCGACCGCGGCTACCGCACCGCCGACTTCGCCTTCGAGGCCCTGGCCGTCCTCGTCCGCGACGGTTTCGCCGGACGCCTGCTGCCCGGCACGGTCCCGGTGCTCGCCGCCGCTCTCGTCGAGGGCTTCGACGGCAGCCCGCTCGACCGCGCCACCGACCCCGCGGTCTGGTGGGCGGCGTACCTGGCGCAGGTCGTGCCCCCGGCGCTGACGGCCTTCGCCGAGCACGGTGTCGTCATCGAGGCGCACCTGCAGAACACGCTGGTCGCCGTGGACGCCGACGGGCTGCCGGTGCAGGCGCTGTACCGGGACGCCGAGGGCGTGAAGCTGCTGCCGGACGTGACGCGGCGGGCCGGCTGGGAGCGGCTCGTGTACTGCCTGGTCGTCAATCACCTCATCGAGATCGCCGGCGCCCTCACCGAACGGCACCCCGGGTTCGACCCCTGGCCCGCCGCCCGCCGCGAACTCGCCCGTCACGACCTCCCCGAGATCCCCGCCCTGCTCACCTCACCGACCCTTCCCGCGAAGACCAACCTGCTGCTGCGCTGGACCGGCGCGGACGGCGCCGACGCCCGCTACCGGCCCCTGCCCAACCCGCTCGAAGAAGGGACCTGACCCGCCGGGCCCGGCACCCGCGTGACATGATCATCGCCACACGCAGAGAGGGAGGGAGCGGCATGTCCGCGACGCCGAACGCAGGGCTTCCGTGCCGCATCGTCGTCTGCCGGGACTGCTGCTGCGGCACGCGCAAGATCAGAGGCATCGATCACGCCGCCCAGACCGACCGCCTGCGCGAGGCGGCACCGGTACGCGTCTCCGACTGCCTCGACGTCTGCGACCAGGCCAACGTGGTCGTCGTCCAGCCGTCGGCGGCGGGCCGGGCCGCCGGGGGCCGTCCGGTGTGGCTCGGACTGGTCAACGACCCGGCCGCCACCGAGGACCTAGTCTCCTGGGTGCGGGCGGGCGGCCCCGGCGTCGCGCCGGTTCCCCAGATCCTCGACCTCTACGTCTTCAGCCCGCACACGAAACGCGCCGCCGGCAGTTCCTGAAGCAGGGCTCGTGACACGGGCCGCATGACACGGCCGGCGTGACGGGAGCGTCAGGGCTCCGTCGCGGGCACGCAGAGCACCGGCACGCCGGACAGGTGCAGCAGCTTGTGCGGGGTCGAGCCCAGCAGCGCGCCCCGCACCGGGCTCTCGCCCCATGTGCCCACCACGATCACCCGGGCGCCGTGCCGGGCCGCCGCCTCGATCAGCGCCTGCGCGGGCCGCTCGTCGACGAGCTCCACCGACGTCGGCACCCCGGCCTCGTCGGCCACCCGGACCGCGTGGGCGAGCGCGGTGCTGCCGGCCTCGCGGACGGCCTCGTGATGGGCGCCGTACTCCTCGCCCGTGACGCCGGGGGCGGCGACGCCGTAGACGATCACCAGGGGTTCTTCGTACGCGGTCGCCACCTCGATGGCGACGCGCAGTGCGCTCCGGGCGCCCGGGGACTCGTCGTAGCCGAGGACCACCGACATCGTCAGGACTCCTCGCCGTCGACGAGGGCCGGGTCGACCACGCTCGGGTGTTCCGACCAGAAGGCGGGTGCCATCAGCCGCCACACGACCATGAGGACCACGCCCGCGACGAGGATGCCGATGCCGATGACGAGCGGCGGACCGATCCCGAACCACGAGACGCCGCTGTAGGAGTTGTCGGGGTCGGACATGTCCGCCACGGATTCCACCAGCAGCCATGCCAGCAGTCCCGCGCCGATCAGCGGCCCGAGGCCGATGAGGAAGAAGGTGCGGGCGCTGCGGGTCAGTTGGCGGCGGTAGTACACCGCGCAGGCGAGACCCGTGAGCGCGTAGTAGAACGCGATCAGCAGGGACAGGGCGGTGAGGGAGTCGAAGAGCGCGTTCTCGCTGATGTGGAAGAGGACGAGGTACCAGACGATCGCGATGCCCGCGACCCACCAGGTGCTCACGTCGGGGGTGCGGAAGCGGGGGTGGATGCGGCCGAAGTGGGCGGGCAGCGCGTACCGGCGTGCCATGGACAGCCCCGTGCGCGAGGCCGGGATGATCGTCGTCTGCGTGGAGGCGAGCGCGGACGTCGACACCGCCAGCAGCACCACCCAGTCCCAGTCGCCCATCGCCTCCTCGGCGAGCAGCGCGAAGATGAACTCCTCCTCCGCCGCGTTCTCGGCGAGGTAGTCCGTACCGGCGTAGGCCACGACCGCGAAGGCGACCGCCACATAGGTCACCAGCAGCAACACCGTCGACCAGACGGCCGCCTTGCCGGGGGCGGTGGCCGAGTCCTCGACCTCCTCGGTGAGGTTGACCGCCGACTCCCACCCCCAGTAGATGAACACGCCGAGCAGCAGGGACGCGGTCAGTGACGCTCCGCCGGCTCCGAACGGGTCGAGCCAGCTGAACTCCGGGTCGACGGAGTCGAGCGTGCCGGTGCCGGCCCAGACGCGGTAGAGCGCCACCACGGCGAAGGCGAGCAGACAGGCGACCTGCGCCAGGATGAGGACGTTCTGCACCTTGGCCGACAGCTCGGTGCCGATCACGCAGACGGCCGTCATCACCACGATGAGCAGCACCGTCAGCACCTGACGGACCACATCGTCGTCGGCCCAGCTGTCCAGGCCGACCGCGAGCAGGAAGAACGTCACGGCCACGTCCGCGAGCGACCCGACGACCAGCACGCCGGTCATGGTGATGGCCCAGCCGCCGAGCCAGCCCGCCCACGGCCCCATGGCCCGGGTGACCCAGGAGAACGTCGTGCCGCAGTCCTGATCGACCTTGTTGAGGTAGTAGAACGCCGAGGCGATCAGCAGCATGGGCACGAACGACGCGAGCATCACGCCGGGGGCGTAGATGCCGACCAGCGCCACGACGGGACCGATCACCGCCGCCACGGAGTACGCGGGGGAGGTCGCGTTGAGCCCGATGACCAGCGCGTCGACGAACCCGATGGCGTCAGGCTTCAGACTCGCCTCGGAGGGCGGGCCCGGGTCCTTGATGTCCTTGGCCATGCTCCCTCGCTCCCGTTGTGTGTGCGTCCATACAACAGGTACTTTCGAGGGCTTCTAGCTATTTATGTTCTTTTAGGGCTCCATGTCGCGTCATCAGGCCGGTGCCCCATGGGGCGGGGCGGCCGGGGTCAGTCGCCGGTCGTCCTGTCCACCAGCGCGCCGTACGCGAGCTGCAGCGTGTCCGCCCCGGCCAGGGCGGTGAGCGTGCCCATGGCCGTGCGGGTCGCGCGCGGCCAGAGCAACTGGCCGGCGGTCAGCGCCGAGGCGACCCAGACGCTCATGCAGAACGGGCAGGTCGCGAGCTCGCCGACCGTGTGCCTGCCCTGCTCGGGCTGTGCCTCCTCGTGCAGCTCGGCGGGCCCCTGCGGCCCGACGTACCGGGTGAACGGGGCCCGCAGCGGACTGGTCACCGACGCCTTGGTGAGCAGCCGGCTGAGCCGGAAGGTGGCCACCGAGGTCAGGACCACGTCCCACGGCTCGGGCCGCTCCGGCAGCGGGCGCCCGCGGCGTCGTACCACCGTGGTCCACGCCGCCGTGAACGCCGTGAATCCCGCCATGGCAGCGGCATAGCCGCCCAGTGGCCGGTCGTGCCCCGCCGCGTAGTCCCGGCTGGTGCGCCGGAGCGCTCCGTACAGCCGGCTCGCCAGTCGGCTGTCAGTCCCTGTCGCCGTGCCCATGGGCAGCCCCCGATCGAATTCCGTTTGCCTGCCCGGCCGGCTCCCCGCCGTTCTGATGACGCAGCCGCACCTCGACATGGCCGTCGGCGACCCGCGTCTCGAAGGAGGGCTGGGGTGCGGTGGCCGGTCCCCGCACGTTCCAGCCGTCGGAGAGCCGGAAGACGCTGCCGTGCCACGGGCACCGCACACATCCGTCGGCGACGGTGCCCTCGGACAGCGGCCCCGCGAGGTGGCTGCACCGCTCGGCGAGCGCATGGATCGCCCCACCGGTCTCGCGTACCACCAGCACCGGCACGTCGTCCACGCTGCGCCGCACCGCCTCACCGGCCGGGAACTCGGCCACGGCCCCGATCCGGTGCCAGCCCTGGGAGACGACGTTCGGGACCTCCTCGGCGTGGTTCGCGCCGGAGGCCTGCCGGTAGGCCAGGTGACCGCCCAGCATGCCGCCGATCCCGACCGCGGTCAGCCCGAGGAAGCCGTACGCCCGGCCGGCCCCCTCGCGCCCCTTGACGCGGCAGGCGAGCGAGGCGGCGTACAGGCCGACTGCCGCCGTGTTGGACAGCGCGTGCACCAGCCCGACGCGCTGTTGCCGGCGGTGCAGTTCCGCCCAGTCCACCCAGCCGGCCAGGGCCGCGGGAGCGGCGGCGCCCAGACCGACCCCGACCAGCAGCCGCGACTCCCGCGAACGGCCGGGACGCAGGTCCAGGACCGCCGCCGACAGCCAGCTCCCGATCGGCACCTGCACCAGCAGCGGATGCACCGGGTGCCCCAACCACCTGCCGTGCAACACGTCCCGGCCGCGCCCCAGGGGCAGCGCCCGCACACCCTTGCGGAGCGTCTCTATCACCGCATCGGCCCTGGTCTCGCGCTCCAGGCGATCCAGTAGCCACAAAACCCGGTTCTGCCGCATCAGCCGGCGAGATGAGGTTGCGCTCATGCCCCGCCGGGTCCCCACCGTCACCGGCGGCAAACGGAGCGCCGTGCTGCGGCGTTCCTGGTCATCCACCCGCCGCGAACCGTTCGGATCCGGTCGGCGGCACCGGCGCACCCCCGCGCCGGTGCGCGCGGGGGTGCGGCGTTTCCGGGCGGAGCCGGCGGGCACTCGCCGCGCCATGAATCCCGGCCGCAGTCCACTGATCGCCGACAGCTCCCTCGCTCTCCTGGTCAAGGGATACGCGTGGCTGCCCGACCGGAGGCGCCGCACCTCCGCCCCGCTCGTGCGCACCCGGCTCCTGGGACAGCCGGTCGTCGCCCTGCACGGCCCCGAGGCGGTGCGGTTCTTCTACGACGAGCAGCACGTGGAGCGCAGCTCGGCACTGCCCGGACCGGTGCTGAGCACGCTGTTCGGGCACGGTGCCGTGCACACCCTGGACGGCCCGGACCATCGCATGCGCAAGGAGATGTTCCTGTCCCTGCTCACCGGGGCGGAGGCGGTCGCCGGCCTGGTGGACCGCGTCGCCGCGGAGTGGGACGAGGCGGTGGAGTCGTGGTCCGGCCACCGGGTCGTGCTGTTCGACGAGACGAGCCGCGTGCTCACCCGGGGCGTGTGCCAGTGGGCCGGAGTCGTCGTCGAGGACGTCGGGCCACTGGCCGGGGACCTGGTCGCCATGGTCGACGGTTTCGCCACAGCGGGCCCGCGCCACTGGCGGGCCCGCCGGGCCCGGGCCCGCTGCGAGGCCTGGCTGGGACGTCTGGTCGAGGACGTACGGGCCGGAACCGCCACCCCGCCGACCGGATCGCCCCTGGAAGGGGTCGCCCGGCACCGGGACGCCGACGGCCGGCTCCTCGACCCGCACACGGCCGCGGTCGAACTGCTCAACGTCATCCGCCCGACCGTCGCGGTGTGCTGGTTCGTCACCTGCGCTGGACACGCGCTGCGCCTCAGGCCCGGGCTGCGGGACCGCCTGACCGGCGACGACCCCGCCCACGCCGTGGCGTTCGCCCACGAGCTGCGGCGCTTCTACCCCTTCGCGCCTTTCGTCGGCGGCCGGGCCGTCACCGATCTGGAGTGGCGGGGCGAGCCGATCCGGTCCGGCACGCTGGTCCTGCTCGACCTCTACGGGCAGAACCACGACCCCGCCCTCTGGGACGATCCGTACACCTTCGAACCGCGGCGTTTCCTCGAGCGGCCGCCCGCGGGTGACGACCTGATCCCCCAGGGCGGCGGTGACCGGACCACCGGCCACCGCTGCCCCGGTGAGGACGTCACGGTCGCGCTGCTGCGTGCCCTCGTGCCGCGGCTGGCCCGGCTGGAGTACGAAGTGCCCGAGCAGGACCTGCGGATCCCGCTGAACCGCATGCCGGCCCGGGTCCGCAGCGGCTTCGTCATGGATGCCGTCCGGGCGCACGTGCCCGCTCCCGCGGTCACGCCCGCGGCGCCCTGAGGCCGACGGGATCCGCCTGCGGGGCCGCTTCGCGGCCGTCACGCCTGGTTACTATGGCCCTTCGGATTCTGCCCCCGGGGAGCCAAGGACCATGCTGAGAGAGGTCACCGCGACCCGCTACGTCGAACCCCTGCGATCCGGCGGTTCCGTCCCCGGCGTCGTCGAGGCGGACGATCTCGGCACGTACGTCGTCAAGTTCACCGGCTCCGCGCAGGGCCGTAAGGCGCTTGTCGCCGAGGTGATCGTGGGGGAACTGGCCCGCGCCCTCGGCCTGCGCTTCCCCGAGCTGGTCCTGGTGCACTTCGACCCGGCGATCGCCGACCACGAGCCGCACCAGGAGGTGCGGGGGCTGCACGCGGCCAGTGCGGGCCTCAACCTCGGCATGGACCACCTGCCCGGCGCCCGGGACTTCACACCGGAGATCGCGCGGATCTTCCCCGTCGATCCGCTGGAGGCGGGCAGGATCGTCTGGCTCGACGCCCTGACCGTGAACGTCGACCGCACGGTCCACAGTTCCAACCTGATGGTCTGGCCCACTCTCGGCGTCGCGCCCCCGCGCCTGTGGCTGATCGACCACGGCGCCGCCCTCGTCTTCCACCACCGCTGGGACGCCACCGACCCCCGCAAGGCCTACGACTTCCGGCACCACGCCCTCGGCCACCACGGTCCCGACGTCCGGGCGGCCGACGCCGAACTGGCGCCCCGGGTCACCGGGGAACTGCTGCGGCGGATCCTCGCCGAGGTCCCGGACGCCTGGCTCGCGGACGAACCGGGTTTCGCCACGGCGGACGAGGTGCGCGAGGCCTATGTGACGTACCTCCACGCACGGGTGCTGGCCTCCGCGGCCTGGCTGCCCACCGACTTCCCCAGCCGGGAGGAGCTCGCCGCCGAGGAGGCCCGGCGGGCGGCGAAGAACCAGCAAGGACGCCCCGCGTGGCTCAGGCAGGTGCCCGACCTGCACGGCAAGCCCGCGGCCCAGCAGGATTGGTCGGTGCACCTCGGATGAGTGGCCGTGTCGAGATCGAGTACTGCACCCAGTGCCGCTGGCTGCCCCGTGCGGCCTGGCTGGCGCAGGAACTGCTCACGACGTTCGAGGCCGAGCTGACGGAACTGGCCCTGAAACCCGGCACGGGCGGGGTGTTCGTCGTCCGGGTCGAAGACGAGGTCGTCTGGGACCGTCGCGAGCAGGGCTTCCCGGAGCCGACGGCGGTGAAGAGGGCCGTACGCGACCGAGTGGCCCCGGGCAAGACCCTGGGCCACTCGGAGCGGTAGCGGCTGTTCAGCCCTTGAGCTGCTCGTACGCCGGGAGCGTCAGGAAGTCGGCGTAGTCCTCGTCGAGGGAGACCGTCAGCAGCAGGTCGTGCGCCTGCTGCCAGTTGCCGGTCGCGAAGGCCTCGTCGCCGATCTCGGCCCTGATGTTCGCGAGTTCCTCGGCGGCGACCTCGCGGGCCAGGTCGGCGGTGACCTGCTCGCCGTTGTCGAGTACGACCTCCGCGTTGATCCACTGCCAGATCTGGGAGCGGGAGATCTCGGCGGTGGCCGCGTCCTCCATCAGGTTGAAGATGGCGACCGCGCCCAGGCCGCGCAGCCAGGCCTCGATGTAACGGATGCCGACCTGCACGGCGTTGACCAGACCCGCGTAGGTGGGCTTGGCGTCGAGGGAGTCGACGGCGATCAGGTCGGCCGCCTTGACGTCGACGTCCTCACGGAGCCGGTCCTTCTGGTTCGGCTTGTCGCCGAGGACCTTGTCGAAGGACTCCATGGCGATCGGCACCAGGTCGGGGTGGGCGACCCAGGAGCCGTCGAAGCCGTCCCCGGCCTCGCGGTCCTTGTCGGCGCGGACCTTCTCGAAGGCGACCTTGTTGACCTCGGCGTCCCGGCGGGACGGGATGAAGGCCGCCATGCCGCCGATGGCGTGGGCTCCGCGCTTGTGGCAGGTGCGGACGAGGAGTTCGGTGTACGCGCGCATGAACGGGGCCGTCATCGTCACCGCGTTGCGGTCCGGCAGGACGAACCTCGCGCCGCCGTCACGGAAGTTCTTGACGATGGAGAACAGGTAGTCCCAGCGGCCGGCGTTCAGCCCGGAGGCGTGGTCGCGCAGTTCGTAGAGGATCTCCTCCATCTCGTACGCGGCGGTGATCGTCTCGATGAGGACGGTCGCGCGGACCGTGCCCTGCGCGATGCCGCAGTACTCCTGCGCGAAGACGAACACCTCGTTCCACAGGCGCGCCTCGAGGTGGGACTCCGTCTTGGGGAGGTAGAAGTACGGGCCCTTGCCGAGGTCCAGCAGGCGCTGGGCGTTGTGGAAGAAGTACAGGCCGAAGTCGACGAGGGCGCCGGGCACCGGGGTGCCGTCGGCGTCGACGAGGTGACGCTCGTTCAGGTGCCAGCCGCGCGGGCGCATGACGACCGTGGCGAGTTCCTCGTTCGCCTTCAGCGCGTACGACTTGCCCGACTTCGGGTCGGTGAAGTCGATGTTCCGGGTGTAGGCGTCGCTCAGGTTCAGCTGGCCGCCGACCACGTTCTCCCAGGTGGGCGCGGAGGCGTCCTCGAAGTCCGCGAGCCACACCTTCGCACCCGAGTTGAGGGCGTTGATGGTCATCTTGCGGTCGGTGGGGCCGGTGATCTCGACCCGGCGGTCGTTCAGCGCGTCCGGGGCCGGGGCGACCCTCCAGGAGTCGTCGGCGCGGATCGCGGCGGTCTCCGGAAGGAAGTCGAGGGTGGAGGTTCGGGCGATCTCGGCGCGGCGCTCGGCGCGGCGGGCGAGGAGTTCGTCACGCCGGGGCGTGAACCGCCGGTGCAGCTCGGCCACGAAGGCGAGCGCCGCTTCGGTGAGGACCTCCTCCTGCCGGGGCAGGGGCTCGGCGTCGACGATGGCCAGCGGGGACGGCGCTGGAGCGGACATGAACGGTCACTTCCTTCAGCGAGCTGTGAAGACGAGCCGGCGTGCTCGGCACCGGGTGCCAGTCTTCCCGAATACGGCGTTCCACGCCCTCGGACCCGTCGGGCGCTTCTGAACAGTGGATACTAGTTTCCTCATGGTGGAAGTTCAATCGTCTGTTGATGTCGAGATTCTCAGGGTCGAGGCAAGGTGGCGCTCCGTGCCACCCCGTTCACTCCAGGTGGGCCAGATCGGCTTCGGTGTCGATGTCGAACGGCCGGGCCACGTCCCCGCACTCGACGAGGGTGATCGCCTGCCGGTGGTCCTTCAGGTAGGCGCGTGCCCCCCGGTCCCCGGTGGCGGTCGCGGCGATGCCCGTCCAGTGGGCGGCACCGAACAGCACCGGGTGGCCGCGCACGCCGTCGTACGCGGCGCAGGCGAGCGTCTCCTCGCCCCCGTACGCCGCGAGGACCCGGGCCACCGCCTCGGGCCCGATCCCGGGCTGGTCCACGAGTGACACCAGGGCGGCCCGGGCGCCCGTGCCGGCCAGCGAGTCGAGCCCGGCGCGCAGCGAACTGCCCATCCCCTGCTCCCAGTCGGGGTTGTCGACCAGGGTGCACCCCGGCAGCGAGGCCCGTGCGCGCACATCGCCGGCCTGTGCGCCGAGGACGACGTGGACGGCCGCGCAGCCGCCCTCCCGCAGCACCCGCACCGCGTGCTCCACCAAGGGCCGTCCCCGGTGCGGGAGCAGCGCCTTGGGCCGTCCGCCGAGCCGCCGCCCGCCACCGGCCGCGAGCAGCAGTCCCGCGACCGCCTGTGCCCCGCCCGTCGTCTCCCGTGTCGTCATGGCTCCTGCATACCGCACGCCCCGTACTGGGGTGCGACGCCGCGAGGCGCGCGTCGGACAGGTGTGCGCCCCGGGCCAGAAAGTCACTCAGCGAAACAAGTCGATGACGCAATGGACTGGCGCCCGGCGGTCCGCGTCGTTTACTGTCGCCCGCACCGACCGGCCGGGCGCCCGACGGCTGCCCGGAGTGGGGGACTTCGTGTCGGACGGACACGCGCACGGCGAGGTGCGAGGGGGAGGACTGTGTTGCGGAGCGTCGAGCAGAAGCGGCAGGGGTCTGAGACCGGCAGTGGCGAGGACCCGCGCGTGACGGAGCTGCGCTCCGCCGTGTCCCGGTTGCGCCGCCGACTGGCCGCCCATCCCGGCGAGTTCGCCGACCGGACCATCGCCGAGGAGGAACTGGCCGCCGTGGCCGCCATGGCCGCCGACGGCCTCCCCGAGATCTCCCGCCTGCGCCGTTCCCTCCTGCTCATCGCGGGCGCGATCGGCTCGGTGAGCGCACTGTCCGCCGAGCTGACGGAGGTCCGGCGGGCGGTGGACCTCTTCGGAGGGCCGGTGCGGGGCCAGGGTTAGGTCGTGTCCGGCGAATCGGCGGGGCGGTCCGCGACGACCAGCCACGACGTGCTGCGCAGCCGGACCGTGCCGTCGGTCGCCTCGTGGTCGCGCAGATGGTCCGTCAGAGTGCGACGGGCACGGGCCCGTGCGATCGTGCCGGCCTGCTCCATGAGATGGCGGCCGGGGCCCGTACCCAGCAGGAACTCCGCCGCGTCCTCGGCTCCGTCTCCCCATGCCCCGTAGGCTTCCGTCCGGTCGACGGTGATGCCCGTGAAGCCGGCCTCGGTGAGGATGTCGCGGATGCGGTCCGGCGCGGCCAGGGAGAACATGCCGGGCAGCCCCGGCTGCCCGAAGTCGCCGACCGGCAGGAAGCCGCGCAGTGCCGCCATCGCCGTCACCCATTCGTTGAGCGCGGCATCGGCCGGGCAGACGAACGCCAGGCGCCCGCCGGGTCGCAGCGCCCGGCCGACGTTGCCGAATGCCGCCACAGGGTCGGCGAAGAACATCACTCCGTAGCGGCTGATCGCCGCGTCGAACGCCCCCGCCTCGAACGGGTGTACCTGCGCGTCGCCTTGTGCGAAGGAGATGTTGGCGATCCCCTCCCGCTCAGTGCGGGACCGGGCCTCGGCCAGCATCGGGCCGGACAGGTCGAGGCCCAGCGCGCTCCCCTGCGGCGCCCGGAGCGCGGCGAGACGCGTGGTCTGCCCGGAGCCGCAGCCGAGGTCGAGAACGCGGTGGTCCCGGTTGATTCCGGCGGCGTCGAGGAGCGGCTCGTCGAAGCCCTCGTTCACGGCGTTCCAGCGGGGCTGGTTGCGGGCCCAGTGGGCTCCTTCGGGGCCGTTCCACGCGTGAGCCTGTTCGGTGTTGACGATGTCTGGCACGGGTGCCTCCTGTGGCGGATGACGGAGAATGGGCGTGTGCCCAAACAGTATGGGCGCGCGCCCATACTGGCAATTCCCCGTTACGATCCAGGGCATGGCGTCCCTTCGAGGGCGGCGGAGGCGGAACGGAAGAGGGGCCCCATGTCACCGCGCGGAGTGGCGACGCCGGACGTACGCGAGCGGCTGTTCGCGGCGGCCGAGCGCGTCGTGGAAAGGGATGGGCCCGGAGCACTCACCAGCCGGTCCGTCACGACCGAGGCGGGCTGCGCCAAGGGGCTGCTGCATGCGCACTTCGCGGGCTTCGATGAGTTCGTGGCCGAGCTCTGCCTCGATCGTTTCGCCCGGACGGCGGCGAAGGCGCAGCACCTGTCGGAGCTCGCCGGACAGGCCACCGTGGCGCAGAACCTCGTTGCCGTCGCCCTGGCTCTGTTCGACTCCGGCGGGCCGGCCATCTCGGGCCTCGCCATGACTCGCCCTGCCGCCGCGTTGCGCGTCCGCGAGGCTCTGGAAGGCGGGGCGCCCGGTTTCACGGCGATCCAGGAGGCCATTACCGGCTACCTGCAGGTCGAGCGGGGGCTCGGCCGGGTGGCAGAGGCCGTCGATCCGTCCACGGTGGCCCTCGCCGTCGTCGGCACCGCCCACCACCTCCTGATGACCGGGTGGCCGGGCACACCCGACCCACGGCCCGCCATGACACGCCTGGTGGCCGCGTTGGTGGACGTCTGATCAGAGGAGAGGCCGAGAACGCGCGTCGGCAACGGTCATGGTGCCGTGAAGGGCGTTCGCCCTCTTGTCGAAACGCGAGGGCGCGGCCCGGAGCGTCCTCGGTCGGCTGATCAACCGCTCCGCCCCACACCGACCCGAACGGTCAGCCGGTTCGACCGTCACGTGGCTGAGCGACAAGCCCGAGGGTGCGCGTCGCCCCGGGCCGGGCCCTGTTGCGCGGGGCTCGGGTCGGCCGGCGCGAGGTGAGGTTCAGGGCGCCCGCCGCGGATGCCGCGCGAGCCGGCGCCTGGATTCACCCCGTTACGCGGGGCTCTGGCTGGCGAGTGCCTCGGACAGTTCCCCCGCGACCTGCTGGAGCACCGGCACGATCTTGTCCGTCAGTGCCTCGGTGACCCGGCCCGCCGGGCCCGAGATGGAGATGGCCGCGGCCGTGGGGGAGTCGGGTACCGGGACCGCCAGGCAGCGCACCCCGATCTCCTGCTCGTTGTCGTCGATGGCGAAGCCCTGCCGGCGCACGTCCTCCAGGGCCGCGAGGAACCCGTCGGGTGTGGTGATCGTCTTCTCCGTCGCGGCGGGCATGCCCGTACGGGAGAGCAGCGCCCGCACCTCCTCGGGCGGGAAGCCGGCGAGCAGGGCCTTGCCGACGCCCGTGGAGTGCGGCAGCACCCGCCGGCCGACCTCCGTGAACATGCGCATCGAGTGCTTCGAGGGCACCTGCGCCACGTAGACGATCTCGTCCCCGTCCAGCAGGGCCATGTTCGCCGTCTCGCCGGTCTCCTCCACCAGACGCGCGAGGTACGGCCGCGCCCAGGTGCCCAGCAGCCGGGAGGCCGACTCGCCGAGGCGGATCAGGCGCGGGCCGAGCGCGTACCGCCGGTTGGGCTGCTGACGGACGTATCCGCAGGCGACCAGTGTGCGCATCAGGCGGTGGATGGTCGGCAGGGGCAGGCCGCTGCTCGCGGACAGCTCGCTCAGGCCGACCTCGCCGCCCGCGTCCGCCATCCGTTCGAGCAGGTCGAAGGCGCGCTCCAGGGACTGGACGCCCCCGTTGGCGGAGGACCGGGCGGAGTCGGTGGTGCTGGCGCTGGACGTCGGCACGGCGCGTTCCTTTCGGGGCGGGCGGGAAGGGCAGAAGCCTACCCGGCAGTCGGTTGACTCCCCGCTTGTACGTAGCTACGTTCTGCGTGCTGGAAGCTTAATTCCGCTTTGTGGAAACGTCCAGGAGTGCTCGCGAAAGGGCGCCGCGGTCAAGTCTGCCCTTGACTGGGCGAAAGAGGGAGTGAAGACTCCTTCAACAGAAAGTTGAATTCCGTTACGCGGAAGTAAGGGGTTCGGGTGTCCGACGCTGAACTGGTGCTGCGCTCGACGCGAGTCATCACCCCCGAAGGAACGCGGGCCGCATCCGTCGCGGTGGCCGACGGCACGATCACGGCCGTCCTCCCCTACGACGCGCCCGTACCGGAGAGCGCCAGCCTCGAGGACCTGGGCGACCACGTCCTGCTGCCCGGCCTGGTCGACACCCACGTGCACGTCAACGACCCGGGCCGCACCGAGTGGGAGGGCTTCTGGACCGCCACCCGCGCCGCGGCGGCCGGTGGCATCACGACCCTCGTCGACATGCCCCTCAACTCCCTCCCGCCGACCACGACCGTCCCGCACCTGCGCACCAAGCAGCAGGTCGCCGCCGACAAGACGCACATCGACGTCGGCTTCTGGGGCGGCGCCCTGCCCGACAACGTCAAGGAACTCCGGCCGCTGCACGAGGCCGGCGTGTTCGGCTTCAAGGCGTTCCTGTCGCCGTCCGGCGTGGACGAGTTCCCGCACCTGGAGCGCGACCCCCTCGCCCGCGCCATGGCCGAGATCGCCGCCTTCGACGGACTGCTCATCGTGCACGCCGAGGACCCCCGCCTCCTGGCCTCCGCCCCGCAGCAGCCGGGCCCGAAGTACGCCGACTTCCTCGCCTCCCGCCCCCGGGACGCCGAGGACACCGCCATCGCCCAGCTCATCCGCGAGGCGAAGGCTCTCGACGCGCGCGTGCACGTCCTGCACCTCTCCTCCAGCGACGCCCTGCCGATGATCGCCGAGGCGCGGGCGGAGGGCGTCCGCATCACCGTGGAGACCTGCCCCCACTACCTGACCCTCACCGCCGAGGAAGTCCCCGACGGCGCGAGCGAGTTCAAGTGCTGCCCGCCCATCCGCGAGGCCGCCAACCAGGACCTGCTCTGGCAGGCGCTCGCCGACGGCACGATCGACTGCGTCGTCACCGACCACTCCCCGTCCACGGCCGACCTGAAGACCGACGACTTCGCGACGGCCTGGGGCGGCATCTCCGGCCTCCAGCTGAGCCTGGCGGCGGTGTGGACCGAGGCGCGCAGGCGCGGGCACGGCCTGGAGGACGTCGTCCGCTGGATGTCCGCGCGCACCTCCGCACTGGTCGGCCTCGACGACCGCAAGGGCGCCATCGCGGTGGGTCGCGACGCCGACTTCGCCGTCCTCGCCCCCGATGAGAGCTTCACCGTCGACCCGGTCGCCCTCCAGCACCGCAACCGCGTCACGGCCTACGCGGGCAAGACCCTGCACGGCGTCGTGAAGTCCACCTGGCTGCGCGGGCAGCGCATCGTCGCGGACGGGGAGTTCACCGAACCGAAGGGGCGACTCCTCACCCGGACCCACTGAAATCCCCTCCCGGACACCCGAAAGGAAGACCTGATCATCGTGACGGCGATCCCCAGCTTCACCGGCGACGCGAACCCCTACGGAGGCGGCGACCCGTACGCGGACTACCGCACCGCCGACTTCCCCTTCACCCAGCACACCGACCTCGCCGACCGGCGCCTCGGCGCCGGTGTCATCGCCGCCAACGACGAGTTCTTCGCCCAGCGCGAGAACCTGCTGGTGCCCGGGCCCGCCGAGTTCGACCCCGAGCACTTCGGGCACAAGGGCAAGATCATGGACGGCTGGGAGACGCGCCGCCGCCGGGGCGCCTCGGCCGGCCACCCCTGGCCTACCGCAGAGGACCACGACTGGGCGCTGGTCCGACTCGGCGCCCCGGGCGTGATCCGCGGGATCGTCGTCGACACCGCCCACTTCCGCGGCAACTACCCGCAGGCCGTGTCCGTCCAGGGCGCCCGCGTCATCGGCTCCCCGTCACCGGAGGAACTCCTCGGGGGCGACGTGAAGTGGACGACCCTCGTCCCGCGCACCCCGGTGGGCGGCCACGCGGCGAACGGGTTCGCCGTCGACGTCGAGCAGTGCTTCACGCACCTGCGGGTCAACCAGCACCCCGACGGCGGCATCGCGCGCCTGCGCGTCCACGGCGAGGTCGTCCCCGACCCGGCGTGGCTGGAGGCGCTCGGCACCTTCGACGTCGTCGCCCTGGAGAACGGCGGCCGGGCCGAGGACGCCTCCAACCGCTTCTACTCGCCCGCCTCCAACACCATCCAGCCGGGCCGCTCCCTCAAGATGGACGACGGCTGGGAGACCCGCCGCCGCCGCGACCAGGGCCACGACTGGATCCGCTACCGGCTGGCCGCCCAGGCGCAGATCCGCGCCCTGGAGATCGACACCGCCTACCTCAAGGGCAACAGCGCCGGCTGGGCGTCGGTGTCGGTGAAGGACGGCGAGGACGGCGACTGGCAGGAGATCCTGCCCCGCACCCGCCTCCAGCCCGACACCAACCACCGCTTCGTCCTCCCGGCCCCGGCGGTCGGTACGCACGCGCGCGTGGACATCTTCCCGGACGGCGGCATCTCCCGGCTCCGCCTGTTCGGCTCCCTGACCCGGGAGGGCACAAGCCGGCTGGCGGCCCGCCACCAGGAGCTGGGCGGCTGATCCGCCCCCGGCCCGACCTGGGAGGCGCACCGGCGGACAACACCGGTGCGCCCTGCGGGTCTCAGCGCGCCACGTGCCCTGCGGGTCTCAGCGCGCCACGTGCCCTGCGGGTCTCGGCGCGCCACGAGTCCAACGGATCTCAGCGCGCCACGCGTCGTGCGGGTCTCAGCGCGCCACGTGCCCTGCGGGTCTCAGCGCGCCACGTGCCCTGCGGGTCTCAGCGCGCCACGAGTCCAACGGATCTCAGCGCGCCACGAGTCGTGCGGGTCTCAGCAGGCCACGCGCCCTGCGGGTCTCAGCAGGCCACGCGCCCCGCGGGTCTCACCGCACCGCGCGTTCCGCGGCCTTACGCCGCGTGCCCACCGTCCACCGAGAACTCCGCCCCGGTCACATACGTCGCCCCCGCCAGGTAGGCGACCATCGAGGCCACCTCGTCCGCCGTCCCGAACCGCCCCAGGGCCGTCATCGCCGCCTGACCGGCCGCGTACGGCCCGTCCGCAGGGTTCATGTCCGTGTCGATCGGTCCGGGAAGGACGAGGTTCGCCGTGATCCCGCGCCCGCCCAGTTCCCGGGCCAGCGCCTTGGTCAGACCGGCCAGGGCCGCCTTGCTCGTCGTGTAGAGCGTCCCGCCGGGCCCCGGCACCCGCTGGGCCATGCAACTGCCGATCGTGATGATCCGCCCGCCCTCGGGCATCCGCGCGGCGGCCGCCTGAGAGGCCAGGAAGACGCCCCGTACGTTGACGCCGAGGACTCGGTCCACGTCCGCGAGCGACAGGGCGTCCAGCGGCCCGAGCACCCCCACGCCCGCGTTGTTGACCAGGATGTCGAGCCCGCCCAGCGCCTCCGCCGCCGCGTCCACCACCCCGGCCGCCTCGGTGACCTGCGCCGCGTCCGCGCGCAGCGCCACCGCCCGGCGCCCCAGCGCCTCCACGGCCCGTACGACGTCCTCGGCCGCCTCCTTGCCGTTGACATAGCCGACCGCCACGTCCGCGCCCTCCCGGGCCAGCCGCACCGCCGTCGCCGCGCCTATGCCACGGCTCCCGCCGGTCACGAGAGCCACCTTGCCGTCCAGAATTCCCTGAGAAGTCATGCGTCCATCCCAGCGGCCGCGCGGCACCGGCGCTGGCGGCGAACGGACGTCGAGGTTCTCCGGGCACGCCGAAGGGTCCCCTGCTCGGAGCACATCCGGAACCTTTCCCTCCGGTTCTTCCGTTCTCCCGTCGTGACACTTCGGCAAGAGATCGTCGGCAACGCCATGCAGATGGTGGTCGTCAGCCTGCAGCCCGGTCGGACGGTGTACTGCGAGGCCGGAAAGTTCCTGTTCAAGACCACGAACGTGACCATGGAGACCCGCCTGGGCGGCCCGTCGGGCAGCGGCGGCGGGCAGCCGCAGCCCGACGGCAGCGGATCCGGCGGCATGGGCGGGCTGCTGCGCCAGGCCATGGGCACCGCCATGCAGGCGGGCCAGCGCGTCCTCGCGGGCGAGTCACCGGCCTTCCAGTACTTCACCACCCGGAGCGGCGAGGGCACCGTCGGCTTCGCGGGCGTGCTCCCGGGGGAGATGCGCGCGCTGGAACTGGACGGCACGCGCGCGTGGTTCGCGGAGAAGGACGCCTTCGTGGCCGCCGAGTCCACCGTCGACTTCGGCATCGCCTTCCAGGGCGGCCGTACCGGCAGGAGCGGTGGCGAGGGCTTCGTGCTGGAGAAGTTCACCGGGCGCGGCACGGTGATCATCGCCGGCGCGGGGAACTTCATCGACCTGAACCCGGCCGACTTCGGCGGCCGCGTCGAGGTCGACACCGGCTGCGTCGTCGCCTTCGAGGAGGGCATCCGGTACGGCGTCCAGCGCGTCGGCGGCCTCAACCGCCAGGGCCTGATGAACGCCGTCTTCGGCGGTGAGGGCCTGTCCCTGGCCACCCTGGAGGGCAATGGCCGCGTCATCCTGCAGTCC
The DNA here is from genome assembly GCF_040302345.1 of Streptomyces sp. NPDC126510. Lineage (NCBI taxonomy): Bacteria > Bacillati > Actinomycetota > Actinomycetes > Kitasatosporales > Streptomycetaceae > Streptomyces > Streptomyces sp. NPDC126510. The sequence goes on along the minus strand of NZ_JBEORR010000039.1, from coordinate 52,543 downwards.
CTCACCATCGAGAGTCTCGCCAACGCCCTGAGGAAGGCCCAGGGCGGCGACAAGCAGGGCCCGGCGGGCGGGCTGTTCTCCACGAACGCCCAGTGAGCGGGCGTACGGCCCAGGGGGGAGTCGCGGCGCCGGAAGGTGGGTGAACTCCCCGCGAACCAACGGGGCTTCACAGGAAATTCTCCGGGCTTGTCATTGACATGCCAGCGTCTACGCGCGTCATCATGAACGTCATGATTTTCCCCCCACGCGCCTCGCGGCTCGGCGCAGCAGCCGCCCTCCTGTCCGCCCTCCTCGTCGGCGGAACCGTCTCCGCGACCACGGCCGACGCGGCCCCCACCGCCGTCGGCGACATCTGCTACAGCGACCTGCCGTCCCAGGCCCACGACACGCTCGACCTGATCGAGCGGGGCGGCCCCTACCCGTACGACCAGGACGGCACCGTCTTCCAGAACCGGGAAGGCGTCCTGCCGAGCAAGTCGTCCGGCTACTACCACGAGTACACGGTCATCACCCCGGGCTCCTCCACCCGCGGCGCGCGACGCATCGTCACCGGTGAGCAGAACCAGGAGGACTACTACACGGCCGACCACTACGAGTCGTTCGACCTGGTCGACCACGGCTGCTGATCCCCGACGGGAACCGCGGGCCGGACGTCCGCCGGCACGTCAGACGGACTTCCGGCTCCCGGCCGCGGCGAACAGGGCGACGCCCAGCACGAGCAGCGTGACGCTCGCGTAGATCTCGTAGCCGTCGAGGAACCCGAGACGCTGCACGAGGCCCCAGTTCCAGTCGGTGAACTCCTGCACCAGGCCCGCCACGCCCTGGACCAGGGCGAGGAAGCCGAGAATCTCCAGTACCTGCTTCATGGCCACCAGCCTCGTCCCGCGGATCCCCCACGCACATCGGCCGCGGGACGAGCCCCCCGGGCCGGAAGTCCCCGCTCCGGTGTCACGAACGCACCGAAAGTCTGCGATGCGGCGACTTTGGTCGACGATCCCGCGCGAGGGCGGGTGCACCGGGCCCGCGCTGCGTAGATTTGGCGCTCGTGAGTGGTGACGACGTGGGGCACGCCTCCCCGCTGCCGGCAGGGGAGACGCCCGCGCTGTTCACCGGGCGCAGATGGTTCTTTCCGTCGGCCCTCCTGCACGACCTCGACCCCGACGCCGCACGGGCCGACCGGCGCCCCCGGCGCACCGCCCGCGACTGGGTCGTCGACTTCTCCTGCTTCCTGCTGGCCGTCCTGGTGGGTGCGCTGGCCCTCGACGCCCTCGCCCACAACCCCCGTGTGCCGCACGGCCTGGCCGTCGTCGACCAGGTGATCGGCGCGCTGGCCTGCGCGGCCGTCTGGCTCCGCCGCCGCCGGCCGCTGGGGCTGGCCGTGGCGCTGACCCTCTTCAGCTTCCTCTCGGACACCTCGGGCGGCGCGGGCCTCATCGCCCTGTTCACCCTGGCCGTGCACCGGCCCTTCCGGTACGTGGCCTGGGTGGGCGGCGTCAACGTCGCGCTGGTGCCGTTCTACTACTGGGTGCGCCCCGACCCGGACCTCCCCTACCTGGTGAGCGTTCCGTTCGTCGTGGTGCTCACCGTGGCGACCGTCGGCTGGGGCATGTTCGTCCGGGCCAAGCGGCAGCTCATGGTGAGCCTGAGGGACCGCGCCCGGCGGGCCGAGACCGAGGCGCGACTGCGGGCCGAGCAGGCGCAGCGGCTCGCCCGCGAGGCCATCGCGCGGGAGATGCACGACGTGCTCGCGCACCGGCTGACGCTGCTGAGCGTGCACGCGGGGGCCCTGGAGTTCCGGCCCGACGCGCCCCCGGCACAGACGGCGCGGGCCGCGGGCGTGATCCGGGAGAGCGCGCACGAGGCGCTCCAGGACCTGCGGGAGATCATCGGTGTGCTGCGGGCGGGCGAGCCGGACGACACGGGCCGGCCGCAGCCGACGCTCGCGGCGCTGGACACCCTGGTCGCCGAGTCCCGTGAGGCCGGCATGAAGGTCTCCCTCGACCACCGCGTCGAGGACCCCGCCGGCGTCCCGCCCTCCGTCGGCCGCACCGCCTACCGGATCGCCCAGGAAGGTCTGACCAACGCGCGCAAGCACGCGCCCGGCACGGAGGTCGGGGTGACCGTCACCGGCGCTCGGGGCACCGGCCTCACCGTCCGCGTGCACAATCCGCCGCCCGAGGGGGAGGTGCCGCCCGTCCCCGGCTCCGGGCAGGGCCTGATCGGCCTCACGGAACGGGCGACGCTGGCCGGGGGCCGACTGGAGCACGGGCCCACACCGGAGGGCGGGTTCGAGGTGCGGGCGTGGCTGCCGTGGAGGTGAGCGCGCCTGCTCCCGTCCCAAGCCCCTCCTCCCATCCGGCCCCGCCGCCCGGCCGGGCCGTGATTACGTAGGGCTCATGACTGCGATCAGACTGCTCCTCGTCGACGACGATCCGCTGGTGCGGGCCGGGCTGTCCTTCATGATGGGCGGCGCCGACGACATCGAGATCGTCGGCGAGGCCGCCGACGGTGCCGAGGCGGAGGTCCTCGTCGACCGCACCCGCCCGGACGTCGTGCTCATGGACATCCGGATGCCGACGGTGGACGGTCTCGCGGCGACGGAGCGGCTGCGTGCCCGCAAGGACGCCCCGCAGGTGGTGGTGCTCACCACCTTCCACGCCGACGAGCAGGTGCTGCGCGCGCTGCGTGCCGGAGCCGCCGGGTTCGTCCTGAAGGACACCCCGCCGGCCGAGATCCTCGCGGCCGTGCGCCGGGTGGCCGCCGGAGACCCGGTCCTGTCGCCCACGGTCACCCGCCAGCTGATGCGGCACGCCGCGGGCACCGCCGCCGACACGCGCCGCACCCGCGCGCGGGACCGCCTGACCGTCCTCAACGACCGCGAGCGCGAGGTCGCCGTCGCGGTCGGCCGGGGCCTGGCCAACGCCGAGATCGCCACCTCCCTGTTCATGAGCGTCGCCACGGTGAAGACACACGTCTCGCGCGTCCTGGCCAAGCTCGACCTCAACAACCGGGTGCAGATCGCGCTGCTCGCCTACGACGCGGGGCTCCTGGAGGAGGAGCAGGAAGAGCACTGACCGGCGGGGCGCGCCGTCACGCCCACGCGGGGGAGGCGCAACGGGGGGACGGGCGGCCCCGCTCGCCGTCAGGCGGAGGCCGGGGTGATGCCGCGGGGGGTCGCCGCCCGCCCTTCGTGAGGCGAACTCCAGGGGCCCACCGGGCATCTCGGCATGTCGCCGTCGGGTGAATGCCGGGGGAGCGCTACGGAGGCCTCGGCCCGCTCGCCGTCAGGCGGAGGCCGGGGTGACGCCGCGGGGGATCTCCGCCCGACCTTCGTCAGGCGAACCCCAGGGGCCCACCGGGCATCTCGGCCTGTCGCCGTCGGGTGAATGCCGGGGGAGCGCCACGGAGGCCTCGGACCTCCCGCCGTCACGCCAGCCCCGGGGATGTGCCGCCGGGGATCTCGCCAGGTGTACCGGCCTGCGCTCGCCTCGGCCCTCCCGCCGTCACGCCAGCCCCGGGGACGTGCCGCCGGGGACCTCCGCCAGGTGTACCGGCCTGCGCTCGCGTCGCGAGACTTCGCACGCCTCCGCCACCCGCAGTGCCTGCAGCGCCTCGCGCCCGTCGCAGGGATTGGCCCGCTCGCCGCGGACGACCTCGACGAACGCGTTCAGCTCCGCCTCGTAGGCGGGGCCGAACCGCTCCAGGAAGCCCGTCCAGGGCTTGTCCGCGGCCGGCGGCCCGGTCGGCTCGGTGGACGCGATCGGCGTACGGTCGTCCAGGCCGACCACGATCTGGTCGCGCTCCCCGGCGAGCTCCATGCGCACGTCGTAACCGGCCCCGTTCATCCGGGTCGCGGTGAGGGTGGCCAGCGTGCCGTCGTCCAGGGTGAGGAGCGCGGCCGCGGTGTCGACGTCGCCCGCCTCGCGGAACATCCGGGGACCGGCGTCGGACCCGGCCGCGTAGACGTCCGTGACCTCCCGGCCGGTCACCCAGCGCAGCACGTCGAAGTCGTGGATCAGCGTGTCCCGGTACAGCCCGCCGGACAACGGCAGCCACGCGGCGTCCGGCGGCGCCTGGTCGCTGGTCAGGGCCCGCACGGTGTGCAGGCGCCCCAGCCTGCCGGACCGCACGGCCTCGCGTGCCCCCGTGTAGCCCGCGTCGAAGCGGCGCTGGAAGCCCATCTGGAGAACCGTCCCGGCCGCCTCGACCTCGGCGATGGCGGCCAAGGACCCCGGCAGGTCCAGCGCGATGGGCTTCTCGCAGAACACCGGCAGACCCGAACGTGCTGCCCGACCGATCAGTTCGGCGTGGGCCGATGTCGCCGTCGTGATCACCACGGCGTCCACCCCCCAGCGGAAGATCTCCTCCACGCCGGGTGCCGCCGTCTCGCCCAGCCGGTGCGCCAGTTCCTGGGCCCGTGCGGGGTCCGCGTCCGTGAGGATCAGGGAGCCGACCTCGCGATGCCGACTCAGCGTGTTCGCGTGGATGGTGCCGATGCGGCCCGTACCGATGACGCCGATGCGCATGAAAACAAAGTGCGTGCACAGCCCGCCGCTGTCAATCTGCATGTCCGGACAATCTGACTACACGACTTCCCGTCAACAACGCACGGAGCTACGCTCGGCCCGTGCCGAAACCAGAAGTGGACCCGACCGTGCAGCTCGAGCTGAGCGTGGACCGCAGCTCCCCCGTGCCGTTGTACTTCCAGCTGTCCCAGCAGCTGGAGGCCGCGATCGAGCACGGCACGCTGACCCCCGGCAGCCTGCTGGGCAACGAGATCGAGCTCGCCGCCCGGCTCGGCCTGTCCCGGCCGACCGTCCGCCAGGCCATCCAGTCGCTCGTCGACAAGGGCCTCCTCGTACGCCGCCGCGGCGTGGGCACCCAGGTCGTGCACAGCCAGGTCAAACGACCGCTGGAGCTCAGCAGCCTCTACGACGACCTGGAGGCGGCGGGCCAGCGCCCGGCCACCCGGGTCCTCGTCAACGAGCTGGTCCCCGCCTCCGCCGAGGTCGCCGCGGCACTCGGCGTCGCCGAGAACAGCGACGTCCACCGCGTCGAGCGCCTCCGACTCGCCCACGGCGAGCCCATGGCCCACCTGTGCAACTTCCTGCCCCCCGGCCTCATCGACCTCGACACCGGCCAGCTGGAGACCACCGGGCTCTACCGGCTGATGCGGTCGGCGGGCATCACCCTGCACAGCGCCCGCCAGTCGATCGGCGCCCGGGCGGCGACGACGGAGGAGGCGGACCGGCTGGCGGAGGAGACGGGCGCGCCGCTGCTGACCATGCAACGCGTCACGTTCGACGACACGGGCCGAGCAGTGGAATACGGCACACACACCTACCGCCCGACGCGCTATTCGTTCGAGTTCCAGCTGCTCGTACGGACGTGATGGTCATGCTGATGAGGGGCGCGGGGCTGTACTGATCTGCGGCTCCGCCGCGGGGCGCGACAAGCCCCCACCGGCCCGCACGCGGCGACGATCCGCACCACCCTCTGATCCGCACCCCGCCTCCCCGTGAGGCAGAATCGGCGGCGATGAGCACCTACCGCGACTTCACCGCCCCCATCGGCTCCCGCCGTGCCACCGTGCTCCGCACGGTCGGCACCCGGGAGCGCCGCTCGCACCTGACGGCCCCCCGCGTGCCCACGGTCGGCATCGACATCGGCGGTACGAAGGTGATGGCGGGTGTCGTCGACGCCGACGGCAACATCCTGGAGATGCTCCGCACGGAGACCCCGGACAAGTCCAAGAGCCCCAAGGTCGTCGAGGACACCATCGCCGAGCTGGTTCTGGACCTCTCCGACCGGCACGACGTGCACGCCGTCGGCATCGGTGCGGCCGGCTGGGTGGACGCCGACCGCAACCGCGTGCTGTTCGCCCCCCACCTGTCCTGGCGCAACGAGCCCCTCCGCGACCGCCTCTCGGGCCGGCTCTCCGTCCCCGTCCTGGTGGACAACGACGCCAACACCGCCGCCTGGGCCGAGTGGCGCTTCGGCGCCGGCCGCGGCGAGGACCACCTCGTCATGATCACCCTCGGCACCGGCATCGGCGGCGCGATTCTCGAGGACGGCCAGGTCAAGCGCGGCAAGTACGGTGTCGCGGGCGAGTTCGGCCACATGCAGGTCGTACCCGGCGGCCACCGCTGCCCGTGCGGCAACCGCGGCTGCTGGGAGCAGTACAGCTCCGGGAACGCCCTGGTCCGCGAGGCCCGCGAGCTGGCGGCGGCCGACTCACCGGTGGCCTACGGGATCATCGAGCACGTCAAGGGCAGCATCGGCGACATCACCGGCCCGATGATCACCGAGCTGGCCCGCGAGGGCGACGCCATGTGCATCGAGCTGCTCCAGGACATCGGCCAGTGGCTCGGCGTCGGCATCGCCAACCTGGCCGCCGCCCTCGACCCCTCCTGCTTCGTGATCGGCGGCGGTGTCTCGGCCGCCGACGACCTGCTGATCGGCCCGGCCCGGGACGCCTTCAAGCGGCACCTCACCGGCCGCGGCTACCGCCCCGAGGCCCGCATCGTCCGGGCCCAGCTCGGCCCCGAGGCCGGCATGGTCGGAGCCGCCGACCTCGCCCGGCTGGTCGCCCGCCGCTTCCGCCGCGCCAAGCGCCGCCGCGTGGAGCGCTACGAGCGCTACGAGCGGTACACGCAGTCGCTCCGCAGTACCCAGGAGACGCCGTGACCGCCTCCCTGCCCCACCAGGGCCCCTGGCCCGACGAGCCGGACCGTCCGGTCGAGGACCATCGCCACATGATCCGCCGCAGGTCCCTCACCCTGCTGATCATCGTGCTGCTCATCGGCATCCCGGCCGGCTACCTGGTGATCTCCGCGAACCAGAGCCGCGACAGCGGCAAGGACAAGGAGGCGAAGTACTCGGCGACCGGCCTGACCGCAGGATGGCCCTCCAAGCTCCAGCGCCGGATCTACCAGGTGCCCGTCCCGCACCCCGCCTGGCACGTGGCGTACTACGAGACCAACAACTGGAAGACCAGCCGCCTCTACACCCAGTTCGAGACCAACGCGGCAGGCCTGGACGCCTATCTGACCGGCCTGGGTGTGACCCGGAAGGACCTGAAACAGGGCGACATCACCATCGGTGCCCGCGACCGGAAGATCACCGGCTGGAAGTTCGCCACGACCGACTCCTGGTACGGCTTCGTGCACCGGCAGGAGAACCCGGCGCCCACCCACGACGTGGTCGTCGACCTGTCCAACCCGGCGTACCCCTGGGTGTACGTCGTCGCCCGGACCGTGCCCTGACCGGGCCGCCGAGGCCGATTGTCAGACCCCGCCCGTAGAGTCGGAGACAACTGATCCGACACGCGGGGCGGGAGGTGGCAGAACGTATGGGAGACACGGCTCCGATGGCCGAGCGGGCGGGGGAGGCGACGGTCCCGGTCCGGCTCCCGGCCGTCTTCCTCCCCGCGCCCCTCCCGCGTCAGGGGCGCATCGCCTTCTGGGACCCCGAGGGTGAGCCCCTGCCTCCCCCACCATCCGGGGACGCCGAGGAAACCGAGCACCCCGCGGTGAGCGAGCTGACCGTCGTGCGACGGCACGGCGCCACCGGCGTCCGGCGGCGCACCACCCCCGCGCTGACCCTCCCGGTCGACGCCGCCCTGCCGCTCCTCGTCCGCGCCCGGCACGACCCCGCGGCCCACCCCGCCACGGCCTGCTGGGGCGCGGCCGCCCTGCACGCCCTGCGGCTCACCGCCCGCGGCCGGCTGCTGCCCGGCCTGACCGCCACGGGCCACGACGCCTGGCGCGCGGGCCCCCTCGACCCGGACGACATCGCGCACCTGCGCGCGGTGGCCGCCGCCCTGCCCTACGAGGGGCACGCCGTGCCCCTGCCCGGCCCCGGCCCGATCCGCCTCCCCGAACCGGAAGCGCTGGTGCGGGCGTTCCTCGACGCCGTCGCCGACACCCTGCCCCGCACCCCTGCCGCGCCCCACACCTCCGGCCGGCCCTTCGCGGCCCGAGAGGCCCAGCATCTGCCCACCGCCCACGACTGGGCCGCCGAAGTCGCCGTCGGCATGGACGCCGGCGTGCGGATCTCGCTCCGCCTGGACCTGTCGGCCTACGACCTGTTCGACGGCGCGTCCGACGACGGTGCCCGCAGCGCCGGCGCCGCCATCGTCCAGGTGCACAGCCTCGCCGACCCTACCCTCGTGGCCGACGCGGCGGCCCTGTGGGCGGGCGCGGCCGACGACGCCTTCGGTCCCCGCGCGCGTGTGGACGCGGCCCTCGCCGTCCGCCGTGCGGCCCGTGTCTGGCCCCCGCTCGACCGGCTCGCCGACCAGGGCGCGCCCGATGCGCTGGCCCTGACGGAGGACGAGCTGAGCGACCTGCTCGGTGTCGCGGCGACCCGGCTCGCCGCGGCCGGGGTCGCCGTGCACTGGCCGCGCGACCTCGCGCAGGACCTGTCCGCCGCGGCGGTGGTCCGCCCGGCCCCCGGTTCGGCGACCGACGGCACCGGCTTCTTCGAGAGCGAGGACCTCCTCCAGTTCCGCTGGCAACTGGCGCTCGGCGGCGACCCGCTCACCGACACCGAGATGGACGCCCTCGCCGAGGCCCACCGCCCGGTCGTCCGGCTGCGCGACCAGTGGGTGCTGGTCGACCCGGCGCTGGTGCGCAAGGCCCGCAAGCGGGACCTGGGCCTGCTCGACCCCGTCGACGCGCTGTCCGTCGCCCTCACCGGCACGGCCGACGTGGACGGCGAGACGGTCCAGGCCGTGCCGGCCGGCGCGCTGGCCGCCCTGCGCGACCGCCTGACCGCGGGAATCCGCCCGGCCGCACCGCCTCCAGGCCTGCACGCCACCCTCCGGGACTACCAGCTGCGGGGCCTGGCCTGGCTCGAGCTGATGACCTCCCTCGGCCTCGGCGGCTGCCTCGCCGACGACATGGGCCTCGGCAAGACCATCACCCTCATCGCCCTGCACCTGAAGCGGGCACGCGGCGAACCCACCCTCGTCGTGTGCCCGGCCTCCCTGCTGGGCAACTGGCAGCGGGAGATCACCCGCTTCGCCCCCGGCGTGCCCGTCCGCCGCTTCCACGGCCCCGACCGCAGTCTCGACGGCCTGGAGGGCGGCTTCGTCCTCACCACGTACGGCACCATGCGCTCGGCGGCCCCGGCCCTGGCCGAGCGAGCCTGGGGGATGGTCGTGGCCGACGAGGCTCAGCACGTCAAGAACCCCTACTCCGCCACCGCCAAGGCGCTGCGCACCATCCCGGCCCCCGCGCGCGTGGCCCTGACCGGCACGCCCGTCGAGAACAACCTCTCGGAGCTGTGGGCCCTGCTCGACTGGACCACCCCGGGCCTCCTCGGCCCCCTGAAGTCCTTCCGCGCCCGGCACGCGCGCGCCGTGGAGAACGGCGAGGACGAGGAGGCGGTGGAGCGCCTGGCCCGCCTGGTGCGGCCGTTCCTGCTGCGCCGCAAGAAGTCCGACCCGGGCATCGTGCCCGAGCTGCCGCCCAAGACGGAGACCGACCACCCGGTGCCCCTCACCCGCGAACAGGCCGCGCTGTACGAGGCGGTGGTCCGCGAGTCGATGCTCGCCATCGAGACGGCCGAGGGCATGCCCCGCCGCGGCCTCGTGCTGAAGCTCCTCACATCGCTGAAGCAGATCTGCGACCACCCGGCGCTGTTCCTCAAGGAGGAGCACACCGAGGCCGCCGGCGACCGGCTGGCCGCCCGCTCCGGCAAACTCGCCCTGCTGGACGAGCTGCTGGACACGCTGCTCGCCGAGGACGGCTCCGCCCTGGTCTTCACCCAGTACGTCGGGATGGCCCGTTTGATCACCTCCCACCTGGCCACCCGGGCCGTCCCGGTCGACCTCCTCCACGGCGGTACGCCGGTCCCCGAGCGGGAGCGCATGGTGGACCGCTTCCAGGCCGGTTCGACGCCGGTCCTGGTGCTGTCGCTCAAGGCGGCCGGCACCGGCCTCAACCTCACCCGGGCGGGTCATGTCGTGCACTTCGACCGCTGGTGGAACCCGGCCGTCGAGGAGCAGGCGACCGACCGCGCCTACCGGATCGGCCAGACCCAGCCGGTGCAGGTCCACCGCCTCATCACCGAGGGCACCGTCGAGGACCGCATCGCCGAGATGCTCCAGTCCAAGCGGGCCCTGGCCGACGCGATCCTGGGCTCCGGCGAGTCCTCCCTCACGGAACTGACGGACCGGGAGCTGTCCGACCTGGTGTCCCTGCGGAGGTCGTCATGACCCCCCGCCCGCGCTGCGCGCCGTCCGCCCTGCCGTCCCCGCGGAGTACGTCATGAGTGCGCGCCCGTCCGACGAGGCCCGACGTGCCCTGCGCGAGGCCCGGGAGCGGGCGGCCCAGGACTCCGCTCCGGCCCCGGCCGCCCACCCGGAGCCGCCGTCCCCGGCCGGGGGAGCGGCGGAGCAGGGGGAGCCCAGGCCGGCAGACGTGGCACGCGAGGCACTGCGAAGGGCGGTGTCCGAGCAGCGGGGGAGTGCGCCGGCGGACGCCGATGCCTTCGAGTCCGCCGGTTCCTCCGGGGCTGCCGGGGCGCCAGGGAACGCCGGTGGTTCCGAGGGGCACGGTGGGCGGGCGGACGACGCTGCGCCTGGGGCAGTCGGTGGTTTCGGAGTGGCCGCCGGCGGGCGGGAGGACGGCGGCGCGCCGGCGGGCGCCAGTGCCGTCGAAGGCTCCGGCGGGCAGGAGGGGAGGACTGGCCCCGAGGCGGACGGTGGTGGTCCGGAGGTCGCCCGGGCGCCCCGGGCCGGCAGGCAGCCCGAGGGCCTCCCGGCGGCCGTGACGCCGGAGCCGCAGGCATCCGGTGACCCGCGGACGAGCACTCCGGAGGCCACTTCGACCGTCTCTGCGCCATCCTCCGGCCGGGCGGAGGCCGGACGGCGGGCTGCGGACGTGGCGCGTGAGGCGCTGCGCGCGGCACGGGACGACGCGCGGCGGGCCCGGGAGGAGACCGAGCGTGAAGGTGCCCGCCGCAGGCGCCGGGCCCGGCAGAGAGCCGTGGACGACAGAGCGGCGGCTCTGCGACGGGCGGGTGCGGACGCCCCTGGCCGGGGTGTGCGGGACGTGGGGGAGCTGCTGTCCGGCGCATTCCTGATGCCGGACCTACGGGACACGGCCTCCGACGACGACCATGAACCGACCGCCGGGCGGTCCGGCCGGCCCACCCGCATGACCGACCTGCCGCACGGCGACGCCGACCGAGCCGCGGGGAGGCCGCGGATCGGGGACGGCCGGACCGCGCCGCCCCGGGAGACACCCGACGCCCGAGGTCCGAGGCCCCGGACCGAGCCCGCCCCGCCCGAGTCGGGCGACTCGACATCCCGTGATCCGGGCTCGGACCCGCCCATCGACGACTGGGCATCCCGCCCCACCGACGACTGGGCGCCCCGTGACGCGGACTCGGCCCCGCACTCCGGCGACCCCTCTCCTGCGAGCTCCGCACCGGTCGCCTCCGCGCCCGCCCCCGTCCCGCCCACCTCCTCGGCCTCCCGCGCCCCCCGGCCCTCCCGCTCCATGGCCGCCCCGACGCGCGACCACGAACTCCGCCGCACCTTCCCGCCTCTCCCACCCCGGGACGGCGACCGCTTCGCCGAGAGCTGGTGGGGAAACGCCTGGGTCGAGGCGCTGGAACAGGGCGCGCTGGACGTGAAGCGGCTGGAGCGCGGGCGGGGATACGCGGCACAGGGTCACGTCGACGCCATCACCGTGACGCCCGGACTGGTGCTTGCCTACGTCCAGGGCAGCCGCCCCCGCCCGTACCGCGTCCAGGTACACCTGCGCACGCTCGACGACACCGACTGGGACCGGTTCCTGGACGCCGCCGCAGACCGCCCCGGGCACATCGCGGCGCTGCTCGACAAGGAAATGCCCCAGTCGCTCGCGGAGTGCGGTGTGCCGCTGCTGCCCGGCCCCGGTGACCTGGAGCCCCGGTGCAGCTGCCCCGACCGCGGTCACCCCTGCAAGCACGCGGCCGCCCTCTGCTACCAGACCGCCCGGCTGCTCGACGCCGATCCCTTCGTCCTGCTCCTGCTGCGCGGCCGGGGCGAGCGGGAGCTGCTCGACGCGCTGTCCCGGCTGAGTGCCACCCGCGCCGCGCGCGCCGCGCAGGACAAGGGCCCGGCCCCCCTGCCCGGCGTGCGGGCCGCCGAGGTCCTCGCCGCGCACGCCCTCCCGCCCCTCCCCGCCCCACTGCCTCCCCTCGCGCATCCCGAGCAGCCCCCGGCCTACCCGGCGGCCCCCGGTGGCCCGGACCCCTTCGCGCTGGACCAGCTGGCCACGGACGCCGCCGCCCGCGCCCACGCCCTGCTCGGCACCGGCCGGGACCCGGTCGGGCAGCTGACCTTCTGGCAGGACGCGGTCCGCCTGGCCGCCGCACGCCCCGGGGCGGGACTCACCGCCGGTAGCCGGGCGCTGTACGCGTCCCTCGCCTCCGCGGCGGGCCGCACCACGTCGGAACTGGCCCGTGCGGTGGCCGCCTGGCGTCAGGGCGGACCGGAGGGCCTCGCCGTACTGGAAGAGCCCTGGGACCCGCCCGCCGGCCGGTTCGACCGGGCCAGGCCGCTGCTCCTCGCCGCCGACCTGCCCGCCTTCCGGCCCTGGCGCAACCACCTGACCCACCCCCAGGGCCACATCCAGCTCCGTCTCGGCCGCGACGGCCTGTGGTACGCCTACGAGTCCGAGCCGGGCCAGGACGACTGGTGGCCGCGAGGCACCCCGGACCTGGACCCGGTCGGCGCCCTCACCGGCCTCGGCCTGCCCGGCGACCTCTGAGGGCACGCGCAGGAGCCGTCTGGTTGCCTCGCCCCTTCGCTGCCGTCGTCGTATATCCCCCATGTATGGCCGCTCCCTACCGTGACGCCGGTGGAGACGCCATGTTGGGAATGATCACCGGTCAGCTGCGCAGGCAGTCCGTGCGGACGGTGACGTTGCTGGTCGGTGTGCTGGTGGCCACGGCCGGGTTCACCCTGCTGACAGGCTCCGTGGAAACCTCAAGGCTGACGGTGAAGGCGTCCGCCGACACCAACTTCCGGGCCGCGTACGACATTCTCGTGCGGCCTGCCGGTGCGCGGAGCGGGCGTGAGAAATCCGTCGGACAGGTACGGCCCAATTTCCTGTCCGGGCAGTTCGGTGGGATAACGCCCGCCCAGTGGCGGGAGATCGCCGGCCTGCGAGGTGTGGAGATCGCCGCTCCCGTGGCGATGCTCGGCTACGTGCAGGCCGGGACGTACGCGAAGGTCGACGTGACCGGGCAGCTCGACCCCGCGGCCTCCCGGCAGCTGCTGCGGCTGCGCAACACCTGGAGCACGGACCGGTCGCTGAGCAAGGCCAAGGACCCGGGGTCGGTGTACGTCTACGTCACGAGCAATCCCGTAGTGCTGCCGGATGCCCGGTCGACGGCCACAGACCCGAGTTGGCGGAGTCTGTACACGTACCGAGGACGGCATCTGACCAAGGTCGGTGACGCGCTGAGCCGGGCGGACGGCCCCTGCGACGACGGTGAGATGCCTCCGCTCGAAGTGCTCCCCGGGGGGAGGTTCGAGCCGCTGTGTGCCCTTCGCGCGGTTTCCTCGGCCGACGCCGGCGCGGTCAACGATCAGCTCGACCCCGCCCAGCGCAGCGAACTCGTCGTGCTGCGACGGCATGCGGACGGCACCTTCACCAGCGGGACGGACGTGCACAACCGCACGACATCCCGCCGTGCGGTCGTCGACATCGACTGGTCGATGACGCTGCTGCTCGCCGCCGTCGATCCCGAGCAGGAGGCCCGGCTGGTCGGGGTGGACCGGGCGATGGTCTCCGGCCGGTACCTGAAGGACGGTGAGAAGCCCGCCATGGACATGGCGCGCGGGGCGGGGTTCGAGGACATCCCGCTGATCAGTACGGACCAGCCCTATCTGGACGAGCAGTTGAGCACGTCGGTCTCGAGCGTCACGGGAACGCTTCCGAAGCTTTCCGGGCGGGGCGGGAAGGAACTGCGCGGTGTGCTGGCCGGGCTGCCCGTCAGCCCCGGGGCGACCGTGCGCGCCGACGCCGACACCGTGTTCCGGCGCTCGGTCGCGGACGGCACGATCAGCGTCAACCCCTTCGTCGTCCTCCAGGCCGGAGCGCCCCGCTATGCGGCCGGCGGAGGAGTGCTGCGGCCCGCGCCCATCGCCTCGGACAGCCGTGAACTGTGGCGGCAGTCGACGTACGGCGGCGACATGCCTGCGTGGTTCGTTCAGGACACGGCGTTCCGGCCGGTGACCAGGCTGCCGGGAACCGACGAGAGCGCGACCCGCTTCCCGCAGTTCAGCATGGTCGGCACCTACGCCGTCGAGCGACTGAAGGGCTTCTCGAAACTGTCCGAGGTGCCCCTGGAGACGTATCGGCCGCCCGTCGCCCGGGCCGCCGACGAGGCCGGCCGCGTCGCACTCGGCGGTCAGGCGCTCGCCCCCAACAGCAACCCGGGCGGCTACCTCGCCACCCCGCCCCAACTGCTCACCACCCTCCAGTCGGTGGAGGCCGTCACCGGTCCGGACGCCCCCCACGCGAGGGACCCGATCTCCGCGGTACGGGTCAGGGTCGCGGGTGTGCACGGAACGGACAAGGCGTCCCGGGAACGTATCCGCGCCGTCGCCGAGGCGATCACCACCCGCACCGGGCTCGACGTGGACATCACGGCAGGTTCCTCCCCGGCACCGCAGCACGTGGCACTGGGGGAGGGCAAGTTCGGGCGGCCCGCCCTCACGCTGACGGAGAACTGGACCGCCAAGGGCACCGCCGTCGCACTCGTCGAGGCCGCCGACCGTAAGAGCGTGCTGCTCTTCGGCCTGGTGCTCTGCGTGTGCGCCCTGTTCCTCGGCAACGCCGTGGCCGCCTCCGTACGCACCCGGCAGCGGGAACTGGCCGTCCTCGCCTGCACCGGCTGGACGGGCACCCGCCTCGCGGGACTCGTCCTCGGTGAGGTCGCCCTGGTCGCGGCCGTGGCGGGTGCCGCCGGTGCCGGGGCCTCGTTCCCGCTGGGCTGGGCCTTCGGCCTCGACGTCACCGCGGGGCGCGCGCTGCTCGCGATCCCGCTGGTGGTGGCCACGGCCCTGCTGGCCGGGGCGCTTCCCGCGGTACGGGCGGGGCGGCCGTATCCCGCACAGGCGCTGCGGGGCGGGGTCGCCGTACCGCGACGGGCCCGGCGTGCCGGGCGCGGACGCACGCTGCCCGGGCTCGCGGTGAGCGGGGCGCTGCGTACGCCGTCCCGTTCGGCGCTCGGCGCGCTGGCGCTCGCGGTGGGGGTGGCCGCGGTCTCCCTGGTCACGGCGGTCATGTGGACGTTCCAGGGCGAGGTCCAGGGCACCCTCCTCGGCGAGGCGGTGTCCCTCGGGGTACGGGGGGTCGATGTGGCCGCGGCCGTACTCACGGCCGCCCTGGGGGTGTTCGCCCTCGCCGATGTCCTCTACCTCGACGGCTGTGAACGGGACGGGGAGTTCGCCATGTTGCGGGCCTGCGGCTGGGCCGACACCGAGGTCATGCGACTGGTCGTCGCGCAGGGTGCGGTGATCGCCGTGGCGGGCGCGGTGCCCGGCGCCGCGACGGGGCTCGCACTGACCGCGGCCTTCACCGGCTCGATTCCGGCGGGGCTGCCGGTGGCCGTGAGCGTGGTCGCGGTGGCGGGAGTGCTGGCGGCCGTCGCGGGCAGCGTCGTCGCGGCCGCCCTGGCGGTACGGCGGTCGCCGGCGGGGCCGTTGGCCGACGAGGAATGAAGCAAGAAGGACCGGCAGAGACACGGAGAGGGAGAGAACCCGATGGGGGACGGTGCGTCGGTCCTGGTGGAGGACCTGCACAAGAGCTTCGGCACCGGGGACGGGCTGATCACGGCCGTCGACGGCATCAGCCTGGACATCCCGGCCGGTCACAGCGTCGCCCTCGTCGGCGCCTCCGGCTCCGGCAAATCCACCCTGCTGCACGTCATCGGCGCCATCGAACGGGCCGATAGGGGACGGGTGGTGGTGGACGGCCAGGACGTCACCGCACTGGGGCGGCGGGCCGCCGCCTCGTACCGGCGCACAGTGGGGTTCGTGTTCCAGCGGTTCCATCTGCTGCCGGGCCTGAGCGCGCTGGACAACGTGCTGGCTCCCGTGCTGCCCCGCAGGGCCGGCTTCGACCGGGACGCACGCGCCCGCGACCTCCTCGCGGCGGTGGGCCTTCAGGGACGGGAGTCGGCGTTGCCCTCGCAGCTGTCCGGCGGACAGCAGCAGCGGGTCGCGGTGGCGCGGGCGCTGATCGCCCGGCCCCGGCTGCTGCTCGCCGACGAACCCACCGGGAGCCTGGACTCGGCGACCGGTGAGCAGATCATGGACCTGGTGGGCGAGCTGGCCGCCGAGTACGGCTGCACGCTCGTGGTGGCCACGCATGACATGGGGGTGGCGGAGCGCTGCACGGACGTGCTGCGCTTACGGGACGGGCGGCTCGACGAGGTGGCGGGTAGCGAGGTCTGAGAAAGGGGCGCCCCCCCTGAGCGGGGCGTAGGGGGTCCGCGTATCGGCGATGTATGGCAGGCGTATGCCGTCCCCGTAGCGTCATGGACGAACGCCGTCGTGACGGGCGACGGCCACGATTGGGGGTTTGGTCATGCGCACTTTGAACCGACTCGCGGACTCCGTCCTCGGCCGGCTCGTGCCGCGCGCCGAGGCCGAGGCGAGCACCACGGAGTACTGGTGCCGCCGCGACACGAGCTGCGGCCCCGAGTACCCCACCGCCAAGGGGAACTGGCGCCGCACCTGCGAGTCGCCGGGTGTGAACTGCAGCCCGTGGAGGCTCTACTCCTGCTGCTACTGAGGCGGTTCCTGCCGTCCCCGGTGCCTGCCCGGGGCATCGGTCGCGCCCGGCCCTCCGTCGCGCCCTGTGGCGGGGGGCCGGACGTGTCCGCCGAACACCACCGCGACCACCGCGCCCACGGGTACGAGGCCGACGGTCCGCGAGTCCGTGCTCAACGCCGCGTTGTCGCCGAGCACCGCCATCCGCCCGGGCGGGCCCATGTCGGCGAGCGTGGTGAGGAACGCACGGAATCCGGCGGGCCGTGCCTTGCCCACGGCGGATGCGGCGAGGACGACGGCGACCAGAACGTGGCAGACCGTCACGAGCGCGGCGGCCATGGCGCTCACCCCGCGAGCAGGCGCTGGTGCAGCCGCCCCAGACAGGCGTCGGGTTCGGTGCCGAGCTCGCGGCGGAAGACGGTCCGCGCCGACTCGAAGGCATCGGTCACCCGCCCTCGTTCGCCGAGGTGGTGATGGGCGTTCAGGACGAGTAACCAGCTGCGGATGCGCAGCGGTTCCGCGGCGAGTACCTGCCCCGCCGTACGGAGTGCGGAGTGCGGCTCGCCGACGCCGAGCCAGGCATCGGCCAGATCCTCGGTGGCGCGGATGCGCTCGGCGTCCAGGGTGCGCAGCGGGCCGTCCAGCATGCCGTACCGCTCGACTCCGGGGGCCGCGTGGTCCGAACTCCACAGTGCCAGCGCGGCGTCGAGCAGCTCGATGGCCCGGGGCGGGTCGTCGGTGACCGCGCCGCGGCCCCGGTCGGCCAGCCGCTCGAACACCAGGTGGTCGACGGCGTCCGGCGCGACCCGGAGTTCATAACCGCCCTGGTGGCTGATCAGCGGGGTGGTCACCGGGAGCCGCCGGCGCAGGAGATGGGCGTAGGAGCGCAGGTTCGCCACGGCGGAGCGCGGCGGCTCGCCCGCCCACAGGGCGTCCATCAGCTTCTCCAGGGACACCACGCTCCCCGGCCTGAGCAGCAGCGCGGTGAGCAGTGCGCACGGCTTGATGCCGCGCAGTGGCTCCGGGTGTGCGCCGTCGCCGATCTCGATCGGCCCCAGGATGCGTATCAGCGGTGTCTGCACCTGCGCTCCCCTCTGTGACACGTGGTCGGCTCGGGGCACACACCGTAATATCGAAGCGCTTCGAACATAACCCTGCTGCAACAGTCGCTGATATGAGGGTGCGCTGCCTCGGTATCGACTCTGAGAAGACGTCTGCTCATCGAAGCGCTTGACCTGGTTCTGGTGGAACGCCGGGAGTGATCTTCGATGGATGGGACGGCCCTCACCGGGGCCCGTCTGTCGACGCTCGAGCCTCTTGCCTGACGCGCCCCCATCGGCAATGCCACGTTCGAGACCTTCGACACCACTTCGAGGTGCAGGCGCGATCGACGCAATCGAAGCGCTTCGACAATCCGTGTCTGTGCTTGGCTCGACGACACGAGCCCAGCACCGCATGAGAACGGGAGCGACACGTCGCGGCGCCGGAGTCCGCCGCCAGACCGGGGGGCCGGAACAATCCATCGCCGTCCTTGGAAGGACAGATGAGATGGCAAGCCCGCACCTGTTGTGACCGACTCATCGCCCTGGCCGCGGCCGTGCCGCTCGTGGCCGCGAGCCTGTCTAGCCGTGGCCGCTCCGCCGGCCTCCGCAGCCACCGCGACATCCGTGTCGGTCAACGCCGGCCAGTCACTCGCCACCATCCCGACCACCGGTGTCGGCGTGAACGCGGCGGTGTTCGACGCGCACATGAACAGCTTCGATGAAGGGCATCAAGCCCGAACCGATCACCGGAGAATCGGTGATCATCGGCCGCCGCCCTACCCCGTCAAGCAAGTCGGCCAAGTCATCACCCGCCAGGACCGCCGTGACTTCAGCGCCGCCGAAGTCCTCCAAGCCATGACTCAGCTCGGCTTCACCTGCCGCGCCCTCCCCAAGGCCGCGCCGCTGGGCATCCCCGGCTCGCTGCAGCACGCCTCCGCGATGCTCGGCACCCCCGACGGTCTGACCGGGTAAACAGGCACAAGCCGACATCTGACCCCCAGTGTGGGCCCGACCGGTACGCCGGTCGGGCCCACACCGCGTGCAGCGGGTTCCCGTCGCCGTCGCTCAGTGGTCGGAATAACTGAAGTCGCCCACGGTCCAGGCGCTGACGTCCTCGATCGCAACCCGGTACATCCCGCCTGTCTCCGGGATCCCCATAGCGCCCTGCAGGATCCGGGCGACATGGAAGTGCAGATGCGTAGGCGGCCCCTTCGTCGCGGGAGTGTTGAAGACAGCGGCGAACTCGCCCAACCGGGCGGAATCCGTCAGTACCTCCGAGACCCTCTGTCGCCACACTGCTTCGGGAGCCAGCCGACCGGTGATGACAGCACCACCGGTGACTACGGTCAGGGACATCCGATTGCTCTGGCCGGACTCCACCAGGGCGGCGAGGTCAACCAGCAGTTCGTCAGGCTTCGACACGAGACAGATTATATTCACCGACCCTCCGGCTGCTTGAGCGGTGACGCCACCAGGCAAGGAAGGCGCTCACGGTCTTGCCGCCGGAGGCCCCTCGGGTGACCGCCGTGGCGTGGGCGAGGCCGGTGACCATGGGCCAGCCGAAGCCCCCGGTGCCGCCGTTCAGGTCCGGGGTGCGCATGCGCGCACATGCCGGCTGGGATCGTGAACGGCGACCTCGATGGTGCCGGGGTGCGCAGTCAGTTCCACTGTGCAGCGGCCCCCACCGTGGCGCAGGGGCATTGGTGACGAGCTCGGACACGACCAAGGCCACAGTGTCCGCCGCGTCAGGCGCCACGGCCGGCTGCTGCAAACCTTCGAGGAAGCCCGTGCCGTATCGCGTGCGTCGGCAACGGCTGTGGTGGAACGGACGGCTGCGGCGCTGGCCATCACCGTGATCATGAGGGTCACCCTGGTCCCTGAATCGTCCCTGCGCCTGCCCGCGCCTACCCAGCCCCTGTGCCCCGCCCGTGCCTTCGCAGCCCGCGGTCTGCTCGAGTCAGGGGCCGTGCCGGTTCGCCACCAGCTGCTCGGTCACCCCGGGATCGTCGAGGGCGGCGCAGGGCCTTCTGCCGCGTTCGTGAACGGCCGACCTGGGGGGCGTCACGGCTGGAAACGTCCGTGCCGAACGGTGGTGTTCTTCACGAGACGCAGTGTTGGCCGATGCCGCCGACGCTCGCCGCGGAGCAGTCGGCGACGGCACGCCCAGCCCGACATGCCACGCGGCGGTGGGTCACTGTGAGCGCCGGACAGAGCCTCGCAGCTGCTTGAACCATCCATGGGACCGGTCGAGGCGGAGTACCTCGTCTTCCAGCGCACGGAAATCTACACTCGCTGGAGTAGACATTGGTCGACGGTGTGGTTAAGGTTTTTGTCGTAGCCGAGATCAAGAGAGGCCCGGCAGAGATGAACTGCCGGGCAGTAGTGCGCAGTTGCAGTTCGCAGGACGGTGCGGTGGTGGAGTTCCGAAGCCAGAGCGGTTGCAGGACGGCGACGGGACTGACGACCGGACCGGGTGGCCCGCAGTGATCAGGGGCCGCCATGAGCGGTACCGCAGTGGCAGTACCAGCAAGTGAAGGTTCGCAGTACCCAGCAGTGAAGTCAGTGAGCAGTACCTCGGTGAAGGCGTCGGCTGCGGGCGCGCGCACCGGGAGGTTCGGCAGTGGGGTTCCAAGCCAGAGCAGACGCAGGACGGGCGACGGGGCTGGCTGCCGAAGAGTGGCGCTGTTCGAGGCCACCAGCAGTTCGCAGTTTCCGTTCAGTGAGTAGTTAATCAAGAGGGAAGAACGGAGGAGCCGAGCGCCATCAGGATCGCCCGGGCGGAATTCTTGGGCCCGGGTACCGCAGGACATCGATAGCGAGGTGGTCTCCGGTCAAGCAACCGCGATCCCCGCGGCTCCGACAGCATCTCGGTCGGGTCTGCG
Source organism: Streptomyces sp. NPDC126510 (assembly GCF_040302345.1). Taxonomy (NCBI): domain Bacteria; kingdom Bacillati; phylum Actinomycetota; class Actinomycetes; order Kitasatosporales; family Streptomycetaceae; genus Streptomyces; species Streptomyces sp. NPDC126510. The sequence continues at coordinate 31,835 of NZ_JBEORR010000039.1, read as the reverse complement.
GAAACAGAGGGCCGGTGCAGTAGCAGGGCCGGCAGATGGTGTAGTAGTTCCTTCGGGGCCCTGGCGGCAGTACGGCGCCAGGGCCCCTCCACGTGTTCCACAGAGAGGTGCAATGACAGCAGACGACACGTTCGGCCGTCTCGATGACGACGACTACCCCGCCTACACCATGGGCCGGGCCGCCGAACTGCTCGGCACCACCCAGGGCTTCCTCCGCGCTATCGGCGAACACCGCCTCATCACCCCGCTGCGCTCCGCAGGCGGACATCGCCGCTACTCCCGCTACCAGCTACGTATTGCCGCCCGCGCCCGGGAACTCGTCGACCACGGGACGCCCATCGAGGCCGCCTGCCGGATCGTCATCCTCGAAGACCAGCTCGAGGAAGCCCAGCGCGTCAATGCCGAATATCGCGGGGCCGCCGAATCAGCGAACCCGACGGCAGCAGCATGAGATGAGGCGTGCCCGTCAGCGTCGGCGGGCACCGCACGCACGGTCTCGGTGTGCGGTGTGATCATTTCCTGTGGTGACGCGGTGTGTGGGCGTGTAGCGTCTGCGTCAGCTGTCGTGGTTCGGATTTCCCTCTTGCCCACGCCTTCGGTGTGGGCGTTTTGCTGTGCTGTGCCGCAGGAACCAGGGCGATCACCTCCGTCTGCCACAAGAAGTGGGAGGCGTTCATCGACTGGAAGGCATGAGACATGGCTACGGGAACTGTGAAGTGGTTCAACGCGGAGAAGGGCTTCGGCTTCATCGCCCAGGACGGCGGCGGCCCGGATGTCTTCGCGCACTACTCCGCGATCAACTCCACCGGCTTTCGTGAGCTCCAGGAGGGCCAGGCCGTGACGTTCGACGTCACCCAGGGCCAGAAGGGTCCGCAGGCCGAGAACATCAACGTGGCCTGACCTCGCAGACCGGCCCGGGGAATCGCGCACGCCGCGTCCAGGTGACCGCCGCCCCTGCGGGCCCTGTCACCCAGCCGGACGAAGGCGCCTGCTCTCGTGCCGGGCCGGCAAAATCAGGGGCCGCGCAGCAATGGCTGCGCGGCCCCTGATCTGTGGAGGGCCCCGGGCCGATGCGACTGCGTCCCGGAACTTCCTGACCTGCGCACCGAGACTGTCGCCGGACCTCAGTCGCTGCAAGCGTCGTCGGGCACGGGAGCCGCATGTCCAGCGCGACTGCCGTGCAGCTCGAAGGAGCCGACGCTCAGACGCTCGTCCAGGCTTCGAGGAAGGCTTTCCGTCCGGCCGGATCGTCCGACCTGCGGTCTGCGTGCAGGACGCGCCAGGCGGTGAGCTCGATATCTCGCCAGCCACAGTTCTCCGATGACCTGTGTCTTGAGGTCGGGCAGATGGTCGGACTCGACGAGGGCCTGACCGATCACCTCCCCGGCCGCGACGCGCTGGGGCGGGTTCATCTCATCGACGGCCGAGAGGACCTGCCGGGCCAGGGCGGTTCCTCCTCCTGCCAGCGAACGCAGCACCGGAGCCATGATGTTGAAGGGCAGCAATTACGCGGGGCCCGACGACCTCCACAGGTCCGACCAGAAGCGTTCTCCTGCCTTGGTGGGGGCAGGCAGCGCGGCCAGCAGCCCGAGGAGATGGCCGGTGGCCGCATAGCCATCGCCGTGGGCGGCTGCGACCACCGCAATCCCGGCGACGCGCTCCACATCGAGTTGGCCGGCTTCGAGATGCGGAACCAGGTCCAGATGGTGATCCAACTGGTCTGCGAGGGCGGTGGATACGTGGGGGCGGACCTCAGGAAGCATCGGCGATCCTGCGCGTAGGCGAGCGGAGATGCCCGTTCGGAAGCCCTGGTCGTTCCCCTGACCAGCCCTTCCATTCTGCTTCGGCAGGCCCAATTGGCGGTAGCGTCCAGGGGACTGGAGTTCACACGGCGGCGAACGGCCCGCGCCCGGCGACGTGGCTCTGGGGTTCTACCTCCCGTCATGTATCCGGGTGAGGTTTCCTAGCATGACCGCATGGTTGCCAGTGACGCCCAGGAGCCCGGGGGAGGACGAGAAGCTGTGTCCCGCGACGCCGCTGAAGTCGATTGTGGTCACGTCGGGTCAGCGCGTGGAGAGCGCCGTGCATACGGGCTCCCCGACCAATCACAGGGCGACCATGCAGGGGAGGGGGCTCACTCGGTTGCTGCTCTGGTGGAGCGGGTGTCTGACCTGGCCGAGCCGATCAAGCCGAGGTTGCGTGGCTGGCTCCATGCCGGAATGGTCCCCGCCGCACTGATCGCAGGCGTCGTGCTCATCTGCCTGGCCCGTACTCCGCAGGCGGTCGTGGCCGGCGCCGTGTATGCGGTCACCGCCTGGCTGCTGTTCGCGACGAGCGCCATCTACCACCGCGGCACCTGGGGACCGCTGGGCGAGGCTCTTCTGCGACGCCTCGACCACGCCAACATCTTCCTGATCATCGCCGGCACCTGCACCCCCCTGGCCGTGACCCTTCTCCCGCCGGACCAGCGGTCCGTGCTGCTGTGGATCGTCTGGACAGGAGCTTTGGTCGGCGTCGCGTTCCGGGTCCTGTGGGTCGGAGCCCCGCGTTGGCTGTACACCCCGTGCTACCTGGCGCTGGGGTGGGCACCGGTGAGCTACCTGCCCGATTTCCTGCACACCGGCGGAGCGGCCGTAGTGGTTTTGATCGTTGTCGGCGGTCTCCTCTACAGCGCGGGCGCGGTGGTCTACGCCCTCCAGCGGCCCGACCCCGCACCCCGCTGGTTCGGCTTCCACGAGGTCTTCCATGCGCTGACCGTGGTGGCCTTCACCGCGCACTACACCGCCATCTCCCTCGCCGCCTACTGACCCCGCGACAGTGTTCCGGTCCGCCGCTCATCGCCCACGTCGCCGCGTGCTGACCGCGGCGGACCGGGCGGTTGCCGAGGCATCGCCCCGCGCGTGAAAGTCGAGGCGGAAGACATCAGGGGGATGGTTCGCTGTGGCGCATCATGCGTACGCCGGTAGAGGGGCCAGGGACACGAGGTTTTCCGCCGCGGTGCGCCCTGAAAGTTGGCTGCTCTCCAGGGCGTGACGCTCCGTAGGCAGGTACGGAGGGAGGAGCGAGAGGAAGACGACAGCGGTCTTCAGCTGACCTGAGACAGACGGGGCTCCGTGTTCGAGGCGCACGACATCAGGGAGTGGCGAGGCCACGACGTGGTCGACCACGAGCGGCACAAGATCGGCGTCCTGGAGGCGGTCTATGTCGACACGGCCACAGACCGGCCCGCGTTCGCGACGGTGACGGTCGGCCTGCCGACCCGGCACCGGCTGGTGTTCGTCCCCCTGGGGGACGCGACGGTCGGTACCGGTTATCTGAAGGTCGCCTACGACAAGAAGCACTCATTCCCCGTGCGCAGGCTTCGTCAGCTCCGCGTTGAACTGAGCACCGATCAGGAGGGACAGGTTGGAGAGCCACAGCCAGACCAGGAACACCACGACGCCTGCCAGTGAACCGTACAGACGGTCATAAGTGCTGACCAGGGAGGTATAGACAGCGAATCCGAGGGAGACGGTCAGCAGGAGCGCCACCGCCAATGTGCCGCCGGGCGCCATCCTCCGGACAGGGCGGGAGGACGCCGGTCCTGACCGGTACAGGACGAGCACCAAGGCGACGGCGACCGCGGCCACGACCGGCCACCGCAGCGTGTCCCAGGTGGCCTGGGGCCCGGTACCCAGACTCAGAGCCTGACCCAGACGCCGGGCCAGGCCGCCGGTGAGCAACAACGCGAGGGTCGACGTCAGAAGCAGGGAGCTCAGGACGAGTGCCGTGGCGATGATGCGCGGAGCGGTACGCCAGACCGGCCGGTCCGCGCTGATCCGCTGCATGGCGTACAACGCCCGGCGGAAGACGCTCAGATAGCTGCATCCCGACCACATGGCCCCCGCCCCTCCGACGAAGATCAACGTCCAAGCCGCCGTCGGCTGCGCGACCATCTGCCGCAGAGTGCTGCGCAGCAGAGCGCGGGACTCGGCCGGGGCCGCCTGCGTCATGCGGTCGATGACCTCCGGCTTGGCCGTGGGCATGGCCAGACCCAAAATCGAGAGGATCACCAGCAGCAACGGGAACAGGGCCAGCACCGCATAGTAGGTCAGCGCAGCGGCCCAGTCCGTGACGTCGTCGTTCCAGACGGCCAACGGCGTCCGGCGCAACGCCACCCACCACCGAGCCGTGTGACCGTCTGCATCATCCATGACGCGGATGCTCTCACTCTTCGTCCTCGGGCCACCATCCAGCACTGCGGTGCGACAGAACCCGGCACGCGCGCCGGGTTACCCGACGGGCTTGGGAAGGCGGGACAGTTCGCGGGGGCCACGGCCCCTTGGCACCGCGCGGTGAACAGAGCGTGGAGATTCTCCTGTCCCCGTGCGCGAGGTGTCTCTATGACCGGCGCAGCGCAGCGTTCAGTATTGCTCGGTCTCCACGAAACCCGCGTCCGAGTCGTCGTCCGCACCGAGTGCGGCGGCGGTCGGGTTGAATCCGGGCGGGCTGTCCTTGAGACCCAGGCCCAGGCCGGCCAGCTTCGCCTTGACCTCGTCGATGGACTTCGCACCGAAGTTGCGGATGTCCATAAGGTCGGCCTCGGAGCGCGCGAGGAGTTCGCCCACGGAGTGGACGCCCTCGCGCTTGAGGCAGTTGTACGACCGAACGGTGAGCTCCAGCTCCTCGATCGGCAGGGCGAGGTCGGCGGCGAGGGCGGCGTCCGTGGGGGAGGGGCCCATGTCGATGCCCTCGGCGTCGATGTTGAGCTCGCGGGCGAGACCGAACAGCTCGACCAGGGTCTTACCGGCGGAGGCCATGGCGTCACGGGGACGCATCGCCTGCTTGGTCTCGACGTCGACGATCAGCTTGTCGAAGTCGGTGCGCTGCTCGACACGCGTGGCCTCGACCTTGTACGTGACCTTGAGTACCGGCGAGTAGATGGAGTCGACCGGGATCCGGCCGATCTCCTGGCCGACCTGCTTGTTCTGCACGGCGGAGACGTAACCGCGGCCACGCTCGACCGTGAGCTCCATCTCCAGCTTGCCCTTACCGTTGAGCGTGGCGAGGACGAGGTCGGGGTTGTGCACCTCGACACCGGCCGGGGGCGCGATGTCGGCGGCGGTGACCAGACCCGGGCCCTGCTTGCGCAGGTACATCACGACCGGCTCGTCGTGCTCCGAGGAGACGACCAGCTGCTTGATGTTGAGGATCAGGTCGGTGACGTCCTCCTTGACGCCCGGCACGGTGGTGAACTCGTGCAGCACGCCGTCGATGCGGATGGACGTGACCGCCGCACCCGGGATCGAGGAGAGGAGGGTCCGGCGCAGGGAGTTGCCGAGGGTGTAACCGAAGCCCGGCTCCAGCGGCTCGATCACGAACCGGGAGCGGAACTCGTCGACGACCTCTTCGGCCAACGAGGGACGCTGAGCAATCAGCACGGGGTGTTGCCTCCAGGGGTTTTGGCGCCCGCTCTGTGACGCCGTTGACACACGAAGAGTACGGGCGATACGGATGCGACTCCGGGAAATAGCACCTGGAGTGATCCATCAGCCGCAGTGACGACCACGGCCAAGATCGGCACGGAGACGGCGGCCCAGGGCCTCAGCGTATAACGCGACCCATATCCGTGATGGCGCGTGTATGTCACCAGGGGCATCGTTCGGCACAGCCACGTGGGCGCTTCCCCCCGCGTGGCGGTGGGGCAGAACCGTCCGAACACACGCCGACCGGGACATCGGCATCGGCATGGTCAGCCGAACCGGCGCTGCGGTGTGCCACGGCGGACTCCAGAGGGCGGTCCGCCAGGAACTCGCTCCCGATGAACTGCAAGGACGGGCCCAGGCCACCGGAGCGTGGCTCGCCTTCAGCCGGGGACCCTTCGAAGCCCTCGCCGCTGGCGGCCTCATGCCTTCTCCCACCTGGCGGGACGTTCTGCGTCGTCACCCCGCTCGCTGAACGCCTCCCGGACGAACGGAAGTCCGTCGGGATCAGCCCGCAGCACGCCGAATAGCTGACCGCGTCCTGGTCCTCGGTCCAGCGCTGCTACGCGAGGCGGGTGCCCTTGTGCCAACGATTGCGCCTGGCTGTTGTGCTGTCAGGCCGGAACTGGTCCGGGGCATTCGGGAGCCGGTCAGCGGGCCGGGCGCCGGGTGGAGCGCCAGATGGAGCGGGCGCCAGGTAGAGCAGATCGACGATGAGAAGCAGTACGCCGATGGGCATCAGGTAGGGCATGCCGTCGACGGCCGCGTCGATGGCGACCAGCGCGATTCCGGCGATGAGCAGGATCAGGAAGAGGACCAAGACGGCATGCCTCCTGGAAGGAACCGTGCGAGATCTGCATGTTCTCTCGGCTACGGCAGGACACGCTGTGCCTGTGCTCGACGTCGCGTCGCCCGAGGGGTGATGCGTGACGGCCCCGCGCACAAGGCCGCCACGAGGGTAGACGAGGGCGCCGTGGTTCAGGCCACTCACATCACCCTGAGCCTGCTGGCCCAGCGCATCGAGCAGCTCACCGGACAGATCGATGAGCTGAACCAACGCCTGACCCGGCTCGTCGACATCATGCCCCACAGCTACTCGTACCGGTGGGTGTCGGTCCGGACAGCGCCGTCACTCTCCTGATCACCGTGGGGGACAATCCCGAGCGGCTGAACTCCGAGGCGTCCTTCGCCGCCCTGTCTGGAGTCAGCCCCATCGTGTATTCGTCGGGCCGGCGGCGCACGCGTCGGCTCGACCACGGCGGCGACCGTCAGGCGAACGCGGCCTTGCACCGCATCGGGGTGGAAGGACCTTCCGGAGCAGAGGACGGTCGAGGAGATGGCGTACTGAACGAAGTTTCGAAGGAGGGCGTGAACACCGTGTCGCCGGGCACAAGGGCTATCGCACCGAGGTCCTGGCGTTCGGAACTAGTCGGGATCCACCCACCAAGGGACGAACTCGGGCCCTTGTGAAGCTCATACGCACACGCGCTTGAGCCGGAACTGACGATGGGGTTAAAAATGATCATTCTTGGGCTTATTCTGCTGATCATCGGCCTGCTTGTCGGCATGGGTCTGCTGACGACGATCGGTGGCATCCTCATTCTGGTTGGCGCCATCTTGTGGATCCTGGGTGCGACCGGTCGCGCGGTCGGTGGACGCAAGCACTTCTTCTAAAGTCAGGGCGCCTCACCAACTCTCTGCGACGAGTGACGTGTCCATGACTCCCTCTGCGTCGAAAGTCCACACCGTGAGGAGCTTCGGGACCACTCGAGGCCGGGACGAGGTGAGAGCCCGGCCAGAAAGACAGTTGGGAACCCCGTGGGCGGGGCCATGCGCCGACCCCGCCCCGTCTCGTTGGCGATGAGTTTGCCCTGAGGCCGGGCCCTGCCCGCTGGTCGTCGAGCGCAGCCCCTGGCTGCGGGGGCCAACAGCAGCCGGCCGGACGGATAGACCAGGAACTGCACGTTCATCCCGTGTTTCTTGTGCTTTCCGGAGAAGGGCCGGTCGGCGGCGATGCGGTCGATGGGCAGCGGGGTGCCGTCCAACAGCACGAATGCCTTGGTCGATGCCGTACGGGCCGCCTCCGCGAGAGTCGACAGCGGCATGCGACGAGAAGCCCCGCAGGTGCGGCCCGGCGGGGCCTCTGAGTACATGGGGTTTCTTGTCCGCCGTGAGCACCATCGCACTCGGGTTCTCCTCTCTCGCGCACCCCAAGCAAGGGCGCAGTGACGACACGCGTCTTACGGCCGACGCGCAGCATCCGACCCGGGACTCTTCGCGACCAACCAAGTCGCAGCCTTCACTCCTGCAAAGCTCAACGCCTTTGCCGCATTGCGGTCCACTTTCCTGTAGGCCCCCGCCATACGGGCTCCATGACACGACGAAGCCCCGCCGGAGCTCGGCGGGGCCTCTAGGCACAGAGGTTGTGACGGAGTGCAGCGGCCGGCGTGGGCACCGTTGTACTCCGGTACTCCGCGGGCCAGGTCAGTCGTCCCCGGTGGTCCGACTCACCAGTGCGCCGTACGCCAGTTGCAGTGCGTCCGCGCCGGCCAGTGCCGCGAGCGCGCCCATGGCGGTCCGGGTGGCCCGCGGCCACAGCAACTGGCCGGCGGCCAGGGTGGACACCACCCAGACGCTCGTGCAGAACGGGCAGGTCACCAGCTCGCCGACGGTGTCTCTGCCGCCCTCCGGCTCCGCCTCCTCGTGCAGCTCGGCGGGGCCCTGGGGTCCGACGTACCGCGTGAAGGGCGCGCGCAGCGGACTGGTGACGGACGCCTTGCTCAGGAGCCTGCTGAGTCGGAACGTGGCGACCGAGGTCAGGACTACGTCCCAGGGCTGGGGCCGGTCGGGCAGGGGGCTCCCGCGCAGCCGTACCGCCGTGGCCCAGGCCGCCGTGTACGCCCCGAATCCCGTCATGGCCGCGAGATAGCCGCCCAGCGGCCGGTCGTGCCCTGCGGAGTACTGTCGTCCGGTGCGCCGGGCAAGCGCGCGCAGGCGGGGTGCGAGGCGGTTGTCAGCCGTCTTGTCAGCTACGGCGTCACCGGTGGTCTCAGCCTTGTTGTCAGGCGTGGTGGCCAGGGGATCCATAGGTCACGCCCTCCTCCGCTGCGCCCGGTTGCCGCTCTGTCTCCCGGCTGTTTTCCGTGTGCTCCGCCCGGTCGTCCTGGCGCAGGCGTATCTCGACGTGGCCGTCGGTGATCCGAGTGTCGAAGGCGGGCTGGGGAGCGGTGGCGGGGCCGCGTACGTTCCAGCCGTCGGCCAGGCGGAAGACGCTTCCGTGCCAGGGGCACTGGACGCATCCGTCGGCGATCGTGCCCTCGGACAGCGGTCCGGCGAGGTGGCTGCACCGGTCGGCCAGAGCGTGGACGCTGCCGCCGGGTTCGCGCACGACCAGGACCGGTACGTCGTCCACACTGCGCCGCACGGGCCGGCCGGCCGGGAACTCGTCCACGGTGCCGATCCGGTGCCAGCCCTCCGTGACCACGTGCGGCACCTCTTCGGCGTGGTTGGCGCCGGATGCCTGACGGTAGGCGAGGTGGCCGCCCAGCATGCCGCCGACTCCGACCGCCGTCAGTCCCAGCAGGCCGTAGGCTCGGCCGGCCGCGTGGCGTCCCCTGAGGCGGCAGGTGAGTGAGGTGGCGTACAGCGCGACGGCTGTCACGTTGCTCAGGGCGTGCACCAGGCCGACGCGTTGTTGCTGGCGGTGCAGTACCGCCCAGTCGATCCAGCCTGCCAGGGCCGCGGGGGCGGCGGCGGTCAGGCCGACGCCGATAAGCACTTCTGCTTCACGGGAGCGGCCGGGCCGTAGATCGAGCAGGGCCGCGGACAGCCAGCTGCCGATCGGCACCTGCACCATCAGGGGATGCATGGGGTGGCCCAGCCACCTTCCGTGCAGCGCGTCCCGGCCGCGACCGAGCGGCAGGGCACGCACACCCCGGCCGATCGCGTCGATCACCGCATCGGCCCGGGGCTCCCTTTCCAGGCGGTCCAGCAGCCACAGGACCCGGTTCGGCCGCATGCGACGGCGTGGCGTCGTGGTCATGCGCAGCCGGGTCCCCACCTGCGCCTACCCGCAAACGGCCGACCAGGCCGGATGACCCCGACCACGGCCCCACGTCAAGAGCAGGCGGGCGAGGACCCGCAGCGACGGCGAAGCCGGTCACCAGACGCGACTGGGATCCGATGACGGGTACCTGGGAAAGACGACCGGGCTGCTCGTCCTCGGCCTGCAGGAAACGAAGGAGGAAGCCGTGCAGCGGCCTGATGGGGAACTGCTGGATTTCGATACCGGCGAGCTGGAGGACTGGGACGAGGAGCGCACACGAGCGGCCCTCGACGGCGAACAGGGCACGCTCTACCGCAACCACCTCGACATCGCCCTCCACCTCGACCAGTGGGCGGAGGCCGAAAGCCGGCGCACCGACACGGACGCGCGCTATAAGTCGGGCTATACCCAGGCCCTGCGGGACACCGCCGCGTTCCTGCGGCAGACCTACTACCTTCCCTGAGCCGGGCGAGGCGTTTCGCCCGACGCCCGGCGTCCCGGCCCTCTTCATGATCTGGCCGGCGCCGCTCCGCCCGCGGTGCCGGGCCCCGTGTGTTTCTTCGATCGTGCGCGGGGGACCCGACGCCGGTGGTGGCATACGGGGCAGAGCAGCGGGTGCGCCTGCCGGCGCTGCGGGCGGGCTGGCTGACGCAGACGTTCGTCCACTGGCCGTTCCGGCCTGACGCCGTCCAGGCGCTCCTGCCCGGGGGACTGGTCGTGGACGAGTACGAGGGTGCCGCCTGGGTGGGGCTCACTCCCTTTGTCATGGCGGACGTGCGACCACCCGGTGTTCCCGCCTCGCTGCCCGGCCTGCCGACGTTCGCGGAGACCAACCTGCGCACGTACGTACGGCACCGTGACGGCCGGGACGGGCTCTGGTTCCTGTCCATCGAGGTCGCCTTCCCCCCGATGGTGGCGGCCCGCGCCATCGGCGCACCGTACAACCCGGGCACCCTCCGCGTGTCCACGGACGGGGACACCTTCTCGTACTCCGGTTCCCGATGGATCGGTGACGCCTCCTACCGCCTGGTCGTCCGGCCTGGCGACCCGACCGATCCGACGGAGCGGGACGTGTGGCTGACCTCGCGCTGGCGGGCGTACACCCGCAGGCTCGGCATGCTCTGGGAGACCCCCGTCGAGCACGAGCCGTGGCCGCTGGCCGGCGCCGGTGTCGATGTACTGGAGGAGACGCTGACCGCCGCGGCGGGCCTCCGGGAAGCCCCCCTCGGTGAGCCCCTGGTGCACTTCTCGGAAGGAGTCAGGCATGTACGGCTCGGACTCTCCAGGCCGTGCGTCCCGGAGCGTGTGTCCCAGCTTTCCTGACTCCCCTCGACGGCGTTCCGGTGCCGTCACGCGCCGCCCGCGTGCGCTTGGACGGCTGGATCGCGGGCATGGGCGCCGCCTCCGGCACACGGATGGCCACGACCTGCGTTTCACCACCGGTCGGCGAGGGCTTCTGGGCTTCGCGCTGCGGACCGTGCCCGGCGCGCTCGCCCGCCGTCCGGCATGGAGCGTGCTGACGGACCGGCCCGCCCGCCCGCTGCTGCCGGGCGTGCGCGGCAGTAGCGGGCGGGCCGCCGGGAGTGTTACGGCGCACGGGACCTGCTGCCGAGCCGTGCCGTCTCGGAGTGCGCGGACCTCGGGGCGATGGCACCCGTCGAGCCGCCCGTGCGCTTCGGGTTCGGTTCGGCGCCGAGGAACCCCTCCGTCACCCGGGTCACGACGACGGTCGAACTCGGCCCGGAGTGAGGGCGCCTGGGCAGGGGTACCCGGCCGGAACCTACGGAGGGATGTCCCTTGAGTAGAACCGGAGTGCGGGAGCCCGCCCACAGGCTCGCGGTCGCGCATGGTGCCTTCAATATCGTGGGCGGACTGTGGCCCCTGCTGCACCTGCGCAGCTTCGAGTGGGTCTTCGGCCCGAAGACCGACGTGTGGCTGCAGATGACGACCGCCGGATTCATGCCCCGTCGGTATGCCTACGGGGCGGGGGGCCGACGTGGGCGTGGCGGCCGGGGCGGGCGGCGGCGTGGCGCTGTCCGGGGCCCTGGCCGCCGCGGGCGGCCAGGGCGTCGGCGACGGCACCGGTGGCGAAGGCGTAAACGGCCTTGTGGAGCAGGTCCACGACGAGTTCCTTGCGGGGCCAGGTCTGCGGTGGGGCGCCGACGCCGGTCGCGTTCTCCAGGATCTGGTCGTTGGTGAGGCGGACGACGGCGAACTTGGCGGAGGCGACCGGTCCGCGCAGTCCGGCCTGGGCCATGACCGAACGGAGCACCCCGAGGAGGGCGGCCTGGCCGTAGTGCATGCCCCAGTTGACCGGTGCCGGCTGGGGGCCGGGTCGTTCGGGCAGGCCGGTCAGCCGCTGCAGGACCCGCGCGGGCACATGGGAGTCGGGCCGGCCGGTGACGGCCTGCTCGATCTTCTCGCCGAGAGTCATCACGACGCCTCCGGCGGTACCGGCGAGCAGTCCCTGCCACAGTGCGCGCTTGATCATGCCCTGGCGAGTACCCGGTACGACCGCCTTCACCCACCGGTGACGCGGCGGTCGGCGTCCCGGCCCTCGGACAGCAGGCCCACGCCGGAGGTGGAACGATCCTAGAAGTGGAGCCACCTCAGGACCTGATGGAAGAGGATCTCGTCGACCGAGGCCATGACCGCCGCACCGATCAGCGCGCAGACGGCCATGGACCTGCGGGACGTGGAGCCGGTGCCCGGTGCGGTGTTGGACCGGACGGAATCACCCATGGCTCTTCCTTCCTGCCGCCTACGTCGTCGATGTCGTGGTCTCGTCGCCCTCTCCGGTGTCCGGTTCGACGCGCTTTTCGGCGCCCGTCTCCAGGTAGCCGGGGTCGTCGCCCGCGACCCGGCCCACGAAGACGTCGTTGGGCGTCGTGCCCGTCGTGCTGTGCCGGTCCGCCGCCTCGGTGTCCGGCTTACCGCCCGTGTCCTGCGACCGACCCGAACGGACCTCTGCGGAGGGCTCGGTCGTGCGACCCCCCAGGTGTTCGCGGGCCCATGACCACACGGACATGATGCCTCCCGATCAGAAGATGCGTGGCGACGCCGACGGTCTGCCCGCGCTGCCCTCGGCACTCGGCGCCGCACCCAGTTGGTTCAACGTCGTTTGCGGCGCATCGCGACGGCCGCGACCAGCACCAGGACCCCGGCGAGCCCGGTGAACACCTTCTTGACAGCAGCCATGGACGTGCTCAGTCCGAAGGCGTCGCGCATCCGGTCGTAGAGACCGAGCGGCACACCCAGGACCGCGTTGCCGGGCGGGCGCCGCGGGATGACGGGGTGTGGGTGGGTGGGCGCGCTGCGTCGCACCGTCTCCCATGCCGTGCCAAGCCGGCGCAGCTGCGCAGCGGGCAGCGCTTCTTGCAGCCGGGGCAGCACGAGGTCCTCCTCGTCGCGGATGTCCTGCCGTATCAGCGCGAAGGCCCGCCGTACCTTCTTCTCACGCTCAGGAGAACCCGGACTCAGGCGTTCGATGTCGGCGACAAGATCGTTGATCTGCTGGTGTTCCTCCTCGACCCGCGAGGTCAACTCGTACCCGTCCTCGACCGAGCGCCGGACGGCCGGCCACAGCACGGTCTCCTCGGCGAAGGCGTGGCTGAAGACCAGCTGGACGGTCTCCTGCAGGACCCGTTCGCGGTCCTCGCCGTCCACCAGGGTCTGATAGCGGTCCATCAACCTGTCCATCTCGGCATGATCACGGCGTTGCCGGACCAGCACGCTGCCCGAGCCGCCCAGTTGCTCAACCGTCTGCTCTTTGATCGTCTCGGGCATGGATCTCTCCTCTGCGCAGACCGGCCGCAACGCTCGTCCGCCCCAGCGGCTGCCGACAGTGTCGGTGGCGGGTACCCCGACGCGGCGCGGCGCAACGTTTGTGGTGTTTTCACCCTGCTGCTGCTGCTGCTGCTCGGTCCGGTCACGGCCCCGTCACGGCCCGGCCCGGCCTGGTCGCCGGGTGCGTCAGGTGCCGGTCAGCAAGTCGCCCTCCAGTACTGCTGTCAGGGACAGCGTCTTGTACCCGACCTGCTCGAACAGCACGACGAGGCGGTCCCCCTCCGTGCACTTCACGGTGCTCACACCCCGCTCCGCGTGGCGCACCCGGTCGTTCGTCTCATAGGGCCCGTGCCCGGGCGGGGGAGCGGCGTCCGGATACCCGGCCCCGGTGGCGGGGTGCTCGTCCTCGCGGTCGCACACGTCGCACCGCCCGCACGGTGCGTCCAGTTGCTCGCCGAAGTAGCCCAGAAGGTACTGGCGGCGGCAGGTGGGCGTCTCGGCGTAGCCGCGCATCATCTCGATGCGCGAGCGGTCGACGCGGCGCCGCCGCTCGAACACCCGTGCCGCCGCTTCGGCGGCCTCGTCCGCCGCGCGGCCGGGCAGAGCCCGGACCGCACGGCGCCTGCCCTCGAGGGTCACCGCTCCCGCCTCTTCCGGCAGGTTCAGCAGATCGCTGGTCTTCCGGCGCGACAGGCCGCACAACTGCGCCGTCCGGCTACGGCTCTGCGGGGCGTCCTGGCCGCGCAGCGTGGTCATGATCCGGCGCAGTGCGTCGGCGCCCAGAGTTCGGGCCGTGAGGAACTTCTGCAGTCCCAGGTCCTCGGGTCGGTGGAACAGCACCGCGCGGGCCGGCTCCCCGTCCCGGCGGGCGCGTCCGACTTCCTGGTAGTAGGAGTCCTGCGAATCCGGGACGGACGCGTGGGCGACGAACCGTACGTCCGCCCCGTCGATGCCCATCCTGAACGCGGAGATGGCCATCATTACGGCGGGAGCGCCGGCCAGGAAGCCGTCGTGGATCCGGCGGCGGTCGGCTGCCTTCGTGCCCGCGTGGTACGCCTCGGCATCCACTCCGTCCTGCCGGAGCCGCCCCGCGTACGTCTCGGCGTCCTTGCGGGTAGCGGCGTAGAGGATGCCGGGGGCGCAAGCCTGGGCCGTCCAGCGTGCGATCGCCTCGCGTTTTGCTGGGTCGTCGGTGAGGACGCGCACCGCCAGATGGATGGTGGGCCGGTCGATCCCGGTCGTCACGACGTGTGGCCTCGCGCATGGTCAGGTGCTCGACGATGTCCGCCCTGTCCGGGGCCGCGGCCGTCGCCGTCAGAGCGAGTACCGGCGGGCGGCCCAGCCGTTCGGCGGCCTCGCCCAGGTTCAGGTAGTCGGGACGGAAATCGTGTCCCCAGGCGGAGACGCAGTGGGCCTCGTCGACGACGAACAGCGAAGGGCCCACTTCCCGCAGCTGTTCCACGACACTGTCTTTGGTCAACTGCTCGGGGGACAAGAACAGGCATTCGGCATCACCGTCCCGGATCGCCCGCCAGCCCCTTTTGGTGGCCGACCGGGGCTGTGCGGAGTTCACGGCCACGGCGTCCGGTGCCGCGCTCTCCCGCAGGCCGGCGACCTGGTCGCGCTGCAGGGCGACCAGCGGCGACACCACGACAGCGGGACCACCGAGCATGACGGTCGGCACCTGATAGATCGCCGACTTGCCGGAACCGGTGGGCATGACGACCAGCACGTCGTGGCCGTCGATCAGTGCCGCCATCGCCTCCGTCTGCTCGGCGGACGGGTCGCTCCACCCGAACCGTTCCCGGGCGACGCGGCGCAGCTCGGCGATCCGGTCTTGCAGGCTCATTGCGACGCCCCCTTCACGGCCCGGCACCCCTGAGGCCCGGCCCGGGTCCCCCCCCCCGTGACCGACCGCGATGCGCAGCGGCGCGCGGCAGCCGTGCGAGGCCGAGATCCCGGCTGCTCAGTCTGGGTGATCACCTGCGCCGTTCGGCCCCGCGCGGTCGCGGCCGCCCGTCACCAGGGAGAACCTGGACGAAGCCCAGCTGCCCGCTGTCAACGGGCCGACGCAGCTGCGGGACTGCACTCCAAGGGAGATCTCTTGACCGACGCCATGCCCCACCTCGACGAGGCCGGCGAGAACGACGACGTCGTGGCGCTGCTGAAGCAGCAGCACAACCACATCCGTGATCTCTTCGCCGAGGTCGAGAACGCGACTGCCGACGACCGGGCGGAGGCATTCCGCAGGCTCGTCCGCCTTCTGGCGGTCCACGAGACCGCCGAGGAGGAAGTGGTCCACCCCTCGGTCCGCCGTCTCCTGGAGGACGGTGAGCAGGTGGTCGACGACCGTCTCGAGGAGGAGAGGGCCGCGAAGGAGAAGCTGAGCCGGCTCGATGACATGGACCCCGACGACCCCGGGTTCATGCCCGCCTTGCGGGAACTGCGCGCGGACGTGCTCCAGCACGCGGCTTCGGAGGAACAGTACGAGTTCCCCGGGCTGCGCGAGAAGGCCGGAGCGCAGCAGCTTGCCATGATGGCCACGGCTGTCCGTGCTGCCGAGGCCATGGCGCCCACCCGCCCGCATCCGGGAGTGGAGACGGCGGCGGAGAATGTCGCCGTCGGACCCGTGGCAGCCGTGATCGACCGGGCTCGTGACGCCGTCCGTAAGGCGATGGGCAAGGACAGCTGATCAGGTCGGAACAGAGTGGTCCACCCCGGCCCGCGCCTGAGCAGCTCAGCGTCGCGCCAGTCCCTGACACGGACGACAGCCGGCGGATCGGCATGACGTGAGCATCGGACATCGGGGAGATTGCGCCTGAGTGGGGGTACTCGCCGCGCACCGCGACGCGCTACGAGGGAGAAGGCCCCCACGACCACGCGCACGCGCATGGACATTCGAGGATGTGATCTTCCATGACGCTCCGGAGATCACTGTGGGCAGCCGCCGCGGGACTCACCGCGGGCGCGTTCGTCGCCCTACGGCGCTCGACGGCAGGTCCGGCCGCCGCGGACCGCTGGCTCACGGTGACGATCAACCGTTCACCTGCCGACATTCAGGCCGACAAGCTGCCGACGCCGCTGCAGGAGTACGGCGACAGGATCCGGACGCGGATCCGCCCCGCACCCGGCGACCGGGCCACCGAAGTGGCGGTGCGCTTGAAAGACGTGCCGTCGGATGCCTCCTCCGTGCCCGCACGGCTCACGGGCCAGGATCCGCGTCAGGATCTGCGCCGTTCCCTGCGTGAAGCGAAGGCGCTGCTGGAAGCGGGCAAGGTCTCGCGGTGCCCGAGTGCTCCACCCACTTCGCGGCAAACCATCACCCGCCGCCGCCGACGCCGAGCACTATTCCGCCCGGATGCCCCATGCTTCGATCGCTCGGTGGTGGCCCAGAGACTCACTTCTGAGACGGGCCCGTTGCAGCCCTGTCTCGTGACGCGGCTGCTGTCGCGTTCGGCGCCTTACCGGCGGAACCCCTGGAGACTGGTCTCGTACCCCCTTGGCGATCTTGAGGTCGGCGACTTGACGACTCCCTGTTATGTCAGCTCTTTCCCATGACCTTGCGGACGGCGTCTCTCGTGCGGTCCATGAGTGCGGCCACCGGACCGAGGGCCACGTTGGCGGTGGCCGACTCGGCACCGGGGTGCGGCCGGGTGGGAGCCATCGCCTCGGCGGCTTTGACGGCCTTGGCCATGGCGGCGAGGTTGGTGACGTCGGTGCTGCGGCGGATGTGAGCGAACTCGTAGCGTTCCTCCGCCCGTGCGTGCTCCTGCACCTCGGTGCGCAGCTGCATCAGCCGGGGCATGAACTTGGGGTCATCGGTGTCCATGTCGTCCAGGACCGCCAGCGTCTCCTTCGCCGACTTCTCCTCCGCCAGGCGATCCCTGACGACTTGCTCGCCACCCTCGACCGCCCTGCGGACGAAGGGGTGGACGACCTCTTCTTCGGCGGTCTCGTGCACGGCCAGCAGGCGTACGAGGCGACGGAAAGCGTCCCGGCGTTCCTCACCCCGGCTCTGCTCGACCTCGTCGAAGAGGTTGCGGATGTCGCCGTGCTGACGCATCAGCAGAGCCACTACATCGCCACGGCGGCGAGGCCCCGCCGAGCGACCGGGTGCGTAGCCCGCGCCGAGGGTCGTGAGATCCATCTGAGTATCCAGCAGTTCGCGCAGGTACTGCTTGTTCGGCTCGAAGGTGAGCACGTTGGGCAGCTCGGGCGCCAGGACTTCCTGCGGTTCGCGTCCGTCGTGGCGGCGCATCAGGTCGCATGCGGTGTGCAGGTGCTCCAGCTCCATGTTCAGGTGGAGCTCCCAGATCGCCTTCACCTTCGGGTCGCTTTCCTGCTCCATGAAGGAGTAATAGAGGTAGCACTCGTTGTACTCGTGGTTGACGAGCTGCTCCCACCACGTCTCGCCCGGGTCCACGAGGGACTCGTAGTGGGTGACGTGCTCCTCGTCGATGAGGCCGATCTCCTGGTAGAGCTGACGGGCGATCGGCTCCATGTAGGTGGGGCCGGTGTTCATGTAGAAGTTCATGGTCTGCTGCTCCGCCGACAAGATCGTCAGCGCGTGAAGCTTCGACAGGGGGTTCGTGGCGTCCTTGTCGTAGGGGTCGCGGACGTTGTCGACCGGATCGCGGTGGTGGTACCGGGTGGGCCGGCCCGGCATGACCTCGGTGAGGTTGTCGACGATCGACTCCGCCTTGCGGTGCTCGATCATCTCGTAGAGGTTGGCGTACCGGTACAGGTGGTCGAAGTCCTCCAGGACACCGAACTGGTACGCCTGCTTCAGATAGGGGTCCGGCTCCATGCGCGCGACCCATGCCGTGAGGTCCACGGCCACCTGCTCGTAGGCGATCGTCGTCTCCAGGACCGAGGAGACGCCCGGCAGCAGCCAGTTCACGACCTTCTGCTGCTGCGCCTCGATGTAGCGGGTCCGTGCCAGCTGCCCCTTGACCTCCGGGTCGGCCGTGTTCCGGGCGAGCTGGTGGCTGAAGAGGATCGCTTCCAAAGGGACCGCTCCCAGTAGGGACTCAGGAGTAGGCCCGTCACTGCTGCGGGGTCGGGGCCTCGATCAGGCCGGCCGACTGCGATTGCTGTGCCAGTCCAGTATCAGGACTGTGGCGTCGTCCTTGAGGTTGCCGTGGCAGGCGTCGAGCACCGCGGCGGTCAGGGTCCGGACGGCTTCTCGCGGGTGCAGCGCGCGGGTGTCGTAAATGACCGAGGCCAGGTCGACGGCCGCGGCACCGCGTTCCTGCATTCCGTCGGTGAGCAGGACCAGGCGGTCCCCGGGTCTCAGGAGCAGTTCCTGCAGGCGGTAGGTGGTGGGTGCCGCCACACCGAAGGGCAGGTTGACGGCGAGTTTCACCTCTTCGACGGCGTCGTCACGCAGCAGCAAGGGCCGGGGGTGGCCGGCGTTGACCAGTTCGCACAGCCCCGTTTCGAGGTCGACGCAGAGCAACTGTCCGGTGGCCAGGCCGCGGCTGTGGCTCAGCAGGGCCTCGTGGGCGTGGCTGGCCTGCTTGAGGGCGTCACAGCCGCTGCGACGTGCCCGCCGCAGCGCGCCGACCAGCAAGGTGGCCAACAGAGCAGAGTTCGTGTCGTGGCCCATGGCATCGGTGATCGACAGGTGCAGAGTGTCGCGGTCGAGCGTGTAGTCGTAGGTGTCGCCACCGATGTCGTCAGCCGGGATCAGTCCGGCGGCCAGAGTGAACTGGGCCGCCTCGCAGCAGGAGGCCGAGGGAAGCAACTGGTGCTGGATCTCCGCCGCCAGGCTGGTCTCGGTGGTGCGCCGGCCCTGGTGGTACAGATCGGTGAAGCGGCGGTCCGTCACGATGATGTAGGCCAGCGCGTGGGCCGCGTGGCGGACCTGGCGCAGCACGGTGTCGTCTGCGGACTGCAGGCTCACTTCCAGGACGCCGATGCAGTCGCCGCGGTTGGTGACGGGCGTGATGACGCGTCGTCCGCCCTGGCCGTCCGGTTCCACATTCTGGCGCTGGCTCTGCAGAACGCTGTCGTAGACGCTGCCCTGCAGATCGATCGGCTCGCCCGGGTCGGCGGCCTTGTCACCGGTCGCGGCGAGGCGTACCAGCCGCTGGCCGATGAGGTCGACGAAAAGGAAGGACACGGCCTCGGCACCGAACCGCTTCTGCAGGTCGTGTGCCACCACGTCGACGGACTCCCCGGGCGGGGCCGCTTCCGCAGCGGCCAGCAACTCGCCCAGTTCCAGATCTCCACCCTTCACAGCAACCTCCTGTCGGTTGCCGCACCTTCTTCCCCGAGTCTGCGCAGCCTCACATATTTTGCCCATTTTGCCTGGCCAGGGTGGCCTTTCAGATCGGTGCGAGCACGTCCCCCATCCGTCAGGCGGCGTTCGTGGGCGATCGTGCGGCCGGTGCGTCGGCGGACATGGGATGCGGAGGAAAAATCATCACGGGACAAGCCTTGGCGCCGTCCAGGTCGACGGAAGGCGGGATGGAAGCTCCCCGCGCACGCGACCTTCCGTCCGCGCGCGGGACGGCGTCCCGGGCGCCTCGCAGTCTGAGTGCCCGTCGGAGGCCGCCTCATCGGATCCGACGCCGCAGCGAGACCCTCAGGACTGACGAGGGTGCTCCGAGGGCCACCTCGGTCAGTGGCGTCCTGAGGGCGCAGGCAGGTCTGCGATGGTTACCCCGCCCCTGAGGGGTACCCGCCTTCACGTAATACACATAACGGGCAAATCGGAGGCCATAATGGCAACGCATCCCCGGTCGGACATGGAAACGCACCCCGACATCCTCGCCATGCGCAGTCGACACGAGATGGCCGAGCGTGTCGCGAGTACTCCGAGGGCGCAGGCCGTCGAGGCGATGGCCCTGATCACAGGCCTTTACCTGGCGGCCTCACCGTGGATCGCGGGTTTCAACGGCTTTTCCACCCTGTCCGTCAACAACTTGATCGTCGGCATCGCATACGCCGTGATCATGAGCGGTGGCTTTGGCCGGGCATACGAGCGCTCGCACAGCATGGCGTGGGCCGCTTGCGCACTCAGCGTGTGGACGATCTTTGCGCCCTGGGTTGTAGCAGGAGACGTCAGTACCACCAGGACCATAGTCAACAACATCATCGTCGGCGTGATCGCGCTCCTGCTGGCCATTATGGCGGCCGCAGCCGCCCGCCCGGTGGATCAGTCGTCCGGCGATCGCTCATCCCCGCCCAGGTGATCGAGCTCGATCCGGAGATCATGGCGCCTACCCCTACCCCTACCGCGCCACCGGGAGCCGCCCCGTTGTGAGTGCTCTGCCCTTCCTTTTCGCAGGACGGGAGCCGTCAGTGTGTACAGCCGGGCCACCCGTGACTCATCCGCCGGTTGCCGTCGTCCGGGGTCCACCGCGTCCTCCCGCCGTCCGAACAGGTGCCTGTGCAGGCCGGTGGCATGATCGTGCTTCTCGCCGGAAGGCGGCCGGCGTGTCGTGCGCCCCGGCTGAACTTGTGTCCCGGGTGAGCTCTTGCCTGGTCCAGGCCGGCTTCCAGCTGCTGGGCGACGCCGACAGTGGGATCCGGGGCTGCAGGTGACCGAGGTGTCTATGGGCGCTTCGTTCCGGGCCGGATGCTGGCGCGTTTTCGCTAGCGGCTTCCGTCATGCCGTTATAGCGTTGTGATCAGCAGTCGTGGTTCCGAAGTTCCGTTCGCCCGTGATCGCCATCACGGGCGTTCTTGCTGTTCAGCGCCTCTCCGGACCAGGGCGATCACCTCCCGGTCGCGCAGGGTGCGTGCCCGGTTTCCCTCATAGGAGACAGTCATGGCCAAGGGCACAGTGAAGTGGTTCAACAGCGAGAAGGGCTTCGGCTTCATCGAGCAGGAGGGCGGCGGCCCCGACGTCTTCGCCCACTACTCCAACATCGCCAGCCAGGGTTATCGCGAGCTGCAGGAGGGCCAGAAGGTGGAGTTCGACGTCACGCAGGGCCAGAAGGGCCCGCAGGCGGAGAATATCCGCCCCGCCTGATCGCGCGCCCCGGTAGGGGCCCGGCATCCCGGCTTCGGGACGCCGGGCCCTTACGGTCTGCCGCAGTGGTCAGCGGGCCAGAGCCGATCGGTGTCTCGCGTGCCCCAACGAGCCCAGTCCCAGAGGTCACCACACCAGCCAAGGAAGGAGGTCGAGCTTGCAGGAAGAACACGCCCAAGGGTGCCAGTGCCCCGCCGAGTCATGCTGCGCCAACGAGTGGCACCTGGGCACAGGACGGCGCGCGACCCCGCCGCCGCGTGCAAGAGGGCAGAGGGGCGCCCGATCCCTCGCCTTTCCTGCACGAGATCACCGTCCTAGCGGTGCCGCTGGCCGACCTGCGGGTCCCGTCTTGGCTGCCCGTCCCTCGCCTGACCGTTCCGTGAGGGAACGCGGAGGCGGTGGCCACCCGGCAGGACGAGGGTTGGGAACACAGCCCTAGGAGCTCTTCGCCTTCCCGGCTCGGCGAAGGGCCTCTCGTCCCGTGTGATCTTCACGTCGCACGGAGGGTGTCTTGGTGTCGCGGTAGGGGGCAGGCGTACAGAACGCCTTGCCCCTGTATGGAGACCAGCATGACGACCTCCCGCGTGCCGCGGCCCTTGCCCGACGGCACACGTGACGACGCCACGAACGCCCGCCTGGAGCAGGAGAACGCGCAGCTGCGGCGCGCCGTCGACTCCCATGCGACGGTCGACCAGGCCATCGGTGTTCTCACTGCGATCCACCGGCTTGCGCCGGCCGCCGGATTCGAGGTGCTGCGTGAGGTCTCCCAGCACACCAACACCAAGCTGCACACGGTGGCTGAGACCGTGATCGCCTGGGCGCTGGGGCGGCCGCTGCCGGGGCCGGTGGGTCAGGAACTGGGCGCGGCCGTGCTGCGGCGCTCCCGCCAGCAGAACGGCCCGGACGCGGAAGCCCGGTAGGACGCCGTGGCCGGGCGCCGCGCGAGTCAGGCGGTCAGGGCCTGCTCGATGGTGGGATGGCAGCCGATGACCTGGTCCAGGCCGACGAGTTCAAGGACCCGCACCACCGATGTCTGGGCGCCGGCGATACGCAGCCATCCTTGAGCGTCACTCATTGCCTGGTGGGCGCCGATGAGGACGTTGATGCCGCTGGAGTCCATGAAGGCCACGCCGCTGAGGTCCACCACGGTCCGCGGCATCGTCACGCTGCCGTAGGACAGCAGGGCCTCGGTGAGCTCGTTCTTGACGGTTTGGTCGATCTCGCCGCGCAGGGCGACCACCCGGACGCCGTCGACTGTGGTGCGGTCGATCGACAGGCCGGGCCGGGCTGCTCCGTGAGTGTCTGACACCGATTCCTCGACTGCGCTCGCTGATGGGGCTCAGGGCCCCCGACGCTGTGCGTTGGCAGCCTGCCCAGATACTACGGTGAACACCCGTTCGGGCCTTTGCGTAACCGAGCTCACGGGGCATGTGAGGGAAAGTCCGGGGTACGCGCAGGCGGGTGAACGGGGGAAATAGGGTGGATCCGGCGGAATCAGTCCCCGATGGTGAGGAAAGCGTGATGCCTGACGCCCCTCCGATACAGGACACCGTCGCCCTGGACGGCGACGATTCCTGCATCGCCGAGGCTCGCCACCGCGCGGTGGACTTCCTCGCCCGAGTGCAGGCTGAGCACGGCCTTCCGGTGTCCGCTCGTGCGATGGACCTGACGCAGCTGGTGGTCAGCGAGCTGGTCACCAACGCCCGCAAGTACGCTCCCGGGCCGGTGCTGATGAAGCTGCGCATCGCCGGGGACCTGGTGGAAGTGGTCGTGTGGGACAGCGACCCTGTGCTGCCGGTGGCCCGGGCCGCTGATGCGGGCAGAGTGGGCCAGCACGGCCTGGAGATCGTCATGGCCGTCGCCCAGGGCTTCGGGGTCCAGCGGGAGCCGGTCGGCAAACGCATCACCGCCCGCATCGCCCTGCCCGACGACCCGGGCGGGGACGTCACCGGACGCCGCCCTCACTAGCAGGCAGCGCTTCCGCCCTAATGCCTTGCATTACGGCCTGCAGTGAAGCGGTGGGCTGCAGGGGGGCCACGCCGGCTACGCCTCTCACACACCGTCGGTGTCCCAGTGCGTCGGGCGGGTCGACCCTTGGCTGCCCTTGCTACCCCGTGGGAGGGACCGCTTCGGCGAGCACCACCAGGCCATCGCCATCGGGTGTTTCGGTGACGGTGTGGCCGAGCTGGACCAGCAGCCCGGCTACTGCGGTGTGCACGATCACTTTCATGCTGTCGTCGCTTGCTGCCAGGCCTGCCTGGTCACGGGAGAGCGCGGTGAACCCGTCCGAGGCCGTCCAGCTGACCAAAGCGCCCGCGGGCACCTCGGTCACACGCAGCCCCGGAACTCCGCTGTCCGCGTCACCCAGCACGTGAAAGTCGGCCTGGTCCAGGCAAGAGCTCACCCGGGACACGAGCTCAGCCGGGGGGCACGACACACCGGTCGCCTGCCCACAAGAAGGACGATCATGCCATCAGGCTGCACGCGCGCCTGCCGGCACAGGCGCTGAGGATGTCAGCGGTCTGTACTGCTCCGTTCAGGTGATTTGCAGGGGAGGGACACGGCGTGCAGGCCCTGGGAAAGCGCCTCGTCGGCGGCCGGGGCGGGGTCGGCGTTGCCTCGGAGAGTGAAGTGTTCGGCCGCGGCATTGTGGAAGTGATCGGGGCAGAGCATGCGCTGCGTCTCGGTGCCGGTGTCGCAAGGGATGCCGCTGGGTGGAAGGTCCTCTTCGCAGCGGACACAAGGGCTGCCGAGTAGGTACATGAGCTCGGTCATGATCGTTCTTCTGTCGCGTGGAGGTGCAGCAGTGACCACGGTCGTCATGGCTCTTCCTCCCGTCGGTGATGAGCCCCTGGCGCTGTCGTGGTGGAGCGAGGCCGGCGACCCTGTGCAACAGGCCCGTCCTGCAGCGTCAGCCGCGAAGAGGGGCGAGGTTCACCGGTTCGTGGGTTGATGCGCGGCCGCTTTGAATGCCTCCGCGGTGCTGCCCTCGGCGTGCTGTCCCGGAACGTCGACGAAGCTGTAGGGCGGTAGCGGGCCGTTGACGCGGAGCTCCAGGTGCGGATGCTGCCGACGGACTTGATCGACCGCGGCCAAGAACTGTTCTGCTGAGCTGCTGTCGATGAGGAAGGAGAGGTTGGCCAGCCAGCCGGTGCTCGGCGGTCCGGCGCTGACCGCCTCAACCGCCGTCCCCAGTTCCTGCTGTAGCAGCTCGGCGTCTGCTGCTTCGCGCGCCTGAAGCGCGCCAGCCACCATCTCCCCGAGACGGACCTTGTCCTCATGCGCGCCGCCACCGGCTTCCCGGTGCGCTTTTGCCAGGGACCGGATCTCGTCGTTGCCCGCCACCACCAGGCGCAGCACGGCCTCTTCGTCGTGGCTGGCCTTGAGGTTGTACTCCGTCTTGCCGCCCAGCACCCGCAGCCGCTCCAGCAGGTGGTCCGCACGCTCGGCGAGCACGGTAGTCACCGCCGAATCGTCCGGCGAGATGCTTGCGAACCGTATCGGCAGGACCACGCCGCCTTCTCCGGCTGCGTCCAGCACTCGCTGGTGGGCCAGCAGGTCACGCCGCTTGGGCCGCAGCTCCTCGGGGGCGTCGCTGACGATCGCGGCCAGCTCGCCCTGGCGCAGGACACGCACCGGACGCGGCGGATCACCGACGCCGTCCACTTCCTCGGGGAGAGAAGGGTGCGAGGTATGGGTGATCCCGTAGACGTAGGTGCTCATGGCTATTCTTCCCGGCGGCGCTCGGGGCGGGCGCCCTGCTTCTGGCGCTCCTCATCACGGGCCTGCTGGAAGGCGTCGGAGATCGTCTCGGCGGCACCGGACAGTGCTCCCTTGGTCTTGCCGCTGGCGCCGGATTCGGTGAGCTTTCCGGTGAGTTCGGTCAGGCCGGCCGGCTTGCGCGGGCCCGCCTCCAGGTCGAGGCGGTTGCACGCCTCGGCGAAGCGCAGATAGGTGTCGACGCTGGCCACCACGACTCGTACGTCGATCTTGAGTATTTCGATGCCGACCAGGGAGACCCGCACGAACGCGTCGATCACCAGCCCCCGGTCCAAGACGAGCTCCAGGACGTCGTAGAGGCCACTGGAGCCTCCGCCGCCGCCCCCCTGCTGCGTTGCCACGGTCATGTCGACCAGCCCCTTGCCATCTCTGGGGTCCCGCCCGTGCGGGCCCTGTCCACGCGCGCACCCCAGTTCCCGTATGGAAGCCCAAGGTGTTCGCTCCCGCCGGTCACCATGGGCTTCCCAGCGGCGAGACATGCTTCCCGCAGCGAGTAGCCCCCGGCCATCATGGCCAAACACACGTGCGAGCAGCCGTGGAGCCGGCCATGGGTCTGGCCGCACGGTGATCACTCCCGGCCACGGTTGGTCGACACCTCTCGAGGTGCGTCCGCCAGCGTGGATCACGACCGATACGCTCACGCTCTGGAACAGCTGGTCGACGCCGTCGTTGCTGGAGACGAGCCGGCCGAACTGCCTCAGCCGGACCCTGCTGTCGATCTCATGGCCGCGCGGCACCACAGGCGTGGGGAGAGATGCCTTCGTGGGCCTCGTTGCATCGGGTGGTGCTCCGGGATCTGGATGCGGGCAGGGTCCTGCCGGGCCCGCGCACTGGTGCGCCGGGAGCGGGAGGAGCAGCAAGCACGGCAGGCCATGGCTGCCCGCGCCCTGGCCGGGCCGCGTGAGGGCGGCGCGTGACGGCACAGCCCGTCCTTGCCCGACGGTGGCGAGATCGGACGCGGGCAGTGTCTGCATGGTTCGTGCGGCGCTGCGGGGAGGGGACTGCGATCGGTGACGGGCCGCGGGGGCTTGCATCCCAACCCCACTGGGACGAATCACCACCTGCTTACAGAACCAGGCCGGTCTGCCGCCCGGATAGACTGCCCCGTCGGGAGGAGCTTTTCCTCTGCCTGTGCCGGGCCGGTCGGCAGGCGGCTTGATTGTGAAGGAGCCCGAGAGTGGATGCCCCACATGTGGTGGGCGGGCCCGCCCCGGCGCTGCCTGGGAGGGCCGCGTTGGAGGTGAGCCCGTTGCCCGGTCGTTCCGGGATACGTGCCCGTGGTGAGATCAGCGCCCTCACGCGCCCGTCGTGGGAGCAGGCCCTGTCCGAGCTGGCCCGGCGGCACGCGGGCGTGTCGTACGTGGAGCTGTCGGATGTGGCCTTCGTCGACGTGGCCGGGGTAACCGCGCTGGCGGTCACCGCCATGAACCTGCCCGACGGGAGGGTTGTGGTCGAGAATCCCCCGCCGCAGCTGCCGCGGGTTTTGGAGATGTTCTGGCCGGGCCTGGACCGGATCGAGGTGGCTCGGTGATGAGCACGGTGACCACCCGTGAGGCATTCGTGCACCCTGCCCTGTTCTACCGCACCGAGCAGGAGTACACGCAGCAGACGGTGGCCTTCCTGCGCGAGGGGCTGACCAACGGCGAGCCGATGGCCGTGGCGGTGCCCGGCCCCAACCTGGAGCTGATCAAGGCAGGTCTGGGCGGGGACGCCGAGGGCATCCTGTTCCTGGACATGACCGAGGCCGGCCGCAACCCGGGGCGGATCATCCCCAAGGTGCTGCGCGGATTCGCCGACGCCCACCCGAAGGGGCGTGTGCGGATCATCGGCGAGCCGATCTGGGCCGGGCGCAGCGCGGTGGAGTACCCGGCGTGCGCGCAGCACGAGGCGCTGATCAACGCCGCGTTCGAGGGCCGGGCGGTGACGATCCTGTGCCCCTACGACGAGGTGCGGCTGGATCCGCAGGTGATCGCTGATGCGCGGGTTACTCACCCGACCCTCATCAGCGGGGATGGACGTGAGTCGGTCAGCGACGCCTACGACTGGCAGGCGGTCGTCGACCGGTACAACCAGGCGCTTGTGCCTGCACCGGACGCCGCGGCCTTCTCCTACGGTGGTGAGGATCTTCCGGCGGTCCGTCAGTTCGCTCTCGCTCAGGCGATGCGGCTGGGCCTGGCCGGGGACCGGCTGATGGATGTGGAGCTGGCGGTCGCGGAGCTGACGACCAACAGCGTGGTCCACGGCGGAGGCCGCGGGACACTCGCGGTCTGGGCCGAGCAGGGGCAGCTGGTGTGTGAGGTCCGCGATGCGGGCCGGCTGGCCGATCCGCTGGCCGGCCGCCGCCCGCCGGCGCACGGCCAGCTGGGCGGCCGGGGCCTGATGCTGGTCCACTACGTGGCCGATCTTGTGCGCGTGCACACCGGCGACGACGGCACGGCCCTGCGCTTCTACCTCAGCTTGTGACAGCGCGCGTGGGCGGCCACCCTGTCTGAGTGGCCGCCCGCCCCACTTCTGCTTTCACGCCGCAACGATTGACGTTCCAGGCAGCGCCGGCCCCGGCCGGCCAGCGAGCGTCCACCAATCCTGAGTACGGCGGGGTCACTACGCTGGCGCAGCAGAATCGTCAGATCGCTAGATCAGGGCTACACGGCTCGCTGGCGGTAGGCAGCTGGAGTTGAGGAGTACGAGGGGGATCTGGGGGTCCCTTGGATACGTACGGTGATCACTGCGTGGGAGCGGCCGCCAGGTTCGGCTGGGGGTACCTCTGTGACGCGAAGGCACTGGTGGAGCAGAAAGGGGGAGCTTGTTGGTATATGGGGCAGGAGGAGGTTGAACCGCTCCGGGATCGGTGGAGGCTTTATGCGTTGACTCCAGCCGCCGGTTGAGACTGGTGTTGAGCGTAGTGGTTGGTCTCGAGCTCGTGCTGTCGCACCGCGACTTCCTCCACGGCATCGAACTGCTCGGCACCAAGGCGCTCCCCCAGATCCGCGCCGAACTCGGACAGCCGCAGGCGTAAGGGGGCGTGTGTGATGGAAGACGTGACGCCCGCCATGCTGCGAGCGCAGGCGGAAGAGGCGCTTCGGCCCGTCGCGCAGCGCCGGGTACGGCTCCTCGAAGAGCTCTTGGCCTGTGAGGCTGAGTTGAAACCGCTGGTGCGCAGGGCGGTGGAGGTCGAGATCAGCTATCGGCGCATCACTTCGCTGTCAGGTCTCTCTCGGCCAGGATCCGGTCATGGAGTCGTCCACTGAGTCCGCCGGAGAGAAGGGACACGGTGCCCTCACCGGACATGCAGCCGTAGGACGACGGCCCGGGCGAGTGCCTCCGTGTCGTGATGGCGGGTGAGGCGGGCTGGACAGCGGCACGAACATCAACGGTCGCAATGGCAGGTCACAGTCGAACGCTCTCGGCCTGCTGCCGGGCGGTAATGGTCACTGCTATCAACAGGGGCGCCCCGGCTGCCCCTTCCCGGCGTACGGCTACTACACCCACAGCATCATCGAGCACCGTCGCGTCACCGGACCTGATATCGGCGATCGCCAAGCGCAGCGACGGCCGGAAGGGCTTCGTCGCGCTGCCGAAACGGCGGATAGTCGATTTGTTCCTGACCTTGACCAGCGCCGACTCGGCTGCCACATTAAGTGTGCGTTCCACAATTCAGCACAGCGTGCCACATTCTGGCACGTTGAGCCTTTAGGGGGCACGTTCGTGGCAGTCTCGGTATGTCCCGGTGGGCGGGCTCCTGGTCGCCCAACGGGTGTGTCAGCCGCCTTCGTCGGCGAGGCGCCCCCGTCCTGCGGCAGTGGGCCACCCTCAAGCCTGGCGCCCCGTCCGCTGGTCGCCGGGGTACACAGCGGGACCGGGTTAGTTGTCAGCGTCCGCCTTCGATGGGACGCACCGGCCGACGCCTGAGTCCGGGCCGGCCTCCTGATCCGCGTCGTTCACGACGCCATCCGCATATCGGCACGTCATTCGTCCTCACCGGGGACGTGCTCGCCTGTATCGCCAAGGCGATTCACACCCACCCGATGAACAACAGCGCACAAGGCCCGGAGACATGTCCAGCTTGACTCACCTGACCAGCCCGTTCCAGCTCGGAAACCTCACCGTGCGGAATCGCATCGTGAGCACACCGCACACCACACGCTTCCCGCGAGATGGCTACATCACCGACGACTACATCGACTACTACAGAGAGAAGGCGCGCGGCGGCGCCGGCCTGCTCCAGTGCTTCGGCAGCATGACCGTGCACCCCTCCTCCCCCTATCAGGACTGGGGCACCGTCAAGAACTGGGACGACTCCTCGCTGCCGAGCTTCGAGAAGTTCGCCGCGGAGATGCACCGCTGGGGTGCGAAGGTGATGGCGCAGATAACGCACCGCGGCCGCCGTGGCAACGGATCGGTGACGGAGCAGGCGTTGGTGGCGCCCTCCCCCGTTCCAGAGAAGGTCAGCCGTACGGTGCCGAGAGCCCTGCGGGTCGACGAGATCAGGGAGATCGTGGCGGCGTACGCCGCGGCCGCCCGCCGCCTGCAGCGTGCCGGGTTCGACGGCGCGGAGATCTCCGGCTACGCCAGGCACCTCATCGACCAGTTCTGGTCGCCGGAGATCAACCAGCGTGACGACGAGTACGGGGGTTCGTTCGTCAACCGGATGCGTTTCGGTGTCGAGGTCATCGAATCCGTGCGGGAAGCCGTCGGCAGTGGTTTCGTCGTCGGTCTGCGGATCAGCGGCGACGAGCTGATTCCGGGGGGCAGGGGGATCGACGGTGCCAAGGAGATCGTCGCCTACCTCGACCAGCTCGGCTGTCTCGACTACTTCAGCGTGGCGGGCGCGACGGGGGAGCCGGTGAGCATCGGAAGCAAGGTGATCCCCGCGTTCGACGCTCCTCAGGGCGTGTACGCCCAGTACGCCGCCGAGGTGAGGAAGGCGACCGACCGGCCGGTGCTCTACACGGGCAGGGTGAGCGACCCCGCGTTCGCCGACGGTCTCATCGCCGACGGCATCTGCGACCTGGTGGGCATGACCAGAGCGCTGATCGCGGACCCGCATCTGCCGAACAAGGTAGCCGCGGGTGCCCTCCAGGACGTCAAGCCATGCGTCGCGATGCAGCAGGGGTGCGTCGGCCGCGGGCCACAGGGCCTGTACACCGGCTGCACGCACAACCCCGTCATCGGACGCGAGAAGGAACTCAGGGACATCGCACCCGCCCGGGCGTCCCGTCGGGTCGTCGTCATCGGCGGCGGGCCCGGCGGACTGGAGGCCGCACGGGTGGCGAGTTCGCGGGGTCACCAGGTGACCCTGCTGGAGGCCCGGCCGTTCCTCGGCGGGCGCGTGACCATCAGCTCTCGTGCGCCCATGCGTCCTGAGTGGGGCCAGTCGATCGACTGGCTGGTGCGCCAGGCGCACCAAGCCGGCGTCGAAGTGCGTACGGGCGTCGAAGCCGACGCGACCGTCGTCGCCGAGCTCGAGCCCGACGCCGTCGTCGTCGCGACCGGCAGCACACCGCACATCCCACAGCTCCCGGGCGCTGACCTGCCGGGGGTGACCAGCGCCGAGGACGTGTTCGCCCACCCCCCGCAGCTGGACACGGCTGCATCCTGCCTCGTGGTCGACCTCATCGGGAACGCCGAGGCCGGCCTGGCAGCACACGCACTGGCCGTCGCCGGACACCGGGTGAGCATCCTCACCCCGTATCACATGATCGCCGAGATGGAAGAGAAGTCCACCCGGGAACCGGTGTACGACAACCTCTGCCGGGCGGGCGTGGAGATCATCACCGATCAGGATGTCGTCGCCATCCGGCCGGGCGACTCGCTCACTGTGGACCTCGAGCAGGTCTACACGAGGCACTCCACCGGCATCGAAGGACTGGAACTGGTCGTCTTCAGCGACGGGGCACGGCCGCGCGACGGTCTGTACCAGCAACTGAAGACGGGGCCGTGGGAAACCCATCTTGTCGGAGACGCAGTGGCTCCACGGGGCATCCTCGACGCGATGCTGGAGGCGACCAGGGTTGCGCGCCGGCTGTGACATGTGCTCGTCCGGGGCGTCACGGCGAACCAGCAGACCCTGCGCCCTGCGCGTGCTGGTAGAACAACTGTGGCCCGCGGCAGGCCATGGTCGACAGCAGCACCTCCCCGCAATCCGGCGGGCGCGGGGCCGCCGGCCGGGTCAACGTGGCCATCGTCCTGGCGACACCGCCTTCCGCGTGCTGGACTGTCGAACGGAGAGGCGGCCGCAGAGACCAGGTATTGGAACGGCACCGACCAGCAGCACCCGCTTCTGGCCGTCCTCCGAACCGACCTGCGCGTGCGCGGCCCCGAAGGAGAGGAGGGCGTCGAGCGCGACACCCTGATCCTCCAGGCAGGGGACGCAAGATCGCCTCGCCCAACCGCAGACCGGACAGGCCGGCCTGACCTACACCCGCGGCGTTCATGGCGAAGGGGACGTTGCGGCCAAGCCGTCGCTGAACTCCGTCGCCACGACCCCCGGGCAGGCCACCTGGGTGCGGACATCGGTGCCCACGAGCTCGGGCGCAGGCCCCAGCCGCGGCGCGGCGGCATGTTGGCGGCCACCTTGTGGGGGTTGTACGGCGGTCGCTCGGCCCGGTGCCGCGGCGTCCTGCTCCCGCGACACCGGCCCGTGCCATGCCGGGTCAGCCGACGTCGAGCACGATCTTGCCCCGGATGCGCCGGGTCTGGCTGAGGCGGAACGCCTCGGCCGCCTCGGCCAGGGGCAGGACGCGATCGACGTGGACCGTGAGCTTGCCGGCGTCGGCGAGCG
>NZ_JBEORR010000038.1:0-81306 GCF_040302345.1 Streptomyces sp. NPDC126510 | reverse complement strand
TGCGGTGAAGTCCTAGACACCTCCACCACACCGGAGGTCTTCGCCATGATCAAGCCCGGCCGGCGTTAACAACGCTCGTGATCAATACACCTAGGAGCTCTGGACCCGGCCTTGCGGCAGGGCCCTAGCGGACGACTACGACCGTGCGGCCGATCGTCGCGAACGTCCACATCGCGTCGCCGTCCACGCGGGACTCGCGGATGCCGCCCGTGCGGACCTTCGGGCCGGGGGCGGGGGACGGGGTGGCCGACTCGTTCACGGCCGCGCTGAAGCCGATGACCACGCCGTCCACACTGGCGAAGCGCACCACGTGCTCGACGGGGACGCCGTCGGATCCGGTGACCGAGTTGGAGCGGGACGTCACCGAGTAGCTGCCCGGAGCCGGGTCCACCGCGCTCGGGTCGACCTTGAACGTACGGCTGATCGCCTCGTCCCCCGCGACCAGCCACACCCGGTCGCCCCGCAGCGAGTACACGACCCGGGCGCCCTTCCCGGAGTCGCCGGGCAGTGCGGTGGGGTCCTTCTTGACCTGGGGCGCCTTCGACGTACCGGCCGCCGGAGCGGCACCCGTCTTCGCCGCCCTGCCCAGACCGGGCGGGACCGTCTCGGCGGCCTGGTGGGCCAGGTAGCCGACCGTCGCGAGGGCCGCGGCGGTGAGCCCGGCCACGATTCCCGAGCTGCTAGCTGCCACCGTCCACCTCACGTCCTGCGTCCCTGTCGTGACGGTAGGTGACGGTAGCAGCAGGTGACGACCCGACAGGTGCGACCGTGCCGGGCCCCGGGGAGCCGTAGGCTGTTTGCGTGCTCTTGCTCGCTCTGGATACCGCCACGCCCGCTGTCACCGTCGCGCTGCACGACGGACGCGATGTCATCGCCTCGTCGAGTCAGGTGGACGCGCGGCGCCACGGGGAACTGCTGCTGCCGGCGATCGACCGGGTGTTCGCCGAGGCCGGTCTGCGGCTCGACGCCGTCACCGGCATCGTCGCCGGAAACGGTCCGGGACCGTACACCGGGCTGCGCGTCGGCCTGATGACCGCCGACACCTTCGGGCTCGCGCTCGGCGTCCCCGTGTACGGAGTGTGCACGCTGGACGGTCTCGCCTACGCCGCCGACCTGCCGGGCCCGTTCGTCGTCGCCACCGACGCCCGCCGCAAGGAGGTGTACTGGGCCCGTTACGCCGACTCCCGCACCCGGGTGACCGACCCGGCCGTGGACCGGCCCGCCGACATCGCCGAACAGGTCGCGGGGCTGCCCGCGGTCGGTGCCGGCGCGCTGCTGTACCCGGAGACCTTCCCCAAGGCGCACGAGCCGGAGCACGTCTCCGCCGCCGCCCTCGCCCGGCTGGCCGCCGAGAAGCTGGCGGCCGGAGAGGAACTCCCCGCGCCCCGGCCGCTGTACCTGCGCCGCCCCGACGCCCAGGTCCCCAAGAACTACAAGGTGGTCACCCCCAAGTGACCGAACCCGTGACGTGCACGCTGCGCGAGATGCGCTGGTGGGACATCGACCCCGTGCTGGAACTGGAACGGAACCTGTTCCCCGAGGACGCCTGGTCCCGGGGCATGTTCTGGTCCGAGCTCGCCCATGCGCGCGGACCCGAGGCCAACCGGCGGTACGTGGTCGCCGAGTCCGGCTCCGGGATCGTCGGGTACGCCGGTCTCGTCGCCACCGGCGAGCAGGCCGACGTCCAGACCATCGCCGTCTCCCGCGACCTGTGGGGCACCGGCCTCGGCGGACGGCTGCTGGCCGAACTGCTGCGGGCGGCCACCACCTTCGAGTGCGCCGAGGTGCTGCTGGAGTGCCGGGTCGACAACGTCCGCGCACAGAAGCTCTACGAGCGCTTCGGCTTCGAGCCCATCGGTTTCCGGCGCGGCTACTACCAGCCCGGGAACGTGGACGCCCTGGTGATGCGCCTGACCTCCCCCGAGAACTCCGTACAAGGAACCGAGATCAATGGCTGACGAACCCCTCGTACTGGGAATCGAGACCTCCTGCGACGAGACCGGCGTCGGCATCGTCCGGGGCACCACCCTGCTGGCCGACGCCGTCGCCTCCAGCGTCGACGAGCACGCCCGCTTCGGCGGTGTCGTCCCGGAGGTCGCGAGCCGCGCCCACCTGGAGGCCATGGTCCCCACCATCGACCGCGCCCTGAAGGAGGCGGGCGTCACCGCCCGCGACCTCGACGGCATCGCCGTCACCGCCGGTCCCGGTCTCGCCGGTGCCCTCCTGGTGGGCGTCTCCGCGGCGAAGGCCTACGCCTACGCGCTCGGCAAGCCCCTCTACGGCGTGAACCACCTCGCCTCGCACATCTGCGTGGACCAGCTGGAGCACGGCGCGCTGCCCGAGCCGACCATGGCCCTGCTGGTCTCCGGCGGCCACTCCTCGCTGCTGCTGTCCTCGGACATCACCTCCGACGTCCGCCCGATGGGCGCCACCATCGACGACGCGGCCGGCGAGGCCTTCGACAAGATCGCCCGCGTTCTGAACCTCGGCTTCCCGGGCGGCCCGGTCATCGACCGGTACGCGAAGGAGGGCGACCCGGCCGCGATCGCCTTCCCGCGCGGTCTGACCGGCCCGCGCGACCCGGTCTACGACTTCTCCTTCTCGGGGCTGAAGACCGCCGTGGCGCGCTGGATCGAGGCCAAGCGGGCGGCGGGGGAGGAGGTGCCGGTGCGGGACGTCGCGGCCTCCTTCCAGGAGGCGGTCGTGGACGTGCTGACCCGCAAGGCCGTCCGGGCCTGCAAGGACGAGGGCGTCGACCACCTGATGATCGGTGGCGGTGTGGCCGCCAACTCCCGGCTGCGCGTCCTCGCCCAGGAGCGCTGCGAGGCCGCCGGGATCCGGCTGCGCGTGCCGCGGCCCAAGCTGTGCACGGACAACGGCGCGATGGTCGCCGCCCTCGGCGCCGAGATGGTCGCCCGGGGCCGGTCGGCGTCGAGCTGGGACCTGTCGGCCGACTCCTCGCTGCCGGTGACGGAGCCTCATGTCCCGGGCGACCACGACCATGTGCACGAGGTCGGCAAGGAGAACCTGTACCCGTGACGGTCGCCTTGATGTGGGAGGCCCGCGCGTCCGAGGGGCGGGGCGAGGACCTGCTGGCCTGGGCGCGCGCCCAGGAGCTTCCACGTGCGCCCCTGCGCCGGGAGACCTTCCGGGCGCCCCAGGACCGGGTCCTCGTCCTCACCTGGTGGGACGAGCCTTTCGACGCCGAGCTGCCCGAACTGGCCGAGCCGGGCGATGAGCTGATCAGCCGGGCGGTGCATCGCTGGCGGTTCGAGTCGGTGGCGGTCGGCTGACCGGGCCGGTCAGCCGAGGGCCGGCAACACCTCCGTCTCGCAGCGCAGCCGCCGCTCCGTACCGAGCGCCCGCACCGGGCCCGTGAGGGTGAGGTGCGCGGTGTGCCGTACGTCCGCGCTGGAGGCGGCCAGCCGCAGTTCCAGGGCGCCCGGTTCGACGACCCGGCGGCCGGAGCGGTCCGTGAAGGACGACAGGTCCGCGTGGAAGCGGAACGTCACCCGGGCCGCCTCGCCCGGGGCCAGTTCCACCCGCCGGTAGCCGATCAGCCGTACGTCGGGGCGGGTCACCGAGGCCACCGGGTCGTGCAGGTACAGCTGTACGACCTCGGCGCCCGCGCGCTCGCCCGTGTTGCGGACGGTCACCGACACGTCGTACGCCCCGTCCGTGCCGAGCTCCGCCGGCTCCGCGCCGCCCGTGCAGTCCTCCCAGGCGAACGCCGTGTACGAGCGGCCGTGGCCGAAGGCGTACAGCGGGGTCGGGTCGAGGTTGCTGACCTCGCCCGCGAGACCCAGCGGCGGCTGGAGATAGGTCCAGGGCTGCCCGCCCGGGAGCCGCGGGACGCTGACGGGCAGGCGGCCCGAGGGGCTCACCCGGCCCGACAGGACGCCCGCGACCGCCGGGCCGCCCTCCTCCCCCGGGAAGAACGCCTGGACGACCGCCCCGAGGCGGCCGTGCCAGCGGCCCAGGGCGTAGGGGCGGCCGGTCAGCAGCACCAGCACCACGGGCACGCCGGTGGCGACCAGCGCGTCCAGCAGTTCGCCCTGGGTGCCCGGCAGGCCGAGGTCCGTGGCGTCGCAGCCCTCGCCGGAGGTGCCGCGGCCGAACAGGCCCGCCCGGTCACCGAGGACCGCCACGCACACGTCCGCCTCGGCGGTGCGGGCGATGGCCTCCTCGAAGCCCCCGGTGTCCGGGTCCGTCACGTCGCAGCCCTGCGCGAACGTCACCTTGGCGTCGGGGAGTTCGGAGCGCAGGGCGTCCAGGACGGTCGGGATGTCGATGCCGGCCGGCACCTCGGGGTGGTGGGTGAGGACGTGGGACGGGAAGGAGTAACAGCCCAGCATGGCCAGGGCGTCGGCCGCCCGGGGGCCGACGACCGCGATGCGGGTGCCGGGGGTCAGCGGGAGCAGGCCGTCGGGGTTGTCGAGCAGGACCACCGACTCCTCCGCCAGGCGGCGGGCGAGGATGCGGTTGCCCGTCGAGTCGAGGTTGATCGCGGTGGCGGGCTCCGGGGCCCAGTCCTCGTCCAGCAGGCCCAGTTCGCATTTCTGGAGCAGGACGCGACGGGCCGCCCGGTCCACGAGTTCCTCGGGGACCGCGCCCGACCGGACCGCCTCCAGCAGCGGCCGGCCGTAGCACTTGACGGTCGGCAGTTCGACGTCGATGCCCGCCGTGAGCGCCACGTGGGCCGCCCCGGCCGGGGTCGCGGCGACGCGGTGCAGGGTCTGGAGGAAGCCGATGCCGAAGTAGTCGGCGACGACCGTGCCGGTGAAGCCCCACTCCTCGCGCAGGAGATGGGTCAGCAGCCCGGGGTCCGCGGAGGCCGGGACTCCGTCCGTCTCGGTGTAGGCGGCCATCACCGAGCGGGCGCCGCCCTCGCGCAGGGCCATCTCGAAGGGCGGCAGGGTGACGTCGGCGAACTCGCGCACGCCCGCCCGTACCGGCGCGAGGTTGCGGGCACCGGCCGAGGAGGCGTACCCGGCGAAGTGCTTGAGTGTGGCGACGACCCCCGCCGCCTCCAGGCCCCGCACATAGGCCGCGCCGACCGTGCCGACCAGGTACGGGTCCTCGCCGATCGTCTCCTCCACACGGCCCCAGCGCGGATCGCGTACGACGTCCAGCACGGGCGCCAGGCCCTGGTGGACGCCGGCCGAGCGCAGGTCGTCGCCGATGCGCCGGGCCATCTCCTCGACCAGCGGCGGGTCCCAGGTCGCGCCCCAGGCCAGCGGGACCGGGTAGGCCGTGGCCTGCCAGGCGGTGAAGCCGGCCAGACACTCCTCGTGCGCGATCGCCGGGATGCCGAAGCGCCCCGCCTCGCTGATACGGCGCTGGGCGCGGGCCAGAGCCTGCGCGCCCAGCGCCGGGTCGACGGGGGCGGTGCCGAAGGAGCGTGTGAGCTGGCCCAGACCGTGGCTGATGAGCTCGTCCCACTCCTCGTCGGAGGACTCGACGGTCATGTCGTGCTGGTGCGGAGCGACCCCGTCGCCGTCCGTCGCGGCGCCCACCCACACGCCGTACAACTGGGCGGTCTTCTCCTCCAGGGTCATCCGGGGGAGCAGGTCGTCGACGCGGGCGGCGGCGGGCAGCGCGGGATCACGCCAGGGCGCGGTGGTCATGAAGCTCCTGTCGGGGGACGGACGGCCCTCTCACGAACGTTTTCACGAATGTTTCGTTATGAACTTCGAATGTTCCGGGAACCTATGGCGGTGCGAGGACTTCGTCAAGGGGGCCGACAGGGTTACGATCGCCGCCATGACATCCCCGGAGCCCGTTGAAAGCCGGACGCAGAACCGGACGCAGGGGCGAACCGCGCAGACCGCGACGCTCGCCGAGATCGCCCGTGAGGCCGGCGTGTCGGCGCCGACTGTTTCGAAGGTCCTGAACGGCCGCGCCGACGTTGCCCCGGCCACCCGGGCCCGCGTCGAGGACCTGCTGCGCGTCCACGGCTACCGGCGACGCCGTGCCGAGGCGACGCGTTCGCCCTTGATCGACCTGGTCTTCCACGAGCTGGAGAGCGCCTGGGCGATGGAGGTCATCCGGGGTGTGGAGAACGTGGCCCGGGACGCCGGCCTCAGTGTGGTGCTGTCCGAGAGCGCGGGACGGCTCACTCCCGGGCGGACCTGGGCCGACCAGGTCGCCGCACGCCGGCCGCACGGCGTGATCCTGGTCCTGTCCGGGCTCGACGAGTCGCAGCGGGCGCTGCTGACCAGCCGGTCGATCCCGTTCGTGGTGATGGACCCGGCCGGTGACCCCGGCGCCGACGTGCCGTCGATCGGCGCGACCAACTGGCAGGGCGGTCTCGCGGCCACCCGGCATCTGGTCGAGCTGGGGCACCGCAGGATCGGCGCGATCAGCGGACCCTCGCAGATGATGTGCAGCCGGGCCCGGATCGACGGCTACCGGGCCGCGCTGGAGACGGCCGGGCTGCCGGTGGATCCCGCCCTGATCGCGAGCGGCGACTTCCACCACGAGGCCGGCTACCGGCTCGGCCTGGAGCTGCTGCGCCGCCCGGACCGGCCGACCGCGGTCTTCGCCGGGAACGACCTGCAGGCGCTCGGGCTGTACGAGGCCGCGCGTGAGCTGGGGCTGCGCATCCCCGAGGACCTGAGTGTGGTCGGGTTCGACGATCTGCCCGTGGCGCCCTTGGTCGGGCCGCCGCTGACGACCGTACGGCAGCCCCTGACCGAGATGGCCGAGGCGGCGGCCAAGCTGCTCCTCGATCTCGGGCGCGACGAGGGGAGTCTGGCGGCGACTCGCGTCGAGCTGGCGACGAGCCTGGTGGTGCGCAGCAGTACCGCGGGGCCGGCGGAGCGGTAGGCGCTGTTCAGGGGGCGTGTTTCGGACACCTCCGCCGGAGCCGAAGTCAATCGGCTGCACCGTCGAAAGTTTCGGCGGGCTCACGTCCTGAAATCTGAGAATTTCCGAAGAAAGGCCGCCCTGAGCTCCCTGCCCGTAATAATTCGGACTTATGTTCCTGCTCGTGACGGGACATCAGGGGGACCAGGACACAGAAGCGGGCCGGCGGTCGAGAGCGTTGAGGATCGCCGGCCTCACCTTGGCGGGGACGCTGGTCCTGGGCGCCGGAGCGGCCGGATGGGCTTACTGGCATCTCAGCGACAACATCACCGGCGTCGACATCGACAGCGCGCTGGGCGACAACCGGCCGCCGAAGCCGGTGACCACACCGTCGCCCTCGGCCCCGGCCGCGCCGAGCGAGGCCCTCAACATCCTGGTCCTGGGCTCGGACTCGCGCAGCGGCAAGGAGAACCGCAGGCTCGGCGGCGGCGACAGCTCGGGCGCCCGTTCCGACACGGCGATGGTCGTCCACCTCGACGCCGGGCGGTCCAGCGCGACGGTGGTGAGCATCCCGCGCGACACCCTGGTCACCCGCCCGTCCTGCCCACGCCCCTCCGGGGGCTCGACGGGAGTCGCCCACCACTCCATGTTCAACAGCGCGTACGAGGTGGGCGGTCCGGTCTGTGCGGTGAAGACGGTCGAGGCGATGACGCACGTCCGCATGGACCACTACCTCGAGATCGACTTCTCCGGCTTCGCCCGGCTGGTCGACGCGCTCGGCGGCGTCACGGTCACCACGGACGAGGACATCGCCGACGA
The DNA here is from genome assembly GCF_040302345.1 of Streptomyces sp. NPDC126510. Classification (NCBI taxonomy): domain Bacteria; kingdom Bacillati; phylum Actinomycetota; class Actinomycetes; order Kitasatosporales; family Streptomycetaceae; genus Streptomyces; species Streptomyces sp. NPDC126510. The sequence goes on along the minus strand of NZ_JBEORR010000038.1, from coordinate 73,680 downwards.
GGACAGCCATCTGCGGCTGAAGGCGGGCACCCATCACCTGGACGGCACCCAGGCCCTCGCGTTCGCCCGCACCCGGCACGGCATCGGCGACGGCAGCGACCTGGGCCGCATCGGCCTCCAGCAGAAGCTGGTGAAGGCCCTGCTGGAGCAGATCGCCTCCCAGGACCTGCTCACCGACCCGGCCAAGCTGTACCGCGTCGCCGACACGGTCACCGCCGGCCTCACCACCGACACCGGCCTGGACTCCCTCGCCGAACTGACCCGCCTCGGGCAGAGCCTGCAAGGCCTCTCGGCGAGCGGCGTACGGACGGTGATGATGCCCGTGGTGCAGGCGCCGTCGGATCCCAACCGGGTGGTGGCCGAGGAACCCGAGGCGGAGAAGCTGTGGGAGTCGCTGCGCTGACCTGCGGAAACGCGTCGCGGAAAAAATCTTCGAAGAATTCCGGCGAGCGTGTCGATCCGGCGGGCCCCCGATCGACGCAGGGGTGAGAGCGGGGAAGGGCCCCGTTCCGCAGACCCCGAGGAGTCACGATGCCGCGCTTTCTCACCCTGATCCGCATCGACGAGAAGAACGCCCCCGCGGAGGGCCCGAGCCCCGAGCTCATGGAGCGGATGGGCAAGCTGCTGGAGGAGATCACCAAGGCCGGGGTCATGCTCGACACGGCCGGACTCACGCCGACCTCGGACGGCAGCCGGGTGACCTGGGAGGGCGGACAGCTGTCCGTCACGGACGGGCCGTTCACCGAGTCCAAGGAGGTCATCGGCGGCTACTCGATCAGCCAGTGCAAGGACAAGGCCGAGGCGATCGAGTGGACCAAGCGGTTCCTGTCCCTGCACGAGGACTACTGGACGATCACCGCCGAGGTCCGGCAGATCGCCGAGGACTGACCGGCCCTCGCGCGGGTTCCGCTTGGCCGGGCGGCACCACGGGTGTCTGATGGTGGGCTGTGACCCCGCAGCCCACCCCGGCCCCGGAGCCGCCTCCGGCCTCGCAGTCCGCCCCGAATTCGGAGCCGCCTCCGGCCTCGCGGCCCGCCCCGGATTCGGAGCCGAGCCCGGCCTCGGGCTCCGCCCCGGCTCCGGCACGGGCCAGGGCCTCGCGGCCTGCCTCGGCTTCGGAGCCGAGCCCGGCCTCGGGCTCCGCCCTGGCCCCGGGCCCGGCCAGGGCCCCGCGGCCCGCCCCGGCCTCGGGCTCCGCCCTGGCCCCGGGCCCGGCCAGGGCCTCGCAGCCCACCCCGGATTCGGAGCCGACCCCGACCCCGACCCCGACCCCGGCCTCGGACGCGTCCCAGCCTCCCGCGCCCCGGCCCGACCGCATCGCCGAGGCCATCGAGACCGTCTTCCGCATGGAGTCGCCCCGGATCATCGCCGGCGTCACCCGGGTCGTCCGGGACGTCGGCATCGCCGAGGAACTGGCGCAGGACGCGCTGGTCGCGGCGTTGGAGCAGTGGCCGCGGGAGGGGGTGCCCGGCAACCCGGGCGCCTGGCTCATGACCACCGCCCGCCGCCGCGCCGTCGACCTGGTCCGGCGCCGGGAGAACTACGCCCGCAAGCTGGCGGAGATCGGCCGGGACCTGTCGGCCGTCCCGCCCCCGGAGGAACCCGCAGATCCCGACGACATCGACGACGACCTGCTGCGCCTGGTCTTCACCGCCTGCCACCCGGTCCTTTCCACCGAGGCCCGCACCGCCCTCACCCTGCGCCTGCTCGGCGGACTGACCACGGCCGAGATCGCCCGCGCCTTCCTGGTCCCGGAGCCGACGATCGCGCAGCGCGTCGTCCGCGCCAAACGCACCCTCGCGACGCGGAACATCGCCTTCGAGGTGCCCCACGGCGCCGACCGCGAGGCCCGCCTCGGCTCGGTCCTCGACGTCATCTACCTGATCTTCAACGAGGGATACGCCGCCACGGCCGGCGACGACTGGCTGCGCCCGTCCCTGTGCGAGGACGCCCTGCGCCTGGCCCGGGTGCTCTCGGCCCTGATGCCGAAGGAGCCCGAAGTGCACGGCCTCACCGCGCTCCTGGAGCTCCAGGCCTCCCGTACGGCGGCCCGCACGGGCCCCTCCGGCGAGCCGGTCCTCCTGAAGGACCAGAAGCGCTCCCGCTGGAACCGCATGCTCATCGCCCGCGGCATCGCCGCGCTGGGCCGGGCCGAGGCCACCTCATCCGGCGCCCCGGGCCCGTACACCCTGCAAGCGGCCATCGCCGCCTGCCACGCCCACGCGTACACCTACGAGGAGACGGACTGGTCCCGCATCGCCACCCTCTACCGCCTGCTGGCCGCCCGCTCCCCGTCCCCGGTCGTGGAGCTGAACCGCGCGGTGGCCGTCTCGATGTCCGAGGGGCCGGGCCCGGCCCTCGCCCTCGTCGACGCTCTGGCCGGCGACCCGGCCCTGCGGGGCTACCACCTGCTGCCCAGCGTCCGCGGCGACCTCCTCGCCCGCCTCGGCCGCACGCAGGAGGCCCGGGCGGAGTTCGAACGGGCGGCGTCCCTGACCCGGAACGAACGGGAGCGGGAGCTGCTGCTGAGGCGGGCGGCGGAGCAGCCCTGACGGCTGCGCCCGGCTGGGGAGGTCCCACGAGCGTCGGGCCGTCCACGGCTGTAGCCGGTGGGTCCCGCGAGCATCGAACGGTTCTACGACTCGCCCAGGTGGGTCCCGACGAGCGTGGGGGGCACCTCTGACCGCTATGCCCGCACCGGGTGCCCGATGAGCATCGCCGGTGCCCCCGCGACCCTGGTCAGGAACACCGTCGCCGCGTGCGGGCCCTGCGGCTTGACCTTCCTGCGTAGCTCCTCCGGCTCGACCGCCGAGCCCCGCTTCTTCACGGTCAGCGTGCCGACCTGCCGCTCCCGCAGGAGGGCCTTCAGCTTCTTGACGTTGAAGGGCAGGTGGTCGGTGATCTCGTAGGCCGTGGCGTACGGGGTCGGGCGATGGGCGTCGGCCGTGACGTACGCGATGGTCGCGTCGAGCAGGCCGCCGTCGACCTGGTCGGCCACCTCGGCGACCAGGTGGGCGCGGATGACGGCGCCGTCGGGCTCGTAGAGGTAGCGGCCGGGCGGGCGGACGTCCGGGTCGGGCAGGCCGCGCGAGAGCAGGGTGCGGGGGCCCGGCAGGAGGGTCGCCCGGACCGCCCCCGGCTCGGTGCCGAACCACAGCACCGCCTCCTTGACGTCCCCGCCGTCGGAGATCCACTCGGCCTCGGCGTCCTCGGGGACCGCCTCGTGCGGGATGCCGGGGGCGATCTTCAGAGCGGCGCCGCGCGGGGCCCGGCGGGCGGCGCCGACCGCCCAGGACAGGGGCGGTGAGTAGGCCTCGGGGTCGAAGATCCGGCCGCGTCCGCCGCGCCGGGCGGGGTCCACGAACACGGCGTCGAAACCGGCCGTGTCCACCTCCGTCACGTCCGCCTCGCGCACCTCGACGAGACCGGCCAGGTCCAGCGCGGCGGCGTTGGCCCGGGCCGCGGCGGCGGTCTGCGGATCCCGGTCCACGGCCAGGACCCGGATTCCGGCGCGGGCCAGCGCGATCGCGTCCCCGCCGATGCCGCAGCACAGGTCGGCGACCGAGGCGATGCCCGACTCGGCCATGCGCCGGGCCCGGTAGGCCGCCACGCTCGCCCGGGTCGACTGCTCGACGCCGTTCGGCGTGAAGAACATCCGGCCCGCGTCCTCGGCCCCGAACTTCGCCACCGCCCGCTGCCGCAGCCGCGCCTGGCCCAGCGCCGCCGACACCAGCTCGGCGGGGTGCTCGCGGCGCAGCCGCGTCGCGACGGCCAGCTCCTGGGCCGGATCGGTGTCCCGCACCTCGTCGAGGAGAGCGCGGCCTTCGGGGGTGAGGAGGAGGGCGAGGTCGTTCACCGGATCATTGTCGGCCACGGGGGCAGGGGCCGGACCGGCGGTGGCCGGTCCGGTGCGAGCGACGGCTGAGCCCGACCACGCGTGGCGTGCGGCCGGTGTGGGCCAGTCGGTGGATGACGGGACGCCGCCGAGGTGTCGGCCCCGGGGCGGCGGCAGGGGGCTGCGAGGATCCGGCATCATGCGAGCAGTCGTACAAAATGATAAAAGTCGGGCGCCGGGACGGGCGTCCGCCGGTGTGCGGATCGTCCTGGCCGTGCTCGTCCTCGCCGCCATCGCCTCCGGCTGCGCGCAGGACGGCGGCGACCAGGTCACCCCGGCCGGCGGCCAGCAGCCGCTCGACGCGCCCCCGGCCCGCGCGCTCGACGCCTACGCCGCCAAGCTGCGCGCCGCGCACGCCGCCCGGGTAGCCGCCGCGCACCGCTGGGGTCTGCGCAAGGCCCCGTCGGCCGCCCCGCCCGCCCCCGCGAAGAAGCCCGAAGTCAGGACCCGCAAGGGCTTCGAGGTGGACGGCCACCGGGACCTCCCGCCCGTCTTCACCAGGATCCCCACCCGGGACAAGGTCGTGTTCCTGACCATCGACGACGGCGCCGAGAAGGACCCGGCGTTCCTGCGGATGATGAGCGAACTGGACGTCCCGTACAGCGCCTTCCTCAGCGGCTACCTGGTCAGGAACGACACCCGCTACTTCCGGAAGATGCAGTCCCGGGGCGTGGTCCTGCACAACCACACCCTCAACCACCCCAACCTGCGGGGCATGTCCTACCGGAAGCAGAAGCGCGAGATCTGCGGCATGCAGCGCTACATGGAGAGGCGGTTCGGCAAACGCCCCACCCTCTTCCGCCCGCCCTACGGCAGCTACGACCGTGCGACCCTGCGGGCCGCCAGGACCTGCGGCATCACGTACGTGCCCCTGTGGAACGAGGAGGTCTTCGCCGACCACTGGGAGTACCGCGACGGGGGCCGGAAGCTCCATCCGGGCGACATCGTCCTCACGCACTTCCGGGGTCGTGACCAGTGGAAGGGCACCATGGCCGACATGATCCGCCGCTTCCTGAACAAGGTCACGGCTCAGGGGTACGCGGTCGGGCGGCTGGAGGACTATCTGTGAGGCGCCAGGCGGCCGTACTGCTGTGCGCGGTCCTGCTGGCCGGCTGTTCCGGGGCGGCGGTCGAGCGGCCGGGCATCGCCGACGGCCGGGCCCGGGGCCCGGCGCGCGGGGTGAACGACACGCGGCGGCCGCCGCCCGTCGTGGACCACGTCACCACCCGCGAACCCGTCGTCTTCCTCACCTACGACGACGGCGCCGAACGCGACCCCCGCTTCGTCGGCCTCGTCCGCGAACGGCGGCTCCCGGTCAGCATGTTCCTCACGGACAGCGTCGTGGGACCCGGCTACGGCCACTTCGCCCGGCTGCGCGCCGTCGGCGCGTCCATCCAGAACCACACCCTCGACCACCCCGCCCTGCGCGGTCTGCCCTACGCCGGCCAGCGCGCCGAGATCTGCGGCCAGCAGCACAAACTCCGCTCCCGCTTCGGCGTCGTCCCGCGCCTCTTCCGCCCGCCCTACGGCACCTACGACGCCACGACCCTGCGCGCCGCCGCCGACTGCGGCATCACCGCGGTCGTCCTGTGGCGCGCGTCCCTGAACGCCGACGGCGAACTGGCGTACACCCGCGGCGAGCCGGGCCTGCGGGCCGGCGACATCATCTCGGTGCCGTCGGACGGGACGGAGCCGAGGACCCTGGCCGAACGGACGGTGCGGCTGCTGCGCGAGATCGAGAAGAGGGGGCTGCGGGTGGGGCGGCTCGAGGACCACCTGGAGGGCGCATCCGCCCGACGCGCCGCACGCAATTAGCAGTCCGCTTGACCGAGTGCTAATCGCAGTCATAGTCTCGGCTCTGGCACTCCCCCTAGGAGAGTGCCAACACAGCGACGGGCAGGTCCGGCACCCGCGACGACGGATCCACCTGGTCGCCACCTCAGACAGTTAACCCCGTGAGATCTCCGAAGGGGGAGGTCGGATCGTGACGACCACCAGCTCCAAGGTTGCCATCAAGCCGCTCGAGGACCGCATCGTGGTCCAGCCGCTCGACGCCGAGCAGACCACCGCCTCTGGCCTGGTCATCCCGGACACCGCCAAGGAGAAGCCCCAGGAGGGCGTCGTCCTGGCCGTGGGCCCGGGCCGCTTCGAGGACGGCAACCGTCTTCCGCTCGACGTCTCCGTCGGCGACGTCGTGCTCTACAGCAAGTACGGCGGCACCGAGGTGAAGTACAACGGCGAGGAGTACCTCGTCCTCTCGGCCCGCGACGTGCTCGCGATCGTCGAGAAGTAATTCACCCCAAGCACATTGCTTTGAACTGCGCCCCTGGCCCCCGCGATCGCTAAGAAGCCGGGCGCCCGGGGCGCAGTGCCGTATATCCCAGATTCCGGAAGAGGGCTCACGCTCCCATGGCGAAGATCCTGAAGTTCGACGAGGACGCCCGTCGCGCCCTCGAGCGCGGCGTCAACAAGCTTGCCGACACGGTCAAGGTGACGATCGGCCCCAAGGGCCGCAACGTCGTCATCGACAAGAAGTTCGGCGCTCCCACCATCACCAACGACGGTGTGACCATCGCCCGTGAGGTCGAGGTCGAGGACCCGTACGAGAACCTCGGTGCCCAGCTGGTCAAGGAGGTGGCGACCAAGACCAACGACATCGCGGGTGACGGTACGACCACCGCGACCGTGCTCGCCCAGGCGCTCGTGCGCGAGGGCCTGAAGAACGTCGCCGCCGGTGCCTCCCCGGCCGCCCTGAAGAAGGGCATCGACGCCGCCGTCGCCGCCGTTTCCGAGGACCTGCTCGCCACGGCCCGCCCGATCGACGAGAAGTCCGACATCGCCGCCGTCGCCGCGCTGTCCGCCCAGGACCAGCAGGTCGGCGAGCTCATCGCCGAGGCGATGGACAAGGTCGGCAAGGACGGTGTCATCACCGTCGAGGAGTCCAACACCTTCGGCCTGGAGCTGGACTTCACCGAGGGCATGGCCTTCGACAAGGGCTACCTGTCGCCGTACTTCGTGACGGACCAGGAGCGCATGGAAGCCGTCCTGGACGACCCGTACATCCTCATCACGCAGGGCAAGATCTCCGCCATCGCGGACCTCCTGCCGCTGCTGGAGAAGGTCATCCAGTCCAACGCCTCCAAGCCGCTGCTGATCATCGCCGAGGACGTCGAGGGCGAGGCCCTCTCCACCCTCGTCGTGAACAAGATCCGCGGCACGTTCAACGCCGTCGCCGTGAAGGCCCCCGGCTTCGGCGACCGCCGCAAGGCGATGCTGCAGGACCTGGCCGTCCTCACCGGCGCCACGGTCGTCTCCGAGGAGGTCGGCCTCAAGCTCGACCAGGTCGGTCTCGACGTCCTCGGCTCCGCCCGCCGCATCACCGTCACCAAGGACGACACCACGGTCGTCGACGGCGCCGGCAACAAGGACGACGTGCAGGGCCGCGTCGCCCAGATCAAGGCCGAGATCGAGTCCACCGACTCCGACTGGGACCGCGAGAAGCTCCAGGAGCGCCTCGCGAAGCTGGCCGGCGGCGTGTGCGTCATCCGCGTGGGTGCCGCCACCGAGGTCGAGCTCAAGGAGCGCAAGCACCGTCTGGAGGACGCCATCTCCGCGACCCGCGCCGCGGTCGAGGAGGGCATCGTCTCCGGTGGCGGCTCCGCGCTCGTCCACGCCGTGAAGGTCCTGGAGGGCAACCTCGGCAAGACCGGCGACGAGGCCACGGGTGTCGCGGTCGTCCGCAAGGCCGCCGTCGAGCCGCTGCGCTGGATCGCCGAGAACGCCGGCCTCGAGGGCTACGTCATCACCTCCAAGGTCGCCGAGCTCGACAAGGGCCAGGGCTTCAACGCCGCCACCGGCGAGTACGGCGACCTGGTCAAGGCCGGCGTCATCGACCCGGTCAAGGTCACCCGCTCCGCCCTGGAGAACGCCGCCTCCATCGCTTCCCTCCTCCTCACGACTGAGACCCTGGTCGTCGAGAAGAAGGAAGAGGAGGAGCCGGCCGCCGCGGGCCACGGCCACGGCCACGCCCACTGAGGCATGACGGCTGAGGGCTGACGACGTCGGCCCGCCCGAGCCCGAGCGAAGGCCCGGCACCCCGGAAACGGGGCGCCGGGCCTTCGCCGTTCCGGTTCCGCTGTGCCTTCGCCGTTCCGGCCCGCCGGTGATGGAACCGGCGAGACCGGCGCCGGCCTCCTACACACCGGAGCCGAAGGGGGATGCGATGAGCCAGGCGCTCTACGAGGAACGGTCCCGGAATCCGCTGGCGCGCACGGCGGAACTCACCGGGGACCGGCTGCGCAGAGGTGGCCGGACCACACCGCTGGAGGAGCTGAACCTCGCCGCCATGGCCGAGGCGTATCTGCGGGGACGCTGGCTCGGCGGCGGCGGAACCGAACGCCCCCTGGAGTCGCTGGCGCAGGGCCCGGGCGTCGTCCCGGTCACCCGGGTGACCGGCACGACAGCGCCCCTGAAGGTGCGCCGCACCGCCGACTTCGCCCACGCGCTGGGGGGACTGGCCGTGCGCAGGTGCGGCGGGCCGGACCAGGTGGCCGCACTCGCCGAGCGGGCCCGGGCGGAGGGCGTGCCCCTGTGGATCGCCCGCCGGTACGCGCCCGGTCCCGCCGGGCCGGTCGCCGTCGCAGTGGACCGGCGCCTGGTCCGCGTGGACGTCTGGGGCCCGCATGCTCCCGCCGTACGGCTCCGGGCACCGTACGGCTATCGCCCCGACGCCGCCGACCGGGCGTGCGGCCTGGTCATGTCCGTCGGGGACGTCACCGCACGGCTCGAACTGCGCAAGAAGATGCGCAAGTCCAAGAGCAGCGTGGAGATCCGGCTGCCCGACCGGCACTGGACACTGCGCCGCGAGAACGCCGAGAGCTCGTGGCTGCTGCGTGACGACCGGCGCGTCGCGCAGCTGACCCGCCCCTCACGGTGGCCCGGCCCTCCGCCCGGCACGGTGCTGCTGCCGCTTGCCGACGTGCACCACGAGGGCCCCGACCCCCTGGACGCCGTCATGGCCCACGCGGTCGCCGTGTCCTTCGGCCTGGGCGACACGACGGGCCTGGCCCGGTTCCGTGCCGTGAGGTCCCGCCGCGAGACGGACGACGAACTCTGGGAGCGCCCCTGGTTCAGCAACCTCGGCAGGGACCGCGACGACAACGAACCCGGCGGTGGCGACGGCTGGGGCAGCGACGGTGGGGACGGCGGCGACGGGGGAGGGGGCGGCAGCGACGGCGGTGGCGGGGACGGAGGAGGCGGTGGCGGAGGCGACTAGCCGCGCCCGGCGGCTCCGGCAAGCCGCGCTCTTGACGGCGTTCCGGCCCGCTCGAGCGGGCCGGAACGCCGTGATGCGCCGGGAAGTCAGAGCTCCGCGGGATCCAGCACGCCGAGCTGCTGCATCAGCCCCAGCCGGTCGTACTGCCACCAGCCCTCGGCGATCTTCCCGTCCGGAGTGCAGCGGTGGACGGTCGTCCCCGTCATCGTGACCTCCTGACCGGTCGGTGGGATCCCGAGGAACTCCCCCGTGTGCCTCCCGTGGAAGGTCCACCGGGTGCACACCCGGTCGCCCTGCGCCATCTGGTCCTCGAGGGTGAACGAGAAGTCGAACCCGCCCCGCCACACCTCCACCTCGCGCCGGAGCGCGTCCAGCCCGATGACGTCCTGCACATTGGAAGGATCGTGGTCGTGGTAGTCCTCGATGAACACGTCGTTGAACGGCGGCGCGTCCCCCTGGCCCGGCGCGAGCTCGAAGAACCTGCGCGCGGTCGCCGCGTACAGCTGCTCGTCCCGCACCACGTCCAGGTCCGTGAAGGTCGGCGTCTCCTCGCACAGGGCCACCATGTCCTGGAAGATCCGGTCGGTCTCCGGCAGCCCGGAGTTGCGCATCGCCTCCTCGTACGACGGGAACTCCACGATCTCCACGATGTGCGAGGCATCGGCCCGATCCTTCGCCACCACACTGTGCGAAGCGGTCCGCTTCCCCTTGGTCTGCTCGACCCACCGGTCCATCAGCCGGTTCATCTCGTCGAGCCGGCTGGTCCTGCATTCGATGAGCTGTACGAAGGTCATGGCCTCGCCTCCGGCCCCCCTGGGTCCGGCTGAACAGCTTCATTGTCCCAACAGGAGCTGCCCGTCGCCTCTCGGCCCAAGCCTCCTACTGCGGCCCGTACTTCCGCCCCGTCCTGGAGGAGACGGCCCCCAGCATCCCCCGCGGCACCAGCTTCGCCGCGCCCATCAGCGCCTTGTAGCGCGGGTCCGGGATGGACAGCGTCCTGCCGCGCGCCAGATCGTGCAGCGCGGCCGCGACCAGCTTGTCCGCGTCGAGCCACATCCAGCCCGGGATGTTGTCGGTGCCCATCCCGGCCCGCTCGTGGAACTCGGTGCGCACGAACCCCGGGCACAGCGCCATCAGCCGTACGCCGCTGCCGGCCAGGTCGCGTGCCGCGCCCTGCGTGAACTGCACGACCCAGGCCTTGGAGGCGCCGTAGGTGCCCCGGGGGACGAAGGCGGCCACCGACGCGACGTTCACGACGCCGCCGCGGCCGCGCTCGCGCATCGCCGCGGTCGCCGCCGACGTCAGCCGGAGCACCGCCTCGCAGTGCACCTTCAGCATCCGCAGCTCGTCCTCCATGGAGACGTCCAGATAGCGGCCCTTGTTGCCGAAGCCGGCGTTGTTGATCAGCAGGTCGACGGGGTTCTTGCGGTCGCCGAGGCGCCCGGCCACCGCCTCGATGCCCTTGTCCTCGGCCAGGTCGGCCGTCAGCACCTCCGCCTCGATGCCGTGCCGGTCGTGCAGCTCGGTCGCCTGTTCCCGAAGCCGCTTGGTGTCGCGGGCCACCAGCACCAGGTTGTGCCCGTCCGCCGCCAGTCGCCGCGCGAACGCGGCCCCGATGCCTGCCGTCGATCCCGTAATCAGAGCCGTTGTCATGGCAGAAGGTTAGTGACCCGGACTGAGTGCATCCGCTTCCCCTGGGGGCCGTCCGTGGTGAAGGGTCGGTGGAGACGGGTGTGGTGAGCGGCCGTCAGGCCCCGTACTTCTCCTGATATTCACGGGCCGTCCGCAGCACCTCCGGGTGCAGGGCCTCGCCGGCGGCCACCAGTCGCGGCAGCAGCGTCCGCTCGGTCGTCACCGCCCGGAACTGCAGGGCCACGGTCACGTCGTGTCCCGGCCGGTGCACGATCTCGACGGCATCGCCCGCGCGGAGCTCCCCGGGCTCGATCACCCGCAGATACGCCCCCGGCGCCCCCCGCTGCGTGAACCGCTTCACCCAGCCCTTCTCATCCAGATGGCCCTGGAACGTACGGCACGGGATCCGCCCGGAGGTGACCTCCAGCACCACCTCGGAGCCGATGCGCCAGCGCTCGCCGATCAGGGCACCGGACACGTCCAGGCCGCGGGTGGTGAGGTTCTCGCCGAACGCGCCGTCGGGCAGCGTCCGGCCCAGCTCGCGCTCCCACGCGTCCATGTCCTCGCGGGCCATGGCGTACACCGCCTGGTCGTCACCGCCGTGGTGCTCCAGCTTGCACACCGCGTCCCCGGCCAGCCCGCTCCCGCCGACGCCCTTGGGCCCGGGCGCGGACACCCGCACCGGCCCGTCCACCGGCCGCTTGTCGATCCCGGTCACGCCCTCCGGGTTGTCCGTGTACGGCACGGCCTCGGCACGGCCCAGATTCACTGACAGAAGCTCCATGCCCGAACGGTAGGCGACCGTTACCCAAAGCGTCGACGCATTATCGGCCTCGGCGTCAAAGGGTGACTTATCCTCGAAGGGTGATCGAAGCACGTCATCTCCGCGTCCTGCGCGCCGTCGCGACCACCGGCTCCTTCTCCGCCGCGGGCCGCGAGCTGGGCTGCACCCAGCCCGCCGTCAGCCAGCAGATGAAGGCCCTGGAAACCTCCGTCGGCACACCGCTGCTGATCCGCACCGGACGGGAGATGCGCCTGACCCAGGCCGGTGAGGCCCTGGTGCGGCACGCCGCCGGGATCCTCTCCGGGCTCACGGCGGCGGAGGAGGAGGTCGCCGCCATCGCCGGGCTGCGCGCCGGACGGGTCCGGCTCGTCTCCTTCCCCAGTGGCAGCTCCACCCTCGTTCCCACGGCCCTCGCCGCACTGCGCGAGGCGCACCCCGGCACCCGCGTCTTCCTGGAGGAGGCCGAGCCGCCCGCGTCCGTCGGCCTGCTGCGCGAGGGTGACTGCGACGTGGCGCTCGCCTTCCGCTACGAAGGGGCCGCCGGCGCGGAGGAGTGGGACGACCTCGTCGTACGACCGTTGCTGTCGGACCGGCTCGTCGCGCTCGTGCCGGAGCGCCACCGGCTCGCGGGGGCGCAGTCCGTCGCGATCGGGGAGCTCGCCGAGGAGCCGTGGATCGCTGGCTGCCCGCGTTGCCGCGGACAGTTGGTGGAGGTGTGCGCGGCGGCCGGCTTCATCCCGCGCATCGACTTCGCGACCGACGACTACCCGGCGGTCGCCGGCCTCGTCGGGGCCGGCCTGGGCGTGGCCGTCCTTCCCCAGCTGGCCGTCGAGTCGGTCCGGCCCCGGGGGGTGCGCGCCGTGCGGCTGGAACCGGCGGTGCGGCGGGAGATCGTCGCGCTCACCCTGCCCGACCTCGCACAGGTTCCGGCCGTGGCGGCGACACTCGACCAGCTGGCCCGGGCCGCCCGCCGCCCGTAGCGGCCCACCTGCGTCAAAAACCAACGGCACGCATGCGCGTGCCCTGTGCAGAAACGTTCCTTCAGTTGTTCGAGGCGGTGTGCCCGCCCGGTGCCGACGCCGACACCAGCCGGTTGCGCGCCCGCCCCATCAGCTCTTCGCGCTCGTCCTCGGTCAGCCCGCCCCACACGCCGTACGGCTCACGCACCGCCAGGGCGTGAGCAGCGCACTCCGCGCGTACCGGGCACCTCATGCAGACCTCTTTGGCCGAGTTCTCACGAGCGCTCCTCGCCGCACCGCGCTCACCCTCCGGATGGAAGAAGAGCGAGCTGTCCACCCCGCGACAGGCAGCCAGCAGCTGCCAGTCCCACAGGTCCGCGTTCGGTCCGGGAAGGCGGGAGAAATCTGCCATTACGTGACCCCTTGTAGCCGTTCTGGGCGGATCCGGTGTCTATGACCGTACAACTGCGATCTAAGGAGATGAAAATATGACTCATTGCGAATCTAGCTCCAGACACTGGCAAAGCGGAAGAAATGGGTCTGAATGGGGCATGGCTTGTGATGAAAGTTCGAGGGTCTGCGGTGCATATCTGCACCGTGTCCGTCCCCTCACGTAGAGTGCCGAAGAGGGCGGCCGCCCCCGTAACTCTTTCGAGTGACCGTCGTTGAGAGTGCGAGGCGGTTGAAGGAACAAGTGCTCGGGCGTGCGTCCGAGACGGTCGACCGCACAGGTGACGATTTCGTACCAGCCTGGAGGCTCAAGGTGACGTGCATCAGCTGCGGAGGGCGGTCATGACTTCCGTCCTCGTCTGCGACGACTCCCCGCTTGCCCGAGAGGCGCTCCGTCGTGCGGTGGCGACCGTGCCCGGTGTAGAGCGCGTGACGACGGCGGCCAACGGTGAGGAGGTCCTCCGCCGCTGGGGGGCCGACCGCTCGGACCTGATTCTGATGGACGTACGCATGCCCGGACTGGGCGGCGTCGAGACGGTCCGACGGCTGCTGTCCGCCGACCCCGGTGCGCGCATCATCATGCTCACCGTCGCCGAGGACCTGGACGGCGTGGCCCTCGCGGTCGCCGCCGGTGCCCGCGGCTACCTGCACAAGGACGCCTCCCGCGCTGAACTGCGCGCGACGGTGACCCAGGCCCTGGCCGACCCGACCTGGCGGCTCGCCCCGCGACGGCTGCGCTCGGCCGAGATGGGCGCGGCGCCCACGCTCACCGCGCGTGAGATCCAGGTCCTCGAAGGCATGAGCCACGGCCGCTCGAACGCCGAGATCGGCCGCGAGCTCTTCCTCTCCGAGGACACCGTCAAGACGCACGCCCGGCGCCTGTTCAAGAAGCTCGGCGCCTCGGACCGGGCCCACGCCGTTGCGCTCGGCTTCCGGTGGGGTCTGGTGCGCTAGGGCCTGTCCTTCGGATCGGGCCGGCTTCGACGCCGCGCGGCCTCCGGCCGTGGCTGGGGAGCGGGGGCACGTGGATGCCCCCGCGCGAGCCGCACACGCGTGGACCGGACCCGGCGGCCGACGACAGCGCCGGCGGGGGCCTTCCCCTGCCCGGGCGAGGTCGAGAGCCCGGCAGGGCGCAGGCGAGGGTCCGCGTCCCCACAATGATCCGAACGGCAGGCCCCAGCGATCGTGGTGAGAGCACGGAACGCCAGGTGGGCGCGGGTGGGCCGGGTGCCCGCAGGGTGCCCGCTGCTCGTTTCGCCGCGGATGCCGCATCCTTGAGGGTGTGGAGTTCCTCGGGGACGAGTCGGTCGAGCGGAAGGGGAGGGCGCAGGGGATGAGTGCCGGCGCACCTGCTCATAACGCTTCGGTGCACAACAACGGGCGCGGTGCCGCGGACCCGGCGGCCGCAAGGCACCATGGACCGATGCGCGACGACGAGGCGGCCCCTGCCCAGGGCCCGATCGGGGCGCTCGTCCACCGCGCCGTCGACGGGGACGAGCAGGCGACGCACGACCTGCTCGCCCATGTCCACCCCCTGGCCCTGCGCTACTGCCGCACCCGTCTGTCCCGTCTCCCCGGCGACGCCCGGCACTTCGTGGAGGATCTCGCGCAGGAGGTCTGCGTGGCGGTGCTCCTCGCGCTGCCCCGCTACCGGGACACCGGCCGCCCCTTCGAGGCGTTCGTCTTCGCCATCGCCGCCCACAAGGTCGCCGACCTGCAGCGCGCGGCGATGCGCCACCCCGGCTCGACGGCCGTCCCCTCCGACGAGATGCCCGAGCGCCCGGACGACTCCCTGGGCCCGGAGGAGCGCGCCCTGCTCAGCAGCGACGCGGAATGGGCCAAGAAACTCCTGGCCAACCTCCCCGAGAACCAGCGGGAACTGCTGCTGCTGCGCATCGCGGTGGGGCTCACGGCCGAGGAGACCGGCCAGATGTTGGGAATGTCACCCGGCGCGGTCCGGGTCGCTCAGCACAGGGCGCTCAGCCGGCTGCGTGCGCTGGCCGAGCAGTAGTCCCGCAGGAACAGACCCTCAGTTGAACAGGCGGTGCGCCGCTTCCGTACGAACATACGAAGCCCGGAGCCGACCGGAACCGTGGAATGAGACAGCCGCGCTTCCCGTTAGCATGGACATCCGCACCGATCAAGGCCATTTGGGGAAGGTGTCATGACTGCCAACGTCGACGGAGTGCCCGGAAAATTCGCGACACTCGGGCTGACCTACGACGACGTGCTGCTGCTGCCGGGTGCATCCGAGGTGCTCCCCAACGCGGTCGACACCTCGTCCCGCATCTCCCGCAACGTCCGGGTGAACATCCCGCTGCTCTCCGCGGCGATGGACAAGGTGACCGAGTCGCGCATGGCGATCGCGATGGCCCGCCAGGGCGGCGTCGGCGTGCTGCACCGCAACCTCTCCGTCGAGGACCAGGTCAACCAGGTCGATCTGGTCAAGCGGTCCGAGTCCGGCATGGTCACCGACCCGATCACGGTCCACCCCGACGCCACGCTGGCCGAGGCCGACGCCCTGTGCGCCAAGTTCCGCATCAGCGGCGTCCCGGTCACCGACGGCAACAAGAAGCTGCTCGGCATCGTCACCAACCGCGACATGGCCTTCGAGTCGGACCGCACGCGCCAGGTGCGCGAGGTCATGACCCCGATGCCGCTGGTCACCGGGAAAGTCGGCATCTCCGGTGCGGACGCCATGGAGCTGCTGCGCCGCCACAAGATCGAGAAGCTGCCGCTGGTCGACGACGCGGGTGTCCTCAAGGGCCTGATCACGGTCAAGGACTTCGTCAAGGCCGAGCAGTACCCCAACGCGGCGAAGGACGCCGAGGGCCGGCTGCTCGTCGGTGCGGCCGTGGGTGCCAGCCCCGAGGCCCTGGAGCGTGCCCAGGCGCTCGCCGGTGCCGGTGTGGACTTCCTGGTCGTCGACACCTCGCACGGCCACAACAGCAACGCCCTCAGCTGGATGGCGAAGATCAAGTCGAGCGTCGGCGTCGACGTGATCGGCGGCAACGTCGCCACGCGTGACGGCGCGCAGGCGCTGATCGACGCCGGTGTCGACGGCATCAAGGTGGGCGTGGGCCCCGGCTCGATCTGCACCACCCGCGTGGTCGCCGGCATCGGCGTCCCGCAGGTCACCGCCATCTACGAGGCGTCCCTCGCGGCCCGTCCGGCCGGCATCCCGCTGATCGGTGACGGTGGTCTGCAGTACTCCGGCGACATCGGCAAGGCGCTGGCCGCGGGCGCCGACACGGTGATGCTGGGCAGCCTCCTCGCCGGTTGTGAGGAGTCCCCGGGCGAGCTGCAGTTCATCAACGGCAAGCAGTTCAAGTCGTACCGCGGCATGGGCTCGCTCGGCGCGATGCAGTCCCGCGGCCAGGCCAGGTCGTACTCCAAGGACCGCTACTTCCAGGCCGAGGTCGGCTCCGACGACAAGCTCGTGCCCGAGGGCATCGAGGGCCAGGTGCCCTACCGCGGCCCGCTGGCCAACGTGCTGCACCAGCTCGTCGGCGGTCTGCGCCAGACGATGGGCTACGTGGGCGCCGCCTCCATCGAGGAGATGGAGACCAAGGGCCGCTTCGTCCGGATCACCTCCGCGGGCCTCAAGGAGAGCCACCCGCACGACATCCAGATGACGGTCGAGGCACCGAACTACAGCCGCAGCAAGTAGCGGCCCGGCCTTCCGAGGGCGGCCCCGGGGCATCCGGGGCCGCCCTCGTCGTGCCCGTCGGCGATACTGGAAGACGCTGCAACGCATCAGGGAAAGGCCACAGACGTGACTGAGATCGAGATCGGGCGCGGCAAGCGCGGCCGCCGGGCGTACGCCTTCGACGACATCGCCGTCGTCCCCAGCCGCCGTACGCGGGACCCGAAGGAGGTCTCGATCGCCTGGCAGATCGACGCCTACCGGTTCGAGCTGCCCTTCCTGGCCGCCCCCATGGACTCGGTCGTCTCCCCGGCCACGGCGATCCGCATCGGCGAGCTCGGCGGCCTCGGCGTGCTGAACCTCGAAGGCCTGTGGACGCGCTACGAGGACCCGCAGCCGCTGCTCGACGAGATCACCGGTCTCGACGCGGAGACCGCGACGCGCCGTCTGCAGGAGATCTACGCGGCTCCCATCAAGGAGGAGCTGATCGGGCAGCGCATCAAGGAGGTGCGCGACTCCGGCGTCGTCACCGCCGCCGCGCTCTCCCCGCAGCGCACCGCCCAGTTCTCCAAGGCGGTCGTGGACGCGGGCGTGGACATCTTCGTCATCCGCGGCACGACGGTCTCGGCGGAGCACGTCTCCGGCGCTCACGAGCCGCTGAACCTGAAGCAGTTCATCTACGAGCTGGACGTCCCGGTGATCGTCGGCGGCTGCGCCACGTACACGGCGGCCCTGCACCTGATGCGCACCGGCGCGGCCGGTGTGCTGGTCGGCTTCGGCGGCGGCGCCGCGCACACCACGCGCAACGTGCTCGGCATCCAGGTCCCCATGGCGACGGCGGTCGCCGACGTGGCCGCGGCGCGCCGCGACTACATGGACGAGTCGGGCGGCCGGTACGTGCACGTGATCGCGGACGGCGGTGTCGGCTGGTCCGGCGACCTGCCCAAGGCGATCGCCTGCGGCGCGGACTCGGTGATGATGGGCTCCCCGCTGGCCCGTGCGACCGACGGCCCGGGCAAGGGCCACCACTGGGGCATGGAGGCCGTGAACGAGGAGTTGCCGCGCGGCAAGAAGGTCGCCCTCGGCACGGTCGGCACCCTGGAGGAGATCCTCACGGGCCCGTCCCACACCCCCGACGGCTCCATGAACCTCTTCGGCGCCCTGCGCCGCGCCATGTCCACGACCGGCTACAGCGAGCTCAAGGAGTTCCAGCGCGTCGAGGTGACGGTGGCGGACTCGCAGCACCGGCGGTAGTCCGTCCTGGCTGAAAAGGGCCTGGTCACTCGGGGGAGTGGCCGGGCCTTTTGCATGCCCAAGTGGCTGTGACGGGGCGCGTGTTGGCGGTGGGGGCGCATGTGCCTTCGGGCCGTTTCGACCCGTAGAGGGGGGTTTCGAGGGGCTAGTGTCCGTGATCGGCGCCCAGGTTCTTCTGGGTGCCCCCTTCCAAGGACACGGTCCGGACCCCGCCCTCGGGGCCCGGCTCGAATTCCGACGTGCCGCCTACCGGGTCAATGGGCGGCGTCGTGGAAGGGGGCGCCCATGGGACGTCACCGCAAGCCCACCCGCTGGGACCGACTCCGTCTTCGGACGGTGCAGTGCCGGATTTTCGGATGGTGAGCGGCCGCCCCCACGAAGACTAGGGGCGGACACTCCGTGATCCATCCAGGAGCCTGCCGCAGTGACCGCTGCGGTGGGCTCCGCCTGTGTCCGTAAGGTACCCGCGCCGCGTGCCTCATGCCACCAGTTGCCTGGGCTCACGCACCCCGCGCGCCCCCCCTTCACAACCGATGCGCCGCCCCCATCGGCGCCGCCCCCCGCGTGTCCAGCAGCAGCTGGGCCTTCACCGACAAGCCCTGGAGGTCGTACGTGCGGTGCTGCTGGAGGAGGATGGTCAGGTCCGCGTCGGCTGCTGCCTCGTAGAGGGAGTCCGCACGTGGGATCGGATGGTCGTGGACGCTCCAGGCCGGGACGTACGGGTCGTGGTAGCTGACCGTCGCGCCCAGTTCCCTCAGGCGCAGGACGATCTCCCGGGCCGGGGTGCCCTGGAGGTCGGCGAGGTCGGGCTTGTAGGTGACGCCGAGGAGGAGCACGCGCGCCCCCCGGGCCGACTTGCCGTGTTCGTTGAGGAGCGTGGCGGCGCGCTGGACGACGTACCCGGGCATGCGGTCGTTGACCTGCCGGGCCAGTTCCACCATGCGCAGTCCGCGGCCGCCGGGGGCGGTCAGGTCCTGGGGGACCGAGTGGCCGCCGACGCCGGGGCCCGGGCGGAACGCCTGGAAGCCGAACGGCTTGGTCTCCGCGCAGCGGACGACGTCCCAGAGGTCGACGCCCAGGTCGTTGCAGAGGACGGCCATCTCGTTCACGAGGGCGATGTTCACGTGCCGGTAGTTCGTCTCCAGCAGCTGCACCGTCTCCGCCTCGCGCAGTCCGCGCGCGCGTACGACCCTGTCCGTCAGCCGCCCGTAGAACGCCGCGGCCGACTCGGTGCAGGCCGGGGTGAGGCCGCCGATGACCTTGGGGGTGGTGGCCGGCGTGACGTCACGGTTGCCGGGGTCGACGCGGCTGGGGGAGTACGCGAGGTGGAAGTCGCGGCCCGCGCGCAGACCGGAGCCCTCTTCGAGGAGCGGACGCAGGATTTTCTCCGTCGTCCCGGGGTACACCGGTGACTCCAGGATCACCGTGGTGTGCGGGCGCAGGCGGCCGGCCAGGGTGCGGGCGGCCGCTTCCAGCTGGCTCAGGTCCATCCCGCCGTCCGCTCCGGGCGGGGTCGGCGCGCAGATGACCGCGGTGCGCACCCGGCCGAGCTCGA
The DNA here is from genome assembly GCF_040302345.1 of Streptomyces sp. NPDC126510. Lineage (NCBI taxonomy): Bacteria > Bacillati > Actinomycetota > Actinomycetes > Kitasatosporales > Streptomycetaceae > Streptomyces > Streptomyces sp. NPDC126510. The sequence goes on along the minus strand of NZ_JBEORR010000038.1, from coordinate 54,230 downwards.
CCGGGTCGGTGGTCGGCCGGAAGCCCCCCGAGAGCATCCGGCGCAGTTCGGCGGGGCTGAGTGAGCCCGCCTCGGGTCCGGTCCGGTAGCCGATGGTGGAAATGCCGGCGGCGACGGCGGCCTGGGCCAGGGGCAGGCCGTACGTGCCGAGTCCGATGACGGCGAGATCTGCGGGCATGGCGGCCGTCCTTCCCGATAGCCGAAGTGGGACAGGTGCGCAAGCCCTGTGGACAGGACGGGCGAGCGCAATGTCAGACTAGGAGTAAATATGACCGATATGCGGGATTGTCCGGCCGAGTTTCGGTGAGTGTTCCGTGAGCGTTGTCCACAGGCTCCGGGCCCGTGGTGGCTGAAGTCGGGCAACCCGGTCAGAATCTGGGCAGGGGGATACGGACGGGGCCGCATCCGACGGGTGCGGCCGGCGCGACCGATGAGCGGGAGGCAGCGGTGAGGACAGCGACACTCGGACCGGCGCAGCGAGCCGAGTCACTCGCATCTATGGCCGAGCGCGAGTTGGACGTGCTGGTCGTCGGTGCAGGCGTGGTGGGTGCGGGCACCGCACTCGACGCGGTGACCCGGGGCCTGTCCACAGGTCTGGTCGAGGCGCGTGACTGGGCTTCCGGCACCTCCAGCCGGTCCAGCAAGCTCATCCATGGCGGCCTGCGCTATCTGGAGATGCTCGACTTCGCGCTCGTCCGCGAGGCCCTGAAGGAACGCGGCCTGCTGCTGGAGCGGCTCGCTCCGCACCTGGTGAAGCCCGTGCCGTTCCTGTACCCCTTGCAGCACAAGGGCTGGGAGCGGCTCTACGCCGGTTCGGGCGTCGCCATGTACGACGCCATGTCCATGGCCCGGGGGCACGGCCGGGGCCTGCCGATGCACCGCCACCTGACGCGCTCTCACGCCCTGCGCGTGGCCCCCTGTTTGAAGAAGGACGCGCTGGTCGGTGCGCTGCAGTACTACGACGCCCAGATGGACGACGCCCGGTACGTGACGAACCTGGTGCGTACGGCCGTGGCCTACGGCGCGAAGGCCGCGAACCGCGCGCGGGTGACGAGCTTCCTGCGCGAGGGCGAGCGGGTCGTCGGCGCGAAGGTGCAGGACGTCGAAGGGGGCGGCGAGTACGAGATCCGGGCCAAGCAGGTCGTCAACGCCACCGGCGTGTGGACGGACGACACCCAGGCGATGGTCGGGGAGCGGGGCCAGTTCCACGTCCGGGCGTCCAAGGGCATCCACCTGGTCGTGCCGCGCGACCGGATCCACTCCACGACCGGGCTGATCCTGCGCACGGAGAAGTCCGTGCTGTTCGTGATCCCCTGGGGCCGGCACTGGATCGTCGGCACCACGGACACCGAATGGGACCTCGACAAGGCCCACCCGGCCGCGTCCAGCGCGGACATCGACTACCTGCTGGAGCATGTGAACTCGGTGCTGGCGGTGCCGCTCACCAGGGACGACGTCCAGGGCGTGTACGCGGGGCTGCGGCCGCTGCTCGCGGGTGAGTCGGACGCCACCAGCAAGCTGTCGCGCGAGCACACCGTGGCGCATCCGGTGCCGGGGCTGGTCGTCGTGGCGGGTGGCAAGTACACGACGTACCGGGTCATGGCGAAGGACGCGGTGGACGCGGCGGTGCACGGGCTCGACATGCGCGTTGCCGACTGCGTCACGGAGGACGTGCCGCTTCTGGGCGCCGAGGGTTACAGGGCGCTGTGGAACGCGCGGGCCCGGATCGCCGCCCGGACCGGACTGCACGTGGTGCGGGTCGAGCACCTGCTGAACCGCTACGGGACGATGACCGAGGAGCTCCTCCAGCTCATCGCCGAGGACCCGTCGCTGGGCGAGCCCCTGGCCGCGGCCGACGACTATCTGCGCGCCGAGATCGTGTACGCGGCCTCCCACGAGGGGGCGCGGCATCTGGACGACGTGCTGACCCGGCGGACGCGCATCTCGATCGAGACCTTCGACCGGGGCGCCCGCAGCGCACGTGACGCCGCCGAGCTGATGGCACCCGTGCTCGGCTGGGACAAGGGCCAGATCGAGCGCGAGGTCGAGCACTACCAGAAGCGGGTGGAGGCCGAGCGGGAGTCGCAGCGCCAGCCGGACGACCTCACGGCGGACGCGGCGCGGTTGGGGGCGCCGGACATCGTGCCGTTGTGATGCCGCGGGTGTCGCCGGGTTGTGCCGGGTGCGGCCCGGCCGGTCGGGGGGAGAGGTGGGCTTGTGCCGGGTGAGGCCCTGTCTGCCAAAACCCCGCTGGGCCGGCCGGGTCGGCCAGGTCCGCCAAGCCTGACGGACGTCACCCGAACGAGTGTCGGGAATCGGGATCTTCGTTCGGAACCCGGTCGTTCTACGAGGTGCGGGGGCAGAACTCGGCCGCGAGCACCGCGGGTTCGAGGCCGGGGTCGGCAATCGCGTCCGTGTTCACGCGGAAGGTGAGGACACGCCGGCCGTCGACGGTGGCCGCTGTGCGCACGTAGCTGCCGGATATGTGCCCGTTGTGTCCCCACACCGTCGTGCCGCACGGAAGCTTCTCGGGGAAGAGCCCCATGCCGTACGCGCCGTGTGCGGCACGGGTGTCGAGCATCTCGCGCATCCGGTCCGGGGGCAGCAGCCGGCCACCGAGCAGGGCTCCGTAGAAGCGGTCGAGGTCGGCGAGCGTGGTCACCAACTCGCCCGCGGCTCCGGCCGCCCGGGGGTCGAGTTCGGTGACGTCGGTTCCGTCCGCGGCGTAGGCGCGGCCGTGCGGTGAGGGCAGCGAAGAGCGGGATCCGGGGAAGGAGGTGCCCGTCAGACGCAGGGGAGTGAGGATGCGGCGCTCGGCCTCGGTGGCGTACGAGTGGCCGGTGACCTGCTGGATGACCAGGCCGAGCAGGACGTAGTTGGTGTTCGAGTAGGAGAAGCGGCCGCGTTCGGCCGGAGAGTGGGTGAGAGCCAGGTTCAGGGCCTGACGAGGTGTGACGGGCGCGGTCCCGTCGGTGTCCTTGGTGAAGTCACGCAGGCCGCTGGTGTGGGTGAGCAGGGAGCGCAGGGTCAGCGCGCGGCCGTCGTTGCCGGCTCCCCGCACCAGGCCGGGCAGGTGCTGCTCCACGGTGTCGGACAGTGACAACCGGTGCTCGGCCGCCAGTTGCAGCACGACCGTCGCGATGAACGTCTTCGTGACGCTTCCGGCGCGGAAGTGGTCCGACCGGGCGATTCCCGAACCGGCGGCGGCATAGCGGGCGGTGGTGCCCTCCTGGGCCAGCAGGGCCGCGGCCGGGGCCCTGCCCTGGGTCACCAGCAGGGGCAGCACCGCGTCCGTGGGCGGCATCGAGAGGGCCGACGAGTCGGCCGGGGGCAGACCGAACAGGGCGGCGGCCACCGGCAGGGCCAGCAATGTCCGAATGGGCGGCATACGGGCTCCTCCCTGGTCAGAGCCCATCATGCAAGGCGGCGGGGGGCCTGCCGCACCCGGGTTGCCGGGGGGTGGGGCCGCCGGTGTCCGCCAGGGGGCCCCTGGGCGCCGGGCACTTGTCGGGTGAGAGACAATGGAGGCTCTGTCAGGGCGGGTTGTATGAGGGGACGCATGTCGGAGGCGGAGCGGGCGGGCACATCTCGTCAGGACACTCGTCAGGACAACAAGGAGCGTCTCCTCGCGGGGCGCTACCGGCTGGGCAAGGTGCTCGGCCGCGGCGGCATGGGCACGGTGTGGCGTGCCGAGGACGAGACGCTCGGGCGGACGGTCGCCGTCAAGGAGCTGCGGTTCCCGTCGAACATCGACCAGGAGGAGAAGCGGCGGCTGATCACGCGGACGCTGCGCGAGGCCAAGGCGATCGCGCGGATCCGCAACAACAGCGCCGTGACGGTCTTCGACGTGGTCCAGGAGGACGACCGGCCCTGGATCGTCATGGAACTCGTCGAGGGCAAGTCGCTCGCCGAGGTCATCCGGGAGGACGGCCTCCTCGAGCCGAAGCGAGCCGCGGAGGTCGGACTGGCCGTCCTCGACGTGCTGCGGTCCGCCCACCGCGAGGGCATCCTGCACCGCGACGTGAAGCCGTCGAACGTGCTGATCGCGGAGGACGGCCGGGTCGTGCTCACCGACTTCGGCATCGCCCAGGTCGAGGGCGACCCCTCCATCACCTCGACCGGCATGCTGGTCGGCGCACCCTCCTACATCTCCCCGGAGCGGGCGCGCGGGCACAAGCCGGGCCCGGCGGCCGACCTGTGGTCGCTCGGCGGGCTGCTGTACGCGGCGGTGGAGGGCGCGCCGCCGTACGACAAGGGGTCGGCCATAGCGACTCTCACGGCCGTGATGACCGAGCCGCTGGAGGAGCCGAAGAACGCCGGTCCGCTGAAGGACGTCATCCACGGACTGCTCACCAAGGATCCCGCGCAGCGGCTCGACGACGCGGGCGCCCGGGCGATGCTGAACTCGGTGCTGCACGCGCCCGTGGCGGCCGAGCCGGAGCCGATGGACGCGACGAAGGTCGTGCCGCTGCCCGCGCAGCCGGACCGGTCCTCGCGCAAGGGGAGTTCGGCGGGGTCGGCGGGCAAGCGCGGCGAGGAGGCCGGGGAGCGGCTGCGCGGAGCACTGCGTTCCGTGCGCAAGGCCGCGGCGGGATCCGCAGCCGCGGGAGCAGCGGCGGCTTCCGCCAAGTCGGCTTCGGCCGAATCCGGTGCCGACGAGGCCGCTGCCGCGAAGGCGGCGGGTACGGCCTCCTCCGCGTCGGACAGCGGCGCGGGGCGGGCCGGGGCCGCGGGTGCGCCCGTGGCGCAGTCGGGCTCGGGCGCGGGCGCCGGTGAGCGGAGTGCGCCGGAGTCGAAGACGGCCTCCGGAGGGCGGAGTTCGGGATGGCCCGTGGTGCCGCCGCCGGACCTGCCGCCGAGGCCGGTGCCCCGGGCGCCGCTCACCGACGTGGTGCCGCGGCGGACCTTGTTGATCATCGCGGTGGTCGTGGTGCTTGCCGTGATCGGCACCGTGCTCACCATCGTGTTCAGCGGGGACGACGAGGGCTCGAAGGGGGCCTCCGGCAAGGGCGGCGGCAAGACCGTCGCCACGGCGGCGTCGAGCAGCGCGGACACCAAGGGCGACGAGAGCGACGGCACGGGCACGGACGGCACGGAGGCCGAGGAGGCGCCGTCCGGAGCCGCTTCGAACAGCAAGCCGGACGGCCAGGCGAGCGGCTCGTCGGACGAGCACGGCCCCGGCGGTAAGGGCACCGCAGCGGAGTCGACTCACCAGGGAGACCAGGGGTACTCGATCGGTCTGCCGAAGGGCTGGAAGTACCAGTCGACGGGCGCGGCGGGCGACCGCTTCACCGGGCCCGGCGGGCAGAAGCTGCTCATCGCCTGGACGTCCACGCCCAAGGGCGACCCGGTGGCGGACTGGAAGAACCAGGAACGCTACATGGTGCGCGCGCAGTACAAGAAGATCCGCATAGAGAAGGTGGACTACCGCGGCTGGAACACGGCCGACTGGGAGTTCACCTACACCGACGGAGGTACCAAGTACCGGACGATCGACCGGGGTTTCGTGGTCGACGACCGGCAGGGGTACGCGCTGATGTACACGGCGAAGGCGTCCGACTGGGACGGCGCGCTGCGCAAGGAGACGTGGCGGACCCTGACGAAGACCTTCGAACCCAAGTCCTGAGCATGAGGCTCCCGGGGTTTGGGGAGTGAGATCTGGCATCCCCGCATTGCGGGTTGCCTGCGGCACGTATCGTAAATATTTGCGGACCGTGCGCAGTCGGAGCGGACCGTGGGGCGAACGGATGTGACCGACCGGGCTGCCGGGGGAGGCAACGTGGACGACTACGCGGGTCGGGTGCTGGCCGACCGCTACCGCCTGCCGCTGCCGCCGTCCGATGAGTACGAACTCACCGAGACCCGGGCCTTCGACACCTACAGCGGACAGGAAGTCCTGGTCCGGCAGGTCCCGTTGCCCGAGGTGGTCGAGGCCGAGGTGCTCGACGCGGAGGGGCTGCCCGACGGTTTCACGGCCAGGGACGGCGGCGCGCGGCGGTCCGGGGCGCGCGGTGGCACCCGGCGGCCCGCGGACCCGGTGGTGCGGCGCGCGGTGGAGGCGGCGCAGGCCGCCGCGGCCATTCCCGACCATCCCCGGCTCGACCAGGTCTTCGACGTCTTCGCCGAAGGCGGCTCGCTCTGGATCGTCAGTGAACTGGTGGCCGCGCGCCCGCTGGCGGCGCTGCTCGCCGAGAAGCCGCTGACGCCCTACCGGGCGGCCGAGGTGGCCTCCGACGTGCTGATGGCCCTTCGGGTGCTGCATGCGCACGGCTGGGTGCACCGGAACATCACCGCGCGGACGGTGCTCGTCTGCGACGACGGCCGGGTGATGCTGACCGGGCTGGCGGTGGGCGCTGCCGAGGAGGCCCTGTGCGGGTACGACCCGGTTCCGGAACCGGCCTTCGAGGAGACCGGGCCGGGGCCGGGGCAGGAGGGCGGCGGTGCCGGACCGGTTCACGCAGTCGGTGGCACGAGTGATCCCGAGGCAGCGCGGCGCGCTGCCATAGAGGCCCGGGAGGCCAGAGGGCTGCCCTCGGCAGGGGGTGACGCCGCGGGCGGTGGCCGGGTGGTGCCCGCGCGCGGGCCGGTGGCGGGCAGCGGGGATCCGCGGGCGGCGCGTGCCGGGGCGATCGCGGCCTACCGGGCGGGTGCCCGGGCCGCCGCACGGGTGCAGGAGGTTCAGCAGGGCGGGCGGGCGGCGCTGCCCGGGGCCCGGACCGCCCCGGACGGCGACGCCGCGCCGCACGGCAACGGATCGTCACCGTCGCCGTACATCCCCGGCCAGGGCACGGCCCCCGGAGCCGTACCGCCGGGGCCGATCGCCGACCCCTACGGTGTGGGCGGCGGTCCGCGGACGACCGCATGGCACGGCGCGGCGCCCCGTGGCGCGCCGGAGCCGAGGAGCGGGGAGCAGGCGGCGCTCCCGCCGGCCCCCGACACCGCCGCCCAGGGCGAGTCCACCCGGTGGGACGACCTGGTCGCCGACACGCCCGCCGCCCGGCGCGGCCCGGCCACGGCGCTGGCGGCCGAACGGGCGCGGCAGGCGCGGATGGCCGTGGTCGGGCCGGTGACCGAGCGCTGGGCACCGGAGCAGGCCGGACCCGTCCACGAGAACTGGCAGTTGGCGGCGCCGATCGGCCCCGCGACCGACCTGTGGGCGCTCGGCGCGCTGCTCTTCCGGGCCGTACAAGGGCACGCGCCGTACCCGGAGGAGTCGACGGCCGAGCTGGTGCAGATGGTGTGCGCGGAGCCGCCCGCCTACGCCGAGGAGTGCGGGCCACTGCGGCCGGTCGTGGAGTCGCTGCTGCGCCAGGATCCCACCGAGCGCCTCGACTTCGAGGAGGTGCGGGGCTGGCTGCGCTCGCTGGTGCGCTCGGCGCCCGAGCCGGAGGCCGGGATGCACGTCGTCGCGGCGCCGCCCGTGGACGCCGGCCGGCTGCCCGTCGTACGGCGGCGTGGTGAGCTGGTGCGGCGGCGGAAGGCGGGGCTGCCCGCGCACCACGGGCGGCACAAGCGGGCCAGGAAGGAGTCGGGTTCGCCGCGTCGCCTCGGCCGCACCCTGCTCCTGCTGGTCCTGCTCGCCATGGCCGTGGCGATCGCCTACGCCATGCTCTTCATGCCCAAGTCGGACACCGGGGGCACGGACGGCACGGACCGTACCGGTGCCGCCGGTGAGGTGAGCCGGGCGCCCGAGCCGGACGCCAGCAGCGAGCCGCGGCCCGAGCAGACCTCGCCCGAGCCGGACAAGAGCCCCTCGTCGTCGGCCGGCACCACCGAGACGCAGACCACCGGGCCCGACGCCGGCGACGGATTCACCCTGCGCAAGGACCCGGCGGGCTTCCAGGTCGCCGTCGCCAAGGGCTGGGACCGCGCCGCGCGGGCCGGCAGCGGCCAGGTCGTCTACTCCAAGGGCGATTTCGACCTCATCGTCGTACCGGGCCGGGACAGCGCGTCGGAGCACGGCCGTGATCCGATGGCCTACCAGCGGGAGAGGGAGCCGGAGTTGCAGCCGTACCGCGACTCCAGCTGGGCCACCTCCACCGGGCTGAAGACGATCGAGGTGGGCGGACGGACCATGGCCGAGGGGCAGTTCACCTGGACCGGCGGCGACGGGGGCGAGCTGTACGTCCGCAACCTCGCGATGCTGGTCGAGGGGCGCTACCACGTCGTCCAGGTGCGCGGCCCGGAGTCGGACCGGGACGAGGTGACCCGGCTCTACGAGCAGGCGGCGGCGACGTACAAGGCGACGAAGTGAGCGGCCGGCGCGCCGCCTGTACGCCGCAGTTCACGCTCTGGTTGCCTCCTGTCCCGGCAGGCGACAACCGTCACAGTGCGGTCACCGTGGTACCCCGCTTGTTCCCTGGGTGAGGGCGGGTCCTTACGCTGACCCTGTCAAGACCATTGCGGGGCAACGTGAATCAGATGCAGGGCCTGCTCGTCGCGGGCCGCTACCGGCTGGCCGAATCCATCGGCAGTGGTGGCATGGGCCGGGTCTGGCGTGCTCATGACGAGGTGCTGCACCGGTCGGTCGCCATCAAGGAGTTGACCGCCGCCCTGTACGTCTCCGAGAGCGAGCAGGCGATCCTGCTGGCGCGCACCCGGGCGGAGGCCAGGGCAGCCGCGCGGATCAACCACTCCGCGGTCGTCACGGTGCACGACGTGCTGGAGCACGACGGCCGCCCCTGGATCGTGATGGAGCTGGTCGAGGGCCGCTCCCTGGCCGACGCGGTCAAGGAGGAGGGGCGCGTCGAGCCGCGCGAGGCGGCGCGCATCGGCCTGTGGGTGCTGCGCGCCCTGCGCGCCGCGCACACCGCGGGCGTCCTGCACCGCGACATCAAGCCGGGCAACGTCCTGCTCGGCAGCGACCGGCGCGTGCTGCTCACGGACTTCGGCATCGCCCAGATCGAGGGCGACACGACCATCACACGCACCGGAGAGGTCGTGGGCTCGGTCGACTACCTGGCGCCCGAGCGGGTGCGCGGCCAGGACCCCGGCCCCTCCTCCGACCTCTGGGCACTCGGCGCGACGCTCTACACGGCCGTGGAGGGCCGGTCGCCCTTCCGCCGCACCACACCGCTGACCACCATGCAGGCCGTGGTCGAGGAGGAGGCCGCCGAGCTCCGGCACGCCGGTCCGCTCGCCCCGGTCATCACCGCCCTGCTGCGCAAGGACCCGGCCAACCGGCCCGACGTGCCCGAGGCCGAGCACATGCTCGCCGAGGCGGCGGAGGGCCGGCGGCCGAACGGGGCGCAGGCGTACGTGCCGACGCAGTACGCGGGGACGACGCCGTACCGGGACCACCACAGCCGGACGGGCACGGGGACGGCCACCGGCGGCACGGCCACCGGTACGCCGGGCACCGGCCCGATCGGCACCGGCTCGGGATCGCACACCGGGACGCCGCTCCCGCCCCTGGCCGGCAACCCGTCCGCCGGGACGTCCACGGCCGGTACTGCGCCCTACGGCCCCACCGTGGTGGGCCCGACGGCGCCAGGGCCGCAGCCGGCCGGCTCGGGCAGGCGCCGCCGGCTGCGCACCCTCGCCCTGGTGGTCGCGCTCGCGGCCATCATCGGCGGAGGCACGGCCGTGGTGCTCCAGCAGTGGAACGGAGCGTCGCAGGACGGCGGAACCGGCTCGACGACGTCCACGAGCACGCAGGCGGCCGGCGGATCGGTTCCGGACAGCTGGACCCGCTACGAGGATCCCGTGGGGTTCAGCCTCTACCTGCCCAAGGGCTGGAAGCGAAAGCCCTTCGGCCCGCAGGGCGAGCTCAGGCAGATCGACTACTCGCCGGACGGCGGCCGGCACTTCGTCCGCATCGCCATCGACACGTCACCGGACTTCGCCGACGCCAGGTCCCACCAGGAGGACCTCGAACAGCAGGTCCGGAGGCTGGTCGACTACAAGCGCGTGACCATGGAGGACAACACCTACCGGGACCGCAAGGGCTCGCTGTGGGAGTACACCTGGACCGCGCTGGCCAAGGACCCGCCCTACGTCGCCGGGCCGCGCCACGCCATCGAGGAGACGTATTTCTCCCGGGACGGCGTCGAGTACGCGATCTACATGTCCTCGCCGGAAGAGGACTGGGCGAGGACGAGCAAGCAGTTCAAGTGGGTACTGCAGGGGTGGCAACAGCCCCGGTAGGCACACCGCCGTGCCGGGCGGCGACCGGATTTCGCGGGCCTCGTCGCCGTCTGCGGGATGATGGGGCGCATGGGGACCGAGGGAGCCGACTTCCGTGTGGTCGCGGGGCGCTATCGCCTGGAGGCAAGGCTCGGTCGTGGTGGCATGGCAGTGGTCTGGCGGGCGACCGACCAGCTCCTCGGCCGAAGCGTGGCCGTCAAGGAGCTCCCCTACGACGAGACGCTCTCCGCGGCGCAGGCGCGCCGGCAGCGTGACCGCTCGCTGCGCGAGGCCCGGGCCGTCGCCCAGCTGAGCCACCCGCACATCATCGTCGTCCATGATGTCGTCGAGGACGGTGAACGGCCCTACATCGTCATGGAGTTGATCGAGGGCGGTTCGCTCGCCGACCGGCTCGCCCACCAGGGCCCGCTCGACGCCGCCGAAGCGGCCCGCATCGGCATCGCCCTGCTCGGCGCGCTGGGCGCCGCGCACGCGGCCGGGGTGCTGCACCGCGACCTCAAGCCCGACAACGTCCTGCTGGAGACCGGCACCGACCGCGTCGTCCTCACCGACTTCGGCATCGCCCAGGTCGCGGGCACCCCCACGCTCACCGAGAACGGAGCCTTCGTCGGCTCGCCCGAGTACACCGCGCCCGAGCGGATGTCCGGGCTCAGGACCGGGCCCGAGTCCGACCTGTGGTCGCTGGGCGCGCTGCTGTGCGCGGCCCTCAGCGGGGAGTCGCCGTTCCACCGCGACTCGCTGGGCGGCATCCTGCACGCGGTCGTCGTGGGCGACATCCAGCCGCCCGCCCAGGCCGGACCGCTCCTGCCCGTCGTGCGCGGTCTGCTGGAGCGCGATCCGGACCGGCGGCTGGACGCGGCCCGGGCGGAGCGGATGCTCCGGGCCTTCCGTGACACGGGCCGTATGCCGCCGATGCCGCCGCCCGGGTACGCGCCGACGGTGGGGGCCGCACCGCGGAAGCGACCGCAGGATCCGGCCGTCCGGCGACCGCCCGGGCCGCCGGCGCATCCGCGAGGTCCGCACCGGCCGGAGGAACCCTTCCTCCGGCAGCCCGCGCGACGCGTCCTCATCGCGGCGCTGCTGGTCGCGGCGATGGCGGGAGCCGGGGTGTCCGCGGCGGCACTGCTCAGGGACGGGAGCGACGGGGACGTCGGCCCCACGCCGACGAGTACCGCACCGGCCACGCCGAAGACCCCGGCGACCCGGCAGGCCACCCCGAGCACATCCGCTCACACCCCCTGACCGCCGGAGCCCCTACCACCCCATAGGCGGAGAAGCACCCCACCCCGAGGCACCGGCCGGGGACGCGGGATGGCGAGCGCGGCGATCGCGGACCCGGCCACGGCCGGACCTGATCCCGCTGGTCCAACGCCCCCGGAAACGACCCGCGTCGACAAGAAAGCGTCCCGCGGGGTACTGATGGGGCATGAGCAACGACGGGGGCGGGACGGACGACGCCCGGGGCCGGACGGTCGGCGGGCGGTACCGGCTGATCGAGCGCATCGGCTCCGGTGGCACGGGCACCGTCTGGCGGGCCCTCGACGAACTCGCCGAGCGTGAAGTCGCCGTACGACAACCCCGGTTGCCGGGCCGCCCGGAGGACGAGAGCCACCGGCGGGCAGCCCACCGGCTCCACCGCGAGGCCCGGGCCGCCGCCCGTGTCGACCATCCCGCCGCCGTCACCATCCACGACGTGGTCGTCGAGCCGGAGCGGCGGGACGAACGCCCGGGCCCCGTCGGCCCCGACCAGCTCGACGCGGCCGAGGCGCTCGACGGACTGCCGTGGATCGTCATGGAGCTGGTCCGCGGCGAGTCCCTGCGTGAGAGGCTCCGACGCGGCCCGGTCGACGTGCCCGAAGCCGCCCGGATCGGCCTCGCCGTCCTCGGGGCCCTGCGCGCCGCGCACTCCGTCGGCATCGTGCACCGGGACGTGAAGCCCGCCAACGTGCTGCTCGGTTCGGACCGGCGGGTCGTCGTCACCGACTTCGGCATCGGCCACGGGCAGAGCGAGGATCCCCGTACGGGGAATGGGGAGTTCGCCGGCTCGCCGGAGTTCGTCGCGCCCGAGCGGATGTCGGACCGTATGGCGGGGCCGGCCTCCGACCTGTGGTCCCTGGGAGCCGTGCTGTACGCGGCCGTGGAGGGCTCGTCCCCGTTCCTGCGGAGCACGCCGGAGGAAACGCTCGCCGCGGTCCTCGCCGCCGAACCGCCCGAACCGACACGGTCCGGGCCGCTCGGGCCGCTGATCGCCCGGCTGCTGGTGCCGGATCCCGAACGGCGGCCGGACGCGGAAGAGGTCGCGAAGGAACTGGAGGCGGTGGCCGGACCGGCACGGACCGGGACTCCCCGGGCGGCCGAACCCACAGGCCACCCCGCCGACCGGACCGCACGACAGCCCGCCCCGGCGCTTGCCGCCCCACCGACCCCGGTGCCTATCGCAGGTTCCGGCGCCCTCACTCCGGCGCCCGTCGCGGATTCGGGCCCGGTGCCCGCAGGGGTGGGTGTGGGTGCGGACGAGGCCGCGGGCACCGGGCCGGACGCCGCGCGGCAGCACGACTCCATACCCCTCGCGCAGCGGCACCCCCACCCCCCGGCGCATCAAGACCCACTGCCCCCCAAGCGCCAGAGCCTCCTGCGCCCCGGCCCCCTCGCCCTGCTCTCCGCGTTGCTCGCCGGTGGCGCGGGAGCCGTCACCCAACTCGCCGACACCAGCAGCGCGGAGAGTGCCGGACAGGCCGCCGAGGTGACCGATGCCTGGACCCCGCATGCCGAGCCGGACATGGCGGCCGTCCTCCACCTCCCCGGCCACTACCGCCCCCTCGGCAGGACCGGCAGCACGGCCGACCAGCCCCGCACGGCTCTCTACGGCGACACGCGGACCGGCACGATCCAGGTCCGCCTGCTCGCCTGGGACAAGGCCCCGGCCACACCGATGGAGCAGGCCAGAACGCACGGCCCCGGGGGAGAAACCCGGTACGCCCGCACCAGCGTCCAGGGCCACGAAGCCGCCCTCGCCGACACCGCCTACCGTCGGGACGAGGCCTCCAGGCGGGTCATGCGGATGGTCGTCCGCACCGACGACGACCGCATGTACGAGCTGCGCGTCGACATGCCCAGGGGCACACCGGAGGAGAAGGAGGGCGCCTCGGTGTTCGAGGGGGCCCGCGAGCGGCTCGGGATCGTAAAAGGCTGAATAAACCCGTCGGTCACCGCACAACGTCCTGATCAGCGCGTTTGTTGCCAGCAGACGCTGGCATCGTGTGTGCACTCGGTGAAGCCGTATTACCGACGGGTACCCAAAGCCCCCGCCGCCGCATACCCTGCGCCTCATGACGGACGCGCAGGCCGCCGAGAAGACGGCAGAGACCGGCACGGCACAGACCGGTACGAACCCCCTCGCCCCCACCCCGGAGGGCGCCCGCACCGCCGCGGACGTGGTGACGCCCGAGCTGGTCGCCCAGCTCACCAAGGGGGTGATCGGCTCCGGCCGGACCGCCAACCACACGCCGCTCACCGGCGAGAAGCTGGCCGACCTGCCCGAGTCGACGCCCGAGGACGTGGCGACGGCCTTCGAGCTGGCCCGCGCCGCCCAGGCCGTGTGGGCGCAGACCCCCGTACGGCAGCGCGCCGCCGTCCTGCTCCGCTTCCACGACCTGGTGCTGGAGCGCCAGGCCGAGGTGCTCGACCTGATCCAGCTGGAGACCGGCAAGGCCCGCCTGCACGCCCACGAGGAGGTCCAGGCCGTCGCGGTCGCCGCCCGGCACTACGGCCGCAAGGCCCCCGCCTACCTCCACCCCAAGCGGCACGCCGGCGCCATGCCGACCCTCACCAAGGTCACCGAACTGCGCCACCCGCGCGGTGTCGTGGGCCAGATTGCCCCATGGAACTACCCGCTGGAACTGTCGGTGGGCGACGCGCTCCCGGCCTTCGCCGCGGGCAACGCGGTCGTCATGAAGCCGGACACGGAGACCTGCCTCACCGCGCTGTGGGCCCGCGACCTGCTCATCGAGGCCGGTCTGCCCGCCGACGTCTTCCAGGTCGTCCTGGGCGACGGCCCGGTCGTCGGCCCCGAGGTCGTCCGGCACGCCGACTACGTCTCCTTCACCGGCTCCACCCGCACCGGCCGCGAGGTCGCCCAGGGGGCCGCCGCCCGGCTGATCGGCGTCTCCCTCGAACTCGGCGGCAAGAACCCCATGCTGGTCCTGGAGGACGCCGACATCGAGAAGGCCGCGGCCGGTGCCGTTCGTGCCTGCTTCTCCTCCGCCGGCCAGCTCTGCATCTCCATCGAGCGGCTCTACGTCCACGAGTCGATCGCGGACACCTTCCTGGAGCGCTTCGCCGCCCGGACGAGGGCGATGCGCCTCGGCACGTCCCTGGCGTACGGCGCGGACATGGGCTCCCTGGTCGGCGAGCGCCAGCTCGAGACGGTCACGCGGCACGTGGAGGAGGCCGTGGCCAAGGGCGCGAAGGTCGTCGCCGGCGGTGTGGCCCGCCCCGACATCGGCCCGTACTTCTTCGAGCCCACGATCCTGGACGGGGTCGTCACGGACATGTCCGTCTGCGGCGAGGAGACGTTCGGCCCGGTCGTCTCGGTCTACCGCTTCGGCAGCGAGGACGAGGTGATCGAGCGCGCCAACGCGACCGCCTACGGTCTGAACGCCTCGGTCTGGACGAAGAACGGCCGCCGCGGCCACGAGGTCGCTGCCCGCCTGCGCACCGGCACGGTCAACATCAACGAGGGCTACGCCCCGGCCTACGGCAGTGCCCAGTCTCCGATGGGCGGCATGAAGGACTCGGGCCTGGGCCGCCGCCACGGCTCCGAGGGCATCCTCAAGTACACCGAGGCCCAGACGGTCGCCCACCAGCGCGTGCTCCCCATGGCCCCGTCCCTGGGCATGGACGACGAGAAGTACGCCCAGTTCATGAGCAGGAGCCTCCGCCTGATGAAGGCATTCCGCTTCCGGTGATGCCCTAGGGGCGCGGCGCTGTACCGATGTGCGGCACCCGCCTCGTGGACGCGACAAGCCACAACCGACCCGCACGGACACTCGACGAGGAGAGCACGTGCCTCAGGACGCTTACGACTACGACGTCATCGTCGTGGGTTCCGGCTTCGGCGGCTCGGTGACCGCCCTGCGCCTCACGGAGAAGGGCTACCGCGTAGGCGTCCTGGAGGCCGGCCGCCGCTTCACCCGCGAGAGCCTGCCCAGGAACTCCTGGGACCTCAAGAACTACCTCTGGGCCCCGAAACTCGGTATGTACGGCATCCAGCGCATCCATCTGCTGGGCAACGTCATGGTCCTGGCCGGCGCGGGTGTCGGCGGCGGCTCCCTCAACTACGCCAACACCCTGTACGTCCCGCCGAAGCCGTTCTTCGAGGACCCCCAGTGGCGTGACATCACCGACTGGCAGGACGAGCTGGCGCCGTACTACGACCAGGCCCGGCGCATGCTCGGCGTACGGCTCAACCCGACCATGACCCCGTCGGACGTCCATCTGAAGGCGGCGGCGGAGCGGATGGGGTGCGGCGACTCCTTCCACATGGCTCCGGTCGGTGTCTTCTTCGGTGACGGCGAGGACGCCGACGGCACGGTGAAGGCGAAACCGGGCCAGGAGGTGTCCGACCCGTACTTCGGCGGGGCGGGGCCGGCTCGAAGAGCCTGCGCCGAGTGCGGGGAGTGCATGACCGGCTGTCGGCACGGCGCGAAGAACACCCTCAACGAGAACTACCTGCACCTCGCCGAGAAGGCCGGCGCGGTCGTCCACCCCATGACGACGGTCGTCTCGGTCACCGACGACTCGCGCGGCGGCTACGCCGTCGCCACCCTGCCCACCGACGACCGCGGCAGGAAGAAGGGCCGCACCTTCACGGCCCGCCGGGTCGTCCTGGCCGCCGGCACCTACGGCACCCAGACCCTGCTGCACCGCATGAAGGCGGGCGGCCAACTGCCGTACCTGTCGGACCGGCTGGGCGAGCTGACCCGCACCAACTCCGAGGCCCTGGTCGGCGCCCAGACCGACGACCGGCGCTACCGCAAGGCGCACGGCGCGCCGAAGGCCGACTTCACGCGGGGCGTGGCCATCACGTCCTCCATCCACCCCGACGCCGACACCCACATCGAGCCGGTCCGCTACGGCAAGGGCTCCAACTCGATGGGCGGCCTGTCCATCCTGCAGGTCCCCTACGCCGGGACGGACCCGGGCCCGTCACGGGTCCTGGGCTTCCTCGCCCACGCGGCGAGACACCCCTTGCTGGTGCTGCGCTCCCTGTCCAACCGCCGCTGGTCGGAGCGGACCATCATCGGCCTGGTCATGCAGTCGCTGGACAACTCCCTGACGACGTACATGAAGCCGTCGGGCATCGGCCGCGGCCTGCTCACCGCCCGCCAGGGCCACGGCGCCCCCAACCCCAAGCAGATCAAGGCCGCGACGGAGGGCGCGTCGGCACTGGCCGCGGAGATCAACGGCTTCGCGGGCTCCAACGTCGGCGAACTGATGGGCACCCCGCTCACCGCCCACTTCCTGGGCGGCTGCCCCATCGGAGACTCCCGCGAGTCCGGCGTGATCGACCCGTACCACCGCCTCTACGGCCACCCCGGTATCTCGGTCGTCGACGGGGCGGCGGTCTCCGCCAACCTGGGCGTCAACCCGTCCCTCACCATCACCGCCCAGGCCGAGCGGGCGATGTCGTACTGGCCCAACAAGGGCGAGACCGACCCGCGCCCGAAGCAGGGCACGGCCTACGAGCGGCTCCAGCCGGTCGAGCCGAAGTCACCGACGGTTCCGGCGGAGGCGTTCGGCGCGCTGCGGCTGCCGTTCCTCGGCATGCCGGCGGTCCCGGCGAAAACCGAGCGGCAGAGCTGAGCGGCAGCTCTGAAACGGCCAAGTCGAGCGGCAGCGCCGAACGGCAAGGCTGAGCGGCGGCGCTGAGCGAAGCGGCGCTGAACGGCAGCCGGACGCAGAAGAGGGACCTGCGCCCCCCTCCGAGCGCAGGTCCCTCTTCCGCTTGGTGCTGCGGCCTGTCGGCCGCTGTGGCTTACGCCTGGGCGCCGGCCTTGCGGCGACGGACCACGAAGATCGCGCCGGCACCGGCGACGACCGCGGCACCGCCGACGAGGCTGATCATCGGCAGGGCGGAGCTGGAGCCGGTCTCGGCGAGGCTGCCGGTGACCTCCGGCGTGTTGCCGCTCGGCTTGGAGTCGGTGACGGGCGCCTTGCCGCCTTCCTGCGGCTTGGTGCCGTCGGTGTCCGTGCCGGAGGAGACGATCTGGAACTTGTACGACACGTCGCCGAAGCCGGTGCACTCGGCGTCGTTGTCGCCGTAGATCGTCGCGCCGAGCGAGAAGCCGGCGCCGACCGGGGCGGACTTGCTGACGTTGAGGCGCAGCGGGATGTCGACCTCGTAGTCGGGCTTCAGCTCATCGGTGTAGCCGACGTAACCGACCGCGTAGCCGCCCTCGTTGAGGTCGACCCAGGTCTTGTCCGCGGGGTCCCAGGCCTGCAGCTGGACCTGCTTGCTGGTGAACAGCTCCTCGCCGTTCTTGTCGGGGGAGGCCCCGGCGAAGAAGTCGAGGTCGTTCAGGGTGGAGTCGGAGTTGTTGAGCACGTTCAGCGAGAACTTGTGCCAGCCGCTGCCCGCCGCGATCTTGCCGGGCAGGCCGGAGATGCTGACGTCGACCTTGGTGTCCTCGCACACCGAGGGCTCGGGGTCCGGGGACTCCGACTCCTCCGGCTCGGAGGCGCTCGGCGCCGGGGAGGACTCGCTCGCGGACGCGCTCGGCGAGCTGGACGTCTCGGGAGCGGACTCGCTCGCGGACGTGCTCGGAGCCGGCGTGGTGGTCTCGGCGGGCGTGGACTCGGAAGCGGAAGGCGAGGCCGACGTCTCGGGAGCGGACTCGCTCACGGAGGCACTCGGCGTAGGCGTGGTTTCGTCGGTCGCGTACGCGGCCGGTGCCGCGAGCAGTGCCACCGGGGCTATGACCGCCGTAGCGGCCGCTGCTGCCATGGCGCGGCGAAGCTTCATGAAGACCTCGGAGAGTCCGGCGTACCGCGGGAGGCGGCACGAACGTTGGGGGAGGCCTCCGCGTGTGGGGCGCGGGAGTGGCCCTTGGTTCGGCAGGTTTGATCCGTGAAACCTGTGAATGGTTGTGCTGGCATTCACAGAATTTTTATGTGGGCTGAGTCACATCCAAGACCTGCTTGTGAAGGCGCTTGCCACCCGCTTAGATCTTGACTTCGTGTCAGAAAAACCGTCCGACGACCAGTCGTCGGCCTCCGGGCTCCCCGACGACGTCTGGGAGCAGTTCGCCCGCGACACCGAGCGGGACATCCGCTCCTCCGCTCCGAAGGAGCCGTCCGCGCGCGCCCGCATGGTGACCGAGCGGTTGCGCGAACAGGACGCCCGGGGTGAGTCGCCTCCCGGGTGGCGCACCGGCCCGACGAACGGCCGGGCATCCCCGCGCCGCAAGCTGTGGGCCGTGCTCGGTGTGGCCGTCGCGGCGGCCGTCGTGCTGGTGGCGCTGAAGCCTTCGCTGCTGCCCGGCGACCCCTTCGGCACCGGGGGGTCCCAGGCCGCCGACGCCTCGCCACTGCCCGCGGAGACGGCTGCGCCGACCGCCGCGCCCGGCGCGTCGGATCCGGAAAAACCCACCCTGGACCGGCCGTTCGCCGGCTCCCCGGCCCTGCGCTGGGCCGAGGGCGAGGCCGGCATCGTCCTGCCCGAGGCGAAAGCCGTCGGCCCGGTGTCCGAGGACCGGGTGCGGCAGGCGCTGAAGATGACGAAGAAACTGCTGGTGGCGGCCAACCTCGACCCGAAGACGGTGCGCGGGGCACGTCCCGCGGCCGCGCTCTCCCTGCTCGACCCCAAGCAGCCCGAGCTCTTCGACGAACTGAACACCGGGCTGCGCTCCCCGAGCAGGGAGCACGACCCGGTGACGCTGTTCAGCCGCTTCGACCCCGACGAGGTCCGGCCCGCCGGCGACGTGATCAAGGTCCGCGGGCGTATGACGTTCGAGAAGGGCTCGCAGGGAGGCGTGGCGGTGCGCGCCGACTACACCTTCGTCTACCCCGTCGTGCGGGCCGACGGCCCTCCCGAGGTCACCCGCACGATCGTGCGCAGAGTCCTCGACGTCGAACTCGCCGACCCGGCCCGCTACCGGGTCACGCCGGGCCGGCTGCTGCTCGTGAAGTACGACCAGGAGATAGGCAACTCCTCCTGCGACCTCTACGACGGTTACCTGCACCCGGGGTTCCCGTCGAGCCCGTCCGCGGGGCCTACCCCGAGCGGCCCGGCGACGGACCCCTACGACCGGAGCAGGGGCATCGACCACGGCGACGGCGGCCACTGCGGGACAGTGACCCGCACCTGACGGGACGGACCCGCGCCCGACGGGTGCCCGGGCAGAGCGAAGGGCCCCGCGGGGTGGAGCCGCGGGGCCCTTCTTCTCGTCAGCACCGACGTCAGGGCTGCGCCGGTGCCGGGAAGCGGCGCCGGGGGGTCGCGCCGCTGGTCCGTACCTCTGGCAGTGGGGCAATGCGGGTGTCCGCGGGGGGACTTGGACTATGTACGCATCGTGCTGGATGAACGCGGCGCCCGCAACCGTTTGACCCAGACTTGTGCATTTATGCAAGGTCCGCCGGTCGGCCCCGGGCGTCCCCGGAGCCGACCGTTCTCATGGGTGACCGGGCTGCTGTCCCCTGCCGTCCGGTCACTTCCCTGGAGCGAGGTCCCACGACACACGGCACGATCCGTGCGTCTCATCGCCCCAGTGAGCCACGCGTGGTTCTTTCGGGCCCGCCCCTGGCTGGCACGGACACCGGGACCAACGACGTGGTGCGGGGGCGGTCACGCGCCGTACGGGTGAGGGGGATGCGTACGTCTGTCCCGGGAACAGGGGCCCGGTCCTCAGGGGCCTCAGATCTTGCCGCGGCACAGCTCCAGCAGGGTCATCGCGAGCGCGGTGCCCGGCTTGCCCAGCGCCTCCCTGTAGTGGCCGAGGACGTCCATCTCGCGGGAGAGGTTCACACGCCGGCCGCCGGAGGCGATCCGTGCCTCCTGGATGACGGCGGAGACGGCCACCCGTTCCTGGATCAGGCCGATGATCCGGTCGTCGAGCGCGTCGATCCGCTCGCGGGCGCCGGTGATCACGTCGGCGGCCTCGGGGGTGCGGGCGCCGGTCACGTCGCCGGCGGTCGTGTCGATGGCGGTCATGGGGGGCTCCTCGTCGTCGGGGGGCTGCCCCGGGGCGGCACGGCCCGGACGACGACAGACGCCCCGGGCCTTGTCGGCCCGGGGCGCCTGGGAAGTCGCTTGTCAGTGGCTCAAGCAGCACGACCATGGCGTCCGGCGGGCCGGATGCCATAGGTAAAGACGAACGTCTGCTGCTTGAACATGGGGCCAGTATGCACCGCCGCAGAGGGCCGTCCAAGCCGGTTCGCATCCTGAGACGGGGTGGTCGTCCGGCACACGGAAGGAGCCCGGCGGCCCCCCGGTAGAATCGGTGGCACAAGACCCCCGCCCCACCGCCGGAAGGCACCCCGTGTCATCAGCGACTCCCGCTGCCAACGCCGCCGACACCGTCCTGGTCGTCGACTTCGGCGCGCAGTACGCCCAGCTCATCGCCCGTCGTGTCCGCGAGGCGCGGGTCTACAGCGAGATCGTGCCGAGCACCATGCCGGTCGCGGAGATGCTCGCGAAGAACCCCGCGGCGATCATTCTCTCCGGCGGCCCCTCGTCGGTCTACGCGGAGGGCGCGCCCAGCCTGGACCGCGAGATCTTCGAGGCCGGTGTCCCCGTCTTCGGCATGTGCTACGGCTTCCAGCTGATGGCGAGCGCCCTCGGCGGCACCGTCGACAACACCGGCGCCCGCGAGTACGGCCGCACCGACCTGCACGTCTCCAAGGTGTCCTCCACCCTCTTCGAGGGCACCCCCGCCGAGCAGCCCGTCTGGATGTCGCACGGCGACGCCTGCTCCGCCGCCCCCGAGGGCTTCTCCGTCACGGCCTCCACGGACGTCGTACCGGTCGCCGCCTTCGAGAACGACGAGAAGAAGCTCTACGGCGTCCAGTACCACCCCGAGGTGATGCACTCCACGCACGGACAGCAGGTGCTGGAGCACTTCCTGTACCGGGGCGCGGGGCTCACGCCGAACTGGACGACCGGCAACGTCATCGAGGAGCAGGTCGCCGCGATCCGCGAGCAGGTCGGTGACCGGCGCGCCATCTGCGGCCTGTCCGGCGGCGTGGACTCCGCGGTCGCCGCGGCCCTCGTCCAAAAGGCCATCGGCTCCCAGCTGACCTGCGTGTACGTCGACCACGGCCTGATGCGCAAGGGCGAGACCGAGCAGGTCGAGAAGGACTTCGTGGCCGTGACCGGCGTCCAGCTCAAGGTCGTGGACGCCGAGGAGCGGTTCCTCAAGGCGCTGGCCGGGGTCTCCGACCCCGAGGAGAAGCGGAAGATCATCGGCCGCGAGTTCATCCGGGTCTTCGAGCAGGCCCAGGCCGAGATCATCGCCGATGAGGGCCCGGCCGTGGAGTTCCTCGTGCAGGGCACGCTCTACCCGGACGTCGTCGAGTCCGGCGGCGGCACCGGCACGGCCAACATCAAGTCCCACCACAACGTGGGCGGCCTGCCCGAGGACCTCGAGTTCCAGCTGATCGAGCCGCTGCGCAAGCTGTTCAAGGACGAGGTCCGCATGGTCGGGCAGGAGCTCGGCCTGCCGGAGGAGATCGTCCAGCGCCAGCCGTTCCCCGGCCCCGGCCTCGGCATCCGCATCGTCGGCGAGGTCACCAAGGAGCGCCTGGACCTGCTGCGCGAGGCCGACGCCATCGCCCGCGAGGAGCTCACCGCGGCCGGCCTCGACCGTGACATCTGGCAGTGCCCGGTGGTCCTGCTCGCCGACGTCCGCTCCGTCGGCGTCCAGGGCGACGGCCGCACCTACGGTCACCCCATCGTGCTGCGCCCCGTCTCGTCCGAGGACGCCATGACGGCCGACTGGTCGCGTCTGCCGTACGAGGTCCTCGCCCGGATCTCCACGCGGATCACCAACGAGGTCAAGGACGTCAACCGGGTCGTCCTCGACGTGACCTCGAAGCCGCCGGGCACCATCGAGTGGGAGTGATCCCCGGCCCCTAGGTGCGCTTGATGGTGCGCAGGGGAGCGCCGGGCGTCCAGACCTGGACGACGAGGTACGTGTCGTCCTCGACGTAGGTCCGTACGACCTCCGTCAGCTCGGTACGGAAGAGGTGGAACGGCTCCGGCGGTTCCACCTCTTCGACGTATCCGGCCTTGGTCTCCACGTCGTCGACCTCGATCGCCCGGCCGCTGACCCTGACGTCGCCGCCGCCCATGCCCGTGCCCTCCCCGGGGTTCGCCTGGAGCGCGAAGCGCGGGTCGCGGCGCAGGTCGAGGGCCTTGATCGAGTCCGGCATCATGCCGAGCCACAGTTCGCCGTTCAGGAACCGCACCTCCAGGCCGCTGGTGCGGGGCGAACCATCCTTACGGAGGGAGGCGAGGACGTGGTGCGTATAGGCGCCGAAACGCTTCTCGACGGTGTCGGCCAGACCAGGTTCGGCCGCGGCGAAAGCCGCCCAGTTCGCTGTCATGGGAAGAGTGTCGCGCCGAATCCCGACATCCTCTGTCGGCTATTCGTGGGGTGCGGGAGCCAGGGGGCACACGTATGGGCACAGGGTGCTCACAGGGGCGCTCGTGGCATCTTCACGAACCGCTTCTGTTCTTCCCGGCCTCACGGACGGTAATTTCCGCCCGTACGCAGAACCACTGCTGGAGGACCTATGCACGGGCCCACGCCGCCCCTGCCCCTGCCCACCGACCGGTTGCGGTTCGCCATGCCGCCGATGCACGAGTCGGTCGAGGACGAGCGCAAGCACCGCAAGGAACGGCTCGCGGGCGCCCTGAGGATCTTCGGGCGGCTCGGCTTCGAGGACGGCGTCTCCGGGCACATCACCGCCCGTGACCCGGAGTTCACCGACTGCTTCTGGGTCAACCCGTTCGGGATGCCCTTCCGGCACGTCACCGTGAGCGACCTCGTGCTCGCCAACCAGGACGGCCAGGTCGTCGAGGGCGGCTACCACGTCAACCAGGCGGCCTTCACCGTGCACGCCCAGGTCCACGCCGCCCGGCCGGACGTCGTCGCCGTCGCCCACTGCCACTCGGTGCACGGCAGGGCGCTCGCGGCCCTCGGCGAACTGCTGGAGCCGATCACCCAGGAGAGCTGCGCCTTCTACGAGGATCACGCCCTCTACGACACCTACACCGGCGTCTCCGTGGACGCCGAGGAGGGGCGGCGCATCGCGGCCGTGCTCGGCTCCCGCAAGGCACTCGTCCTGCGCAACCACGGGCTGCTGACCGTCGGCGACTCGGTGGACGCGGCGGCCTGGTGGTTCGTGTCGATGGAGCGTTCCTGCCAGGTGCAGCTGACGGCGCAGGCGGCGGGGCGGCCGGTCCGCATCGATCACCGGATGGCCGTGGCGACGCGGGAGCAGCTGGGCGGCGACCTGGTGGCCTGGATCAACTACCAGCCGATGTGGGAGGACGTCAGCCGGAGCGAGCCGGGCCTGCTGGCCTGAAGGCCATTTCCCGTGGCGGGTCCGCGGTAGCGGATGAGGGTGCGGGCGGCGATGCCGGCCGCACCCGCTCAGCCGGCCGACGTGTCCTGTGTCGCCTCGCGTGCTTCGGTGAGCGCTCGCTGCCCGACGCCGCCGAACAACTGAATCGTGGTGGCGGCCAGGATGTCGTCCCTGCCGATGGTCCGCCTGTCCCCCCTGCGGACGGACAGGGCCAGGAGGGAATCCTCGAGGGGTGGGGGTGGGGTCGTTTCGCCCGGTATCTCCAGGATGACCGTCCCGAATCGTTTGATCCCGCCCTCGCGGACGACCATGGCCGCGTCCCGGGCGAGGTCCGTCAGGAACGCGCTCGCGATTCCGTCCAGGTCGCGGACCATCACCGGGACGGCCGCCGCCCCCTGGCTCCGCAGCAACTTCTTGACCCCGGCCTCGAACCTGTGGGCGCCGACCACGGCACTCGGTTTGCGTGACCTGCTGCGCTTGCCGTGGAACGTCGGGCTGTGGCGGTACCACTCGCTCCCCACCTCGAGCTCGACGTTCCGGCCGATCGCCGAGAGAAGGTCCCCGGGAACCAGCTTCTTCCGGGCCTCCTGCGCCGCCGCTCTCCTCGCGCCGTCGATGATCTCCGTCATCAGGGTCCGCGTCACCGACGCGGCGGCCCATGCGGCCGACCGGGAGACATGCATCGGGGTCACGTCCCTGAACACCGCTTTCACGAGCGAAGGCTTGAACGGCGAGACATCCATGACCGAGGTGGTCTCGGGACCGGTGCGCTCAAGGCGTGCGGGCTGTGCGGTCATCGGAAGAAACGCTCCCTGTCGGCGGAGTTGTCAGAGGCCCACACTTCACCACGCAGACCCGCTCTCTTGTGCCCGGCAGCAGGTGCCGTCGGGCTGGATGATCCCGGGCATAGGGGAACCCTCACGGCGGGGTCAACAGGGCGCGCCGAACTTCACCCGTGTTGAGCAGGCCGAGCCGACGCGAACCGGCTGTGTACGGCACAATTCGGCTTCGTCGCACAGGAGTTGCGCAGCGGTGTTTCCGGCATCCGGAAGGCCGGCGGTGGTTGGATCGCGGGAAGGCGGGCGTCGGGCGTGGCGGTGCGGGAGGCGAGGCAGGGCGGCGCGGACGCGGGCGCCTGCGCCGAGGAGTACTCGGGTGGCCACAGCAGGGGTTACCCGGCTGGTCACCCGGTCGGGTCCGGGGACGGGCACCAGGGTGGGTGTGCCTGCGGGGACTGCCCGCACGGGGCGCGAGAGGGACATCGGCGGGCCGTGGCCGCGTTCCTGCGCCGACGGGACGAGTTCGCCGCAGGGCACGGACTGCCGGCCGCGGTGGCCCACTCCGCCTCGGCCACCCGCCAGTGGATCTCGGAGGAACTGGCCCAGTCCGCCGAGCAGGTCGCGGAGCGGGGGCGGGCCGAGGGGCAGGCCTGGCTGACCGGCCTGTGGCGGCGCACGGCGGGTGCGGTGGGGGCCGCCGTGGTGCTGTTGCTGCTCGGGCAGGCCCTCACGGCGGTCGGTACGGGCTGGACGGCGGCGCGTACGGCCGGACTGGCCGCCGCACTGGTGACGGCCTCGTCGCTGACCGCCGCGTCCTGGTTCCACCGGGCGAAGGGCGGGGTACTGGCGCCCCTGATCGGTGAGGACAACCGGCTGTCCACGTCCCGTACGGTCGCCGCGGCCTGGGTGCTCTTCGTGGCCTACTCGGTGCTCGTCCTCGCGGGCCGGCTGGCCGCCGCCTCCCGGCACCGGGAGCGGGACACGCTGCTCTCCGGGCTGGAACTCGCCCGCGGCGCCGGGGTCGTGACCGTGCTCGCCGTGGTGTGCGGGATCGCCGTGCTCGTGCGGAGGGTGGTCGGGCTGCGGGTGCTGGGCGGGCGGCTGCAGAAGGTGCGTGCCGACCGGCCACGGGCCGCCGACCTGCTGACCGACGACGCGGGGCGCGGCACCTTCGCCGACATCCAGTACGTCGCGATCAACGCGGTCGCCCTGGTCTTCGCGGCGGTACGGCTGGCCAGGCACCCGGAGCAGTTGCCCGATCTGCCGTGGGGACCGGCGGTGGTGGTGCTGGTGTCGGGCGCGACCTACCTGGCGGGCAAGTACGCGGAAGGCGGCCGGCCGGTCATCCTCTCCGTGGTCCGGTCCCGGGAGGCCGGTGACCTGGACGGTCCGATCCGCACCGGGGACGACATCGAGATCCGCGGCGCGGGGTTCGTGCCGCCGGGTGCACAGGGGGCCGACCGGCTGGCCCGGATGGTCGTGCGCGTGGGTGCGGTGCACGTCCACGTGCCGTTGGTGCCCGTGCCCGGCGGGTTCCGCAACCCCTCGGACACGCTGCTGACCGTGCCGGTGCCGGCGGACGTGGAACCGGGACGGGTGGAGGTGCAAGTGGTCACCGCGGCGGGGGTGGAGACCAACAGGTACGCGGTCGATGTGACGGAGTGAGGGGCGCCTGCCCTGAGGCGCCCCTCACCACGGCAGGGCGATCCGACAGTTCGCGCATGATTGAGCGCGGTCCGTTCGCCGTACGTATCGTCTGTTGAGGGGGTCTCGGCACCGGCGGGCGAGAGGCGGCCAGCAGGATGACTCACGGTATGCGAACGGACACGCACACCCCCCACTTCGGCGACGGGGGAGGCTGGCGGGACAACGCCACCCGTTACGCCCTCCTGCCACTGCGCGTCTTCCTCGGCGTCACCTTCATCTACGCCGGCCTGGACAAGCTCACCGACAGTGCCTTCATGCGGGACTCCGGTGCCGGCTCGATCGGCGACATGATGCGTGCCGTACGCGACTCCTCCGCCATTCCCGCCCTGGTCGACCTCTCCCTCAAGAGCCCCGTCGGTTTCGGCTACGCCATCGCCTTCGGAGAACTCGCCGTCGGTATCGGCACCCTGCTCGGCCTGCTCGCCCGTCTGGCCGCACTCGGCGGTGCGCTGATCTCCCTCAGCCTGTGGCTGACCGTGAGCTGGGCCTCCGACCCGTACTACTACGGCAACGACCTCGCCTACCTCATGGCCTGGACCCCGCTGATCCTGGCGGGCGCGCCCCTGCTGTCCCTCGACGCCGCGCTGCGGTCGCGACGACGGCGCCGCGGCGGCTACCACTAGGGGGCCGCTCACCGTCAGGCCGGGTCCGCGCCCGTACGGCCTGCCCGGCGGTGCCGGCGCACGAGACCCGTCAGGAGCGCCACCGCACCCGCCAGGCACAGCCCGCCCGCGACGAGGGGGATCGCCACGAACCAGGGGGTCTGCCAGGCGCCCCCCGCGTCACCGGCGTAGAGCACGCCCGCCACCACGAGGACGGTGCCGGCGACCAGCTTCCCGGGCTGGAGTTCATGACGCAGCACGGGTCACCTCCGCCTGTCCCGCGCCGACCCGGAGTTCCAGGTCCACGGTGCCGGACTTCCCGGTGCCCCCGGCGGGGGAGAGGGTGATCTGCTTGTGCCGCCCAGGCCGCACGTCCACGTCCTTCGGGTCGTCGCCCGGCAACTGCAGGTCACCGACGCCCACCTCCACGTTCAGCCGCACGGTCACGTCGTCGGGCACCAGCACCCTGACCTTGCCCATGCCGACCTCCGCCCGCGTCGTGACCGTCTGCTTCCCGGACACGTCCAGCCGGCTGAGGTCCAGGGTGCCGACGCCGGTGCCCAGGTCGTAGCGCTCGCGTACGTCCGTCACCGTGGCGGGCTGCCAGGTGGTGCGCACCCAGTTCGTGTCGACGCTCTTGGGCAGGGCCGCCGCGCCGGCCAGCAGACCGGCCGTGATGATCGCCAGGAAGACCGACCCCGCGCCGGTCCGGCCCAGGAAGGCGCTGACGGCTATGCCCAAGCCCAGAACCGCGAGCGCACAGGACAGGCCCGTCTGCAGGCTGGTGCCGAGCGGATGCCCGTCCCAGGTGAGGCTCGTGCCCAGAGCTCCGGCGAGCAGGGCCAGCAGGAAGATCCAGCCGCCGATCCAGCGGGGGCCGCGTGGCCGGGAGCGCTCGGCGGGTACCTCACGGGCGCGCGGCCGGATGCCGAGGCCGATGTTGACGGCCGCGGCGGCATCCAGGTCGCGGGTGTCGCGCGGGCCCCACAGGTAGCCCGTGCCGCCGATGTGGGTGCCGTCCTTGACGATGGGGTCGCGCCACCAGGAGGGGCTGGTCAGGAACACCGGCGGTGCCTGAGGCTCCGGCGGGGCGTCGGCGACGGCCTGGGCGGCCAGAGGATCGGGGCTCGGGGCACCGCGCTGGCGCGACCAGTACCCGGCACCCGCGAGGACGAGGGAGAGGACGACGGAGAAGGTCAGGACCCCGCCGTTGTTCAGCATGGTCAGGAACACCCCGCAGCCGACCAGCGCGAACAGCACGGCTGCCAGGGCCTGGCCGTCGACGCGGCCGGTGAGCAGCTTGCGGACCTCGTTCTCCTCGTCGTCGTAGGGGACGAAGAGCCAGGCGAAGCCGTAGAAGATGAGACCGAGGCCGCCCGCGGCGGAGAGCACGGCGAGGGTGATGCGGAAGATCACCGGATCCATGTCGCACTGCCGTCCGAGCCCGGCGCAGACGCCGGCCAGGGCCCTGTGCCGGCGGTCGCGGCGGAACGCGTGGGGCGGCCCGGGCGGGGCGGCTTCCTCGTCGGGGGCGGCCGTACCGGGTGCTCCTTCCTGTCCTGCCGCGCCCGCGCGCCCGGGTGCGGAGCCCGCGGCATCCTGCGGCCCCGCGCCCGGGGCGGGGCGCGGGCCGGAGCCGGGTCCCGGACCCGTCGCGGCGTGCTCGTGATCGGTCATGGGTCCATGGTGACGGGCGCGGCGGCGCGGCGGGAGTCGGAACGACCCTGGCCGGACCCTGATATCGGCCCTGAGGGGCGGCTCGGGAAGCGTTCGAGGGGCGGCCCGTGGAGATCAGGGGAGCCTCAGGGGCCGACCCTGATGCTCCGGCCTCCCGCACGTGTGACGATCGATGGCATGTCGGAAGCCGCAGCAGCGCCACTCGCCGAACCGCGGCCGCCGCGCAAGCTCTACCGCAGCAGTGACGGACGCTGGCTCGGGGGTGTGGCGCGGGGCCTCGCCGGGCATCTCGGGCTGCCCGTGATCTGGGTACGGCTCGTCTTCGTCGGCCTGTTCATGGCCGACGGTCTCGGCGCGCTGCTGTACGCCGCGTTCTGGTTCTTCGTCCCGCTCGGCGTCGGCGGGGTCGAGGCGCAGAAGCCGCCGTCGGCGGTGGCCTCGGAGACCTCGCCCGACGGCCGCCGCAGACGGGTCGCGCGCAGGCCCGACAAAGGCCAGATCGTGGCTCTGCTCCTCATGGTCGTGGTGGCCATGGTCTTCGTGGGCAACGTCAACCTCAGCGGTGGGGCCCGGGCCTACCTCTGGCCGGCCGTGCTCGTCGGCGCGGGCGTCGCCCTGGTCTGGCGGCAGGCGGACAACGCCCGCCGGGCCCGCTGGGCCGAGGTCGGCCGCCGCCGGCGCACGGTCACGCTGCTGCGCTCGGTGGGCGGGGTCCTGCTGGTGACGGCCGGCGTCTCCGGCATCTTCGTCCTGCAGGGCTCCACGGCACACCTCGGTTCCGTCCTGCAGGCGGCCCTCGCCGTCCTCGTCGGGATAACGCTGCTCGCCGGGCCGTATCTGGTGCGCATGACCCAGGACCTCTCCGAGGAACGCCTGATGCGCATCCGTGCCCAGGAACGCGCGGAGGTCGCCGCCCATGTGCACGACTCGGTGCTGCACACCCTGACCCTGATACAGCGCAACGCGGAGAACGCGGGCGAGGTCCGCCGCCTGGCCCGCGCCCAGGAACGCGACCTGCGCACCTGGCTCTACAAGCCCGAAGGCACCGGCAAGGACGAGGCCGACGAACCCACCACGCTCGCCGACGCCGTCCGGCGCAACGCGGCCGAGGTGGAGGACAAGCACGGCGTCCCCATCGAGGTCGTGGTCGTGGGTGACTGCCCCCTCGACGAGGGGATCGCCGCACAGATGCAGGCCGCGCGGGAAGCAATGGTGAACGCCGCCAAGTACGGTGGCGAGGGCGGCGCCGTGCAGGTCTTCGCCGAGGTCGAGGGGAAGACGGTCTTCGTGTCCGTCCGGGACCGGGGCCCCGGCTTCGACCTCGACTCGATACCCGCCGACCGGATGGGTGTCAGAGAATCGATCATCGGCCGCATGGAGCGCAACGGCGGGACGGCGCGGCTGCGCGCGGTGCCGGACGGCGGCACGGAGGTCGAGCTGGAGATGGAGAGGGCGGAGAAGACGTCATGAGCGACCCGACCGAGGCGAACGGTACGGCGGGATCGGCGGAGGCGGCGGGTCCCGCGCAGGAGGGCGGCGGCCCGGGGCGTCATGTGCGCGTGGTCCTCGTGGACGACCACCGCATGTTCCGTACGGGGGTCCAGGCGGAGATCGGACAGACCGCGCAGACCGGTGTCGAGGTCGTGGGTGAGGCCGCGGACGTCGACCAGGCCGTCACGGTCATCACCGCGACCCGCCCCGAGGTGGTCCTCCTCGACGTGCACCTGCCGGGCGGGGGCGGTGTCGAAGTGCTGCGCCGCTGCGCCCCGTTGATGGGCGACGCCGAGCAGCCGGTCCGCTTCCTCGCGCTGTCCGTGTCGGACGCGGCGGAGGACGTGATCGGCGTGATCCGCGGCGGGGCGCGCGGCTACGTCACCAAGACGATCACCGGCACGGACCTCGTGGACTCCATCTTCCGCGTCCAGGAGGGCGACGCCGTTTTCTCGCCCCGGCTGGCCGGGTTCGTCCTGGACGCCTTCGCCTCCACGGACGCGCCGCCGGTCGACGAGGACCTGGACCGCCTGACCCAGCGCGAGCGAGAGGTACTGCGGCTCATCGCGCGGGGCTACGCCTACAAGGAGATCGCCAAGCAGCTGTACATCTCCGTCAAGACGGTCGAGTCGCACGTCTCGGCGGTGCTGCGGAAGCTTCAGCTGTCGAACCGGCACGAGCTGACCCGCTGGGCGACGGCGCGGCGGCTGGTGTGACACAGGGCCGGGTCCCGCACCCGGCCCCCTGCTCACTCACCGACGCGCCCGCTCACACCACCCGTGTCGCCCCCGCGAACGGCATCTCGTCCAGGGGGGCGACGCGGACCGGCACGGACGGGTTGGGGGCGTGGATCATCCGGCCGTTGCCCACGTAGATGCCGACATGGCTGATGCCGGCGTAGAAGAAGACCAGGTCGCCGGGGAGGAGTTCGGAGCGGGAGACGCGGCGGCCGGCGGCGATCTGGGAGTACGTCGTGCGGGGCAGGGAGACACCGGCCGCGCGGTAGGCGGCCTGGACGAGGCCCGAGCAGTCGAAGGCGTTCGGGCCGGTGGCGCCCCAGACGTAGGGGCTGCCGAGCTTCTGGTGGGCGTAGGAGACGGCGGCGGCCGCACGGGGGTTGGGCGCCTGGGACGAGGCGGAGCCGGGGGCCGCGAGCGTGTCGCGGACGCCCGCCGCGCGCGAGGCGCGGTCCTGCGATACGCCTAGCCGGGAACGTTCCTGCGCGTCGAGCCGGGACAGCAGCCGCCGTGCCGATCCCAGCTTGCCGGTGATCGTCTTCTTGTGCCGCTTCAGCTCCGTCTGACGTGATTTCAGGGAGGTCAGCTCGATGTGGGCGGCTCCGCGCAGCTGCTCGATCTCCCGGAGCTGCCTGCGCACGCCCGCGACGGCGGCGTTCTGCCGGTTGCCGGCCCGCTCGACGAACTCGGCGTTCTCGAGGTACCGGTCGGGATCGTCGGACAGGGCGAGCTGCACCGCCGGGTCGAGACCGCCGGCACGGTACTGCGCGGCGGCGACCGAACCCAGGTCGTCACGGGCGGAGTTGAGCCGCTCCTCCTTGCGGGCCGCCTGGTCCTGGAGGTCCTTCAGCCGCCGCCCGGCCGCGTCGGCCTTCTCCTTCGCGCCGTTGTACTTCTCGGTGGCGACCTCCGCCTGCTGGTACAGCCGGTCCACCTTGGCCTTGATCTGGCCGGGGGTGAGCTGGGGTTCGGCGTGTCCGGTCCCGTCGAAGCCCGTCGCCGTCGCCGCGCCCGCGAGGGCGATCGTGGCGGCCGTACGGGCCTTGCCACCACCCATAGCGCGCTGTCGGGGCTTGCGGTGCGCTGCCACCTGGAGGCCACGTCCTTTCCTCGACCGCCGAGGGGTGCGTGCGGCCGCCGGGGGGAGCGGACGGGCGGCCTGCGCGTCCGGCGACGGCCCGCACAGGGGGAGCGGACCGCCGCCGGACCTTTTCGGCGGTGGTGTCCGACTGCCGCCCCTGGCCCGGGCGGCGGTGGGGAGCCGGGCACCTGGGGGAGGACGCTAAACGTCGCCGTGGCGGGCCGGGGGCGGGTGTGCGGAAGTGTCGGGAGAGGACCGGCGGTGACCGTATGCGACCATGGTCCCGCCCCGGCGCCGTCTACTTCACTCAGCGTGATGACCGATGCGTCGAATCGTGAGTGAGTGACCGTGATCGGGTGCTATGAGGGGCATTTGCGTATCCCTGGGCCGGTGTCGGGTGGCCTCGGAGCCCCTGATTAGGCTCCGGCCCATGGACGTACTCATCCACCTCTTCGTCGGCCTCCACATCATCGGCATTGCCTTGCTCCTGGGCGGCTTCCTCACCCAGATGAAGGCGATGGGCGAGGGTACCGCCCGCTTCACCCCCGCCATGCTGCACGGCGCGCTCACGATGCTGGTCACCGGTGTGATCCTGGTCGGCCTCAACCAGGCCGACGACCAGACCGTGAACAACATCAAGATCGGCGTGAAGCTGGCCCTGCTGATCGTGATCCTCGGTCTGGTCTATGTGAAGCGGGACGACGAGAAGGTGGACAAGGGCCTCTTCGGCCTGGTCGGTCTGCTGACCACGGCGAACATCTTCATCGCCGTCCTCTGGACCTGACCCGGGAGTGCCGCGCGGCGGCCCGGGCGGAGGCGAGAGCCCAGGCGGTGCACCCGAGCCAGGCGGCCACCGCGATCCACAGCAGCACCTCTCCGGCGACGTCGAGCCAGGGGACGTCGAGGGCGGCGGCGACCGCGAGGGTGGCCGTCGCCGTCACGACCGCGGCGAACACGGTCGCCCAGCGCCGCACGTCGTAGTGGTGCCGGGGCCAGAAGAGCTCGGCCAGCAGCAGGGCGACGCAGGCGATCAGCGCGAGCACCAGCAGCGTGACCGTGGTCGTGCGCAGGGTGTCGGCGTTCTCCTCGTTCCACAGGTACAGGCGCGAGCTGTCGGCGCCGAGGACTCTCGCCCCGGCCAGCGCGGAGACGGCGAGGGCGCCGGCCGCGAGCCAGTGGTCCCCGCGCCCCTCCTCCACTTGCCGGGGCTGGAAGCGGAACAGGGCGAAGCAGTAGAGCGCGAGCCCCAGCCAGAACAGCACCAGAGCCGCGTGGGCGAGCCAGGCCACCGCGTCGGCCGCGGCGAGCGTGGCGCCGAGCACGGCGATCCCCTCGGTGGCCACGCAGCGCAGGAACACCGTTCCGCGCCGCCCCTGGGCCTCCGCGGTGAGCAGCACCGCCCAGAGCACCATGGCGAGCGCCAGCAGCGCCTCGGCCAGGGGCTGCTGCCCGGCCGCGGAGAAGCCGGTACCCAGAACCGCGGCCGCCGCCACGGTGGTGAGCGCGGCCGGGGTCTCCACCCGCCACTCGTCGTGCGTCCGCTGGACGAGGCCGGCGGCCGCCGCCAGCCAGGCCGCGCAGGCCAGGGCCAGGGCGATGCGGGAGAGGACGGCGTACCCCGCCGAGTCGAGACCGGCCGACACGATGCCGGTCGCCAGCGCATACGTCGCCCACCAGGCGGCAAACGGGGAGGGACCGGACATGACGCCGATGCTAGAGAGCGGCGCGCGCGTTGGGAGAGGGGCACGCGCGCGTGCCCCTCAAAAAACGTGACGCGACCTCTCGGCCCTCTCGGTTCTCAGCCTCTCGGCCCTCAGGCTTCACTCAGGCCGGGCGCACCACGCTGTGGATCGCCGACTCGCCGTCGTAGTAGATCGATTCCTCGCGCACGTACGTGCCGGGCTTCGGCGCGTGGATCATCATGCCGTTGCCGATGTAGATCCCGACGTGGGTGACATCGTCGTAGAAGAAGACCAGGTCACCGGGTTGCGCCTGGGAGAGCGGGACCGTGGTGCCGGCGTCGACCTGGTCGTAGGTCGTGCGCGGCAGGGTGACGCCCGCGGCCTTCCAGGCGGCCTGGGTGAGGCCGGAGCAGTCGTAGGAGCCGGGTCCGACGGCGCCCCACACGTACGGCTTGCCGATCTGGGCGCGGGCGAAGGCGAGCGCCTTGTCGGCCTTGGTGGCGTACGAGGAGTCGGCCGGGGCCGTCGAGGTGGACGAGCCGGAGCCCGACGGCCCCGTCGATCCGGACGTGGAGGACCCGCCGTCCTGCTGCCGGGCGGCCTCCTCTTGCGCCTTCTGCTGCGCTGCCTGCTGCCGGGCCAGCTCATCGGCCTTGCGGGCCGCCTCCTCCTGCTTCTCCTTCTCGATCGCCGCGAGCCGGGCCTTCTCCTCGGCGGTCAGCTTCGACATCAGCTCGCGCGCGTCGGCGAGCTTGCGCTGGACGGTCGCCTTGGCGGTCTTCAGATCGCCCTGCGACTCGGTGAGCGCCTCCAGGCTCTCGGTGGCCTCCTGGCGCTTCTCCATCGTCTCGGACTGCTGCGCGATGTAATCGTCGACCGCGACCTTCTGACGGCCCGTCATCCGGTCCATCAGCTGGGTCTGGTCGAAGTAGTCCTGCGGGGTGTCCGCGAGCAGGAACGTCGCCGTGTCCGGGGCGGCGGCACCGGTGCGGTACTGGGCGGAGGCGAAGGAACCCAGCTCCTCGCGCGCCTCGTTGAGCTTCTGGGTGCGCTTCGCGACGTCGTCGATGAGGGCGTCGGCGCGTTTGCGCTGCTTCGCCGTCTTCTCCTTGGCCGCGTTGTACTTCTCGGTCGCCGACCCCGCCTGGCGGTAGAGGTCGTCGACCTTCTTCTCGACTTCTTCCAGGCTGGGCTTGTCGTCGGCCTCGGGGGCGGCGTTGGCCGACTGGGACAGCAGGGCCACGGAGGTGAGGGCCGCCGTTGCGAGGGCGGGGGTCCGTATGCCTGCCACGCGCGTACCCGTAGGACGCGACTTGCGGTGCGACGCCAAGGGAGGCGACTCCTTCCACGTTCCGCCTACCGGGTTAGCTGTCGGGTTCGGGCGGGTGGTTCGGAAGGTTTGCCCTACGGCCTCTCCGCACAGGGAGTCGGGCCGATTCACCCCAGGTTCACGGTTGGGTCCCCGGCTCCGGCTGCCGCTGCGGCACACCGGACTCGGCGGAGGCCGCGCGGCCCGGCGACGTTCGCCGGTGGGGGTCATGCGGCCTGGTCGCACCGTAGCCAACTCGTGTGGTCCCTGTGAAGGTTGATGGGTGATATGCCCGATACATTTTCGTGACCTTATTCCTGAGCGTTGCCGAGAGTGAACGATCAAGGGGGATTGGGCAGGGAAAGTCCATACTTGTCGGGCATGTAGCAGGGCGTGATCGCGCCGTCATGGAGGGCGACAATGCGCCGCCGGGCGGTCGGCGGGGCCCCGGGCGCGCGGCGATGTTCTCAGGGCGGCGGCGGGCTGTCAGTGGGGCGCCCTAGACTCGGAGAGCGATGAGCAGCCTCTTTGACGACAGCTTCCTGGCCAACCTCCAGGCCCAGCGGGGCCCCGCGGACGAGCCCCCGCCGCCACCCGAGGACGATCACGTTCCGGAGCCGATCCCGGACGATCTGTTCGGCGGGAAGTTCGACGTGCCCCCGGACCGGGACGCCTACTACCGGGACGGAGCCCCCCGCCCGGTGGTGGACACCGCCGCCCTCCTGGAGGGGCTGAACGACAACCAGCGCGCCGCCGTCGTCCACTCCGGCTCCCCGCTGCTCATCGTGGCCGGCGCCGGCTCCGGCAAGACCCGTGTGCTCACGCACCGCATCGCCCACCTGCTCGCCGAGCGGGACGTGCACCCGGGCCAGATCCTCGCGATCACCTTCACCAACAAGGCCGCCGGCGAGATGAAGGAGCGTGTCGAGCAGCTCGTCGGCCCGCGCGCGAACGCCATGTGGGTCATGACCTTCCACAGCGCGTGCGTGCGCATCCTCCGCCGGGAGAGCAAGAAGCTCGGCTTCACATCGTCCTTCTCGATCTACGACGCCGCCGACTCCAAGCGCCTGATGGCCCTGGTCTGCCGCGACCTGGATCTCGACCCCAAGCGCTTCCCGCCGAAGTCCTTCAGCGCCAAGATCAGCAACCTGAAGAACGAGCTGATCGACGAGGAGGACTTCGCCGCCCAGGCCACCGACGGCTTCGAGAAGACGCTCGCCCAGGCCTACGCCATGTACCAGTCGCGGCTGCGCGAGGCGAACGCCCTCGACTTCGACGACCTGATCATGACGACGGTCAATCTCCTGCGCGCCTTCCCGGACGTCGCCGAGCACTACCGCCGCCGTTTCCGGCACGTCCTGGTGGACGAGTACCAGGACACCAACCACGCGCAGTACGCCCTGGTCCGCGAGCTGGTCGGCACCTCCGAGCACCCCGTCGACGTGCCGCCCGAGGCCGAGATCCCGCCCGCCGAGCTGTGCGTGGTGGGTGACGCCGACCAGTCGATCTACGCCTTCCGCGGCGCGACGATCCGCAACATCCTCCAGTTCGAGGAGGACTACCCGGACGCCACGACGATCCTGCTGGAGCAGAACTACCGCTCCACCCAGACGATCCTCAGCGCCGCCAACGCCGTCATCGAGCGCAACGAGTCCCGCCGCCCCAAGAACCTGTGGACCAACGCGGGCACCGGCGCCCGGATCACCGGCTACGTCGCCGACACCGAGCACGACGAGGCACAGTTCGTCGCCGAAGAGATAGACCGCCTCACGGACGCCGGCGAGGCCAAGGCCGGCGACGTCGCCGTCTTCTACCGCACCAACGCCCAGTCCCGTGTCTTCGAAGAGATCTTCATCCGCGTCGGCCTGCCCTACAAGGTCGTCGGCGGCGTCCGCTTCTACGAGCGCAAGGAGGTCCGGGACGTCCTGGCCTACCTGCGCGTCCTGGCCAACCCCGAGGACTCGGTGCCGCTGCGCCGGATCCTCAACGTCCCCAAGCGGGGCATCGGCGACCGCGCCGAGGCGATGATCGACGCCCTCTCGCAGCGGGAGAAGATCAGCTTCCCGCAGGCTCTGAAGCGCGTCGACGAGGCGTACGGCATGGCCGCGCGCTCCACCAACGCCGTCAAGCGGTTCAACACGCTGATGGAGGACCTGCGCACCATCGTCGAGTCCGGCGCAGGACCGGCCACGGTGCTGGAGGCCGTCCTGGAGCGCACCGGCTACCTCGCCGAGCTCCAGGCCTCCACCGACCCGCAGGACGAGACCCGGATCGAGAACCTCCAGGAACTCGCCGCCGTCGCCATGGAGTTCGAACAGGAGCGCGGCGAGGACGAGCAGGCCTCCCTGTCCGACTTCCTCGAACAGGTTGCCCTGGTCGCCGACTCCGACCAGATCCCCGACGAGGAGGACGGCGACGGCG
The DNA here is from genome assembly GCF_040302345.1 of Streptomyces sp. NPDC126510. Taxonomy (NCBI): domain Bacteria; kingdom Bacillati; phylum Actinomycetota; class Actinomycetes; order Kitasatosporales; family Streptomycetaceae; genus Streptomyces; species Streptomyces sp. NPDC126510. The sequence goes on along the minus strand of NZ_JBEORR010000038.1, from coordinate 17,011 downwards.
TCATCACACTGATGACCCTGCACACCGCCAAGGGCCTGGAGTTCCCGGTCGTCTTCCTGACCGGCATGGAGGACGGCGTCTTCCCGCACATGCGCGCCCTCGGCCAGACCAAGGAGCTGGAGGAGGAGCGGCGCCTGGCCTACGTCGGCATCACGCGCGCGCGGGAGCGGCTGTACCTGACGCGGTCCACGCTGCGCAGCGCCTGGGGCCAGCCGTCGTACAACCCGCCCTCCCGCTTCCTGGAGGAGATCCCGCCGACCCACGTGGAGTGGAAGCGGACGGGGGCCACCGCGCCCGCGTCCTCCGGGCCGGTCTCGGCGGTGGCGGCCTCGCTGTCGTCGTCCCGCTCGCGCTCGTCGGCGTCGGGCGCCTCCGGTTTCGCCACGCGCCGCACCTCCGAGAAGCCGGTGGTGTCCCTGGCGGTCGGGGACCGCGTCACGCACGACCAGTTCGGGCTCGGGACCGTCGTCGCGGTCAAGGGCACGGGCGGCAACGCCGAGGCGACGATCGACTTCGGCGAGACCAAGCCGAAGCGGCTGCTGCTGCGGTACGCGCCGGTGGAGAAGCTGTAGCGCCGTGAGGTGAACCGGCGGGCCCCGCACGCTCGACGCGGGCGGGGGCTGCCGGGACGTTACGTCGGGTCGAGGCTACGTCGGGTCGATGCCGTGGCTGCGCAGCCACGGGAGCGGGTCGATCGCCGAGCCGCCGCCCGGGCGCACCTCGAAGTGCAGGTGCGGACCGGTCGAGTTGCCCGAGTTGCCGGAACGCGCGATCTGATCGCCGGCCTTCACGGCCGTACCCGAGGGCACCGTGTAGGTGGAGAGGTGGCAGTACCACGTCTCCGTGCCGTCCTTCGCGGTCAGGATCAGCATGTTGCCGTACGCGCTGTTCCACTGGGTGCGCACGGTGCCGTCGGTCGCGGCCATCACCGTCGTGCCGTACGAGACGGGGAAGTCGATGCCGGTGTGCAGGGACATCCAGTTGATGCCGGACTGGCCGTAGTAGGCGCTGAGTCCGTGCCGTGCGACCGGCAGGGCGAACTTGGGGCGCAGCCGCTCCTTGCGGGCCGCCTCCTCCGCCGCACGCTTCTTCTCGGCGACCTGCTGGGCCTTGAGGTCGATGCGCTCCTGCGTGCGGCTGGCCCGGTCGGCGAAGTCGTCGGCGCCGGCGGAGAGGCTCTGCAGCTGCGTGTCCAGCTTGTTGTTGGCCGCGGCCGGCTTGACCGGCTGTGCGTCCGCCGCGGTCGTCTGCGCCTCGGCGGCACTGTCGTCGGAGAAGGTGGCGACGGAGGCGGCTGCGATCCCGGCGACACCCATCACGCACGCGGAGGGCACCGCGATGGTCATCAGCGCCGAGCGCTTGGGAGGTGTGCGGCGGCGGGAACGGGAGCCGGCGCGCGAGGCCGCCCGCGAGGACGGAGCCGGGGTGACGTCCTCCTGGCCGTCCAGGAGCGGGGTGACGACGGGCAGTTCACCGGTGGTGGCCGGCTCGCCGCCGTCCGCGTCGGGGGCGTGATAGCCGCCTTCGGCGGATTCGTCGTACGTGACCTGGTCGAAGGCCGCGGTCTCGTGCTGGTCGAAGGTTTCGGCAGGGTGCTCGTAGGCGTCGGGAGCCGGTGCGGCGGTGCCGTCGGAGTTCCACTGCGTCGCGTCGTAGGCGCCCGTGTCGAAGGTCTGCGTGCCCCACTCCCACTGCTGGGTGTGATCGGCCGGGTTGCCGGACTGGTCGGGCTGCAGCCAGGCGCCGGTTTCCCACTGCCCGGTGGCGTCGGGGGACGGGGCCTGGGACGGGATGACCGGCATCGGCTGCTGCTCGGTCGTCCAGGAGGTCGTGTCGTAGACGCCGGTGTCGTAGGCGGCGTGGTGCTGGGCCGCGTAGGCGTCGTAGTGCACGTTCTCGTGCGTGCCGGTGGGCCAGTGGCCGGTGTCGTACGCGCCCGAGTCGTGGCCGCTGCCCGGCATGTCGCCGAAGAGGGGGTCGGTCGCGAAGCTCGCGGTGGCGTGCCCGGTGGCGTCACAACCGGCCCCGTGGGTACCGGTGGCGTCGAATCCGGTGGCGGTGTAGTCGCCGTACGTGGTGAAGTCGCCGTACTGGGCTTCCTGGGTGTTGTACGACGCGTAGTGCGCGGAGGCGGCGTCGGAAGCCGGAGCCGGGGTCATGGTCCCCGACGGGTGACGGTCGTTCACCAACTTCTCTTTCGCCTCGACAACAGGGGCTGCCAGAGCAGTGCGGCGACTGTACCCGGCGGTACGCGGGCGCGACAATCTTCGGCAGGTTTCGCGCGCGCAGGAAACGGGCATTCGGCCGTGTTTTGGCGGACGACGGGCACGGGTTTGGCCCTGTGTTCGAAGTTTGTTCGAGGTTGATCAATGCTGTGGTGTCGAGTGACCGCTGTATGACGAGTCTCAGGCGACTGTCAGATCGTCGGTGTGTTCGGCGGACGGTTCACCCGGGAGGGCCGTGTCGAGGACCTGCCGCACGCCGTTGGCGACGGCGGGGTGCACAGGCAGTGCGAGATGGCCGATGCCGGTCACGCGCACGTTCTGCGCCATCAGATCGGGATGGTCGATACAGGCCGTCTCCGGCGGGTCCATCACATGGTCCAGGTCGCTCCAGAAGCTGACGAAGTGCGTACGGCAGTCAGGGGCGGGCGCGGTGAGCTCCTCGAGCACCGGTGAGCCGGGGCGCATCTGGCGCACGATGGGGTGCGCGTCGGCGAAGGGCATCACTCGGGTTCCCGAGTGCGGCGTGCCGAGCGTGACAAGGGTCCGCACATGCCTGTCGCCGCCGAGGCGCTGCACGTAGTAACGCGCTATCAGGCCGCCCAGGCTGTGCCCGACGATGTCGATCTGCCGGGCGCCTGTGCGCTCGCAGAGCTCCTCGACGCGCCGGCCGAGCAGTTCGGCGGCGGCGCGTATGTCGCAGGTCAGCGGCGAGTAGTTGAGGGACTCGATCTGCTGCCTGCCGTGCTGGGCGAGGCTGCGGCGCAACAGGACGAAGACCGAGCGGTTGTCGATGAAGCCGTGCAGCAGGAGCACCGGCGGCTTTGCCCGCGTGGGCAGTTGGGCGGCGCCGTTCGTCGGCAGCGCCGGGACGGGGGTACGCCGCTCCTGGGTGATGCCGGACGGATAGAGGAGGAGATGCCCGGCCAGGATGGCGATCTCCAGGGCGGTGGCCTTGAGGAGAGCCACGGAAAGCCCCGCCAGCCGGCCCGGCAGCAGGCGCTCGCAGAGCGGAAGAAAGGGCAGAGCAGCCCTGGTGACCTTCATGGCCGACCTCCTGTCGGCACGCGGCAGGACGGCTCCGCCCCCCGTGTGCCCTCGTGGAAAGCAGCTGCGAAGACGGCCGGCCATGACCGCGAGAGCGGCGTGAGCCGCGTGAGCTGCGGGGGCAGAGCGCGGCGTGTGGCTTGTGTGACGCCGGTGGTGCGACGGGGGTCCCCGATCGGTGGGGTGACGAGGCTCCCCGCCGGTGCGCCGTGTCTGCCTTGCGTGCTGTGTGTGCGGTGCTTGCCCTGCGTGCCCTCGCCGAGGCGTCCTGCCGCCGCGCTGCGTGGATGACGCGGCGGGACGGCTACCTCGATGCGGCTCCCCTTGCGCTTGTCCCATCGTGTGATTTCCCCCTCGGTATCCACCGCGAAACTGCCGGTTGCGGGATCCTGGAGATAACGTTCGTTCACTTGCCCGGACGGTTCGCGGCAGGGTGTCCGTGCGGTGCGGCGTGTACGGCTTGCCCGATGTGTGCGGTACTTGTCGGTACGGATGGATGTAGTCGCTTCATGGAGGCAGTGATGGGTGTGGCAGCCGGTCCGATCCGCGTGGTGGTGGCCAAGCCGGGGCTCGACGGCCACGATCGCGGGGCCAAGGTGATCGCGCGGGCCCTGCGCGACGCCGGTATGGAGGTCATCTACACCGGCCTTCACCAGACTCCCGAGCAGATCGTCGACACGGCGATCCAGGAGGACGCCGACGCGATCGGGCTGTCCATCCTCTCCGGGGCGCACAACACGCTCTTCGCGGCGGTGATCGACCTGCTCAGGGAGCGGGACGCGGAGGACATCCTGGTCTTCGGCGGCGGGATCATCCCGGAGGCGGACATCCCTCTGCTCAAGGAAAAGGGCGTCGCGGAGATCTTCACGCCCGGCGCGACGACGGCGTCGATCGTGGACTGGGTCCGGACGAACGCGCGCCAGCCTGCGGAGGCGTAGGCCTCCGGCGGTCCTGTCCGGCGGGCGTCTCCGTCCGGCCGGAGGCGCCCCGGGCGGCGGGTTCGGCGGGAGCCCGGCAGCGGCTGCCCCCGGCGACCGTCCCGGCCGTCGGCATGCCCGGCGGCGACTTGCCGCGGAAGGGCGCCCCTCGCCGGGTGCCGCGGGGTGCCCGTCGGTCGGTGTGGTGTCGGGCCCGTCGCCGCATACGGGAAATGGGGTCAGGCCGCTCCCAGCTCCTCGGCCATCGCCGCGCGCATACGCAGGGTCGTGACCAGACGCTGGAAGGCTTCCGCCCAGTAGCCGCCGGCACCCGGAGAGGCGTTCTCCGGCTCGTCGGGTACGGCCAGCAGGGCGTCGAGCCGGGAGGCCTCGGACGGGTCCAGGCAGCGCTCGGCCAGGCCCATCACTCCGCTGAAACTCCATGGATAACTCCCCGCGTCCCGAGCGATGTTGAGCGCGTCCACCACGGCCCGGCCGAGCGGCGCCCCCCAGGGCACCGCGCACACCCCGAGCAGCTGGAAGGCCTCGGACAGGCCGTGCGTGCCGATGAAACCGGCGACCCATTCGGCCCGTTCGGCGGCGTCCAGCGTGCCGAGCAGCTTGGCGCGTTCGGCCAGGGAAACGGCCCCCGGACCGCCCGCTTCCGGCGCCGAGGGATCGCCGAGCAGCGCGCGTGACCACTCGGCATCCCGCTGGCGTACCGCCGCCCGGCACCAGGCCGCGTGCAGTTCTCCCTGCCAGTCGTCCGCCACCGGCAGCGCCACGATCTCCCGGGGCGTGCGGCCGCCGAGCCGCCGCGACCATGTCCCGAGCGGTGCCGCCTCCACCAACTGACCGAGCCACCAGGACCGTTCACCCCGTCCCGCGGGGGCCTTCGCCACAACGCCGTCGCGTTCCATGCCCGGATCGCACTCGTGCGGCGCCTCGACGGCGATCGTCGGGGCGGCCTGCGTGGCTCCCACGGTTCCGGTGACTCCGGTGGCCGGCGCCGTCCCCCCGGGCCCCTCGTCACCGGTGCCGGTCCGCAGGGGCCGCGGCGTCTGCGTGTGGTCGATGGCCACACATGCCACCGCCCTGACCGCCATCCGGGCGGCGAGCGCCGAACCCGGCAGAGCCGACAGCAGTTCCGCCGCCGTCGCCCGGACGTTGCGGCTGCGGTCGGCCAAGGCCTGTTCCAGGAACGGCTCGTCGTCCGGGCCCAGGCCCGCGCGCAGCGAATCGAGGAACATCAGCCGGTCCTCGGCCCGTTCCGTCGCCCATGTCGTCGCGAGCAGGTCGCGGGCGGCGGCCGGTTCGCGGGAGCGCAGGGCGGACAGCAGGGCGACGCGTTCGGCGAACAGGCCCTCCTGCCAGAGTCGCTGCACGCTGTCGCCGTCCTCGGGGTGCGGCAGGGCCGTGCCGCCGCCCGGGGTCGCGCGCAGGGCGAACCGCCAGTCCGGGTTCAGCCGTGCCAGCCACAGGGCCCGGGGTCCCGCGAACTCCAGTGCCGCCGGACGCAGGTCGGTACGGCCCCGGGCCGCGTCCAGCAACGCCGGAAGCAGCTGCGGAGGCGGTGCGAAACCACGGGCGTTCGCCGCCGTGAGCCACTGGGGCAGCAGTTCCGTCAGGTCGGGCGCGGCGCCCCGCCGGCCGCCGCCGGACGGGCCGGGGCGGTCGGCCAGCAGCATCGCGAGCCTGCGGACGGCTGCCGGCGGCAGCGCCGGACGGGTGTCCGGCGGAGCCGGTTGTGGCCGCCCGGCCGCCCGGGCCGGGCGCAGACCGGCCCGTCGTCGTACGGTCTCCGCGGCCGCCGCGTCCAGCAGGGCCGTGGGTGCGGCGGGGCCCGGGGCGGTGCCCCGCGGGGTGCGCCGGTCGGTGCCGAGCAGCGCGGTGGTGACGAGCCCCTCCCAGGCGTGCGCGCCGGGCGCGTCCACAGGAGCGGAGGTCCTGGTCATGAGCTTCCTTTCCGCGGGGCACCCGGTAGTTGAAGGCTCGCCCTTACCGGTTGTCCCGTGATGCCTGAAAGATGCGTGAGTCGTGGGGTGGGTGAGTCCGTGTGAGGGGTGAGGCGGGTCGAAGTGCCGCGGGCCGAGCCGCTGCGACGTGGCTCAGCAGAGCGCGACCGCCTCACCCGGGCCCTCCGGCCAAGCCGTCAGCGGCGTGAAGCCCTGGTGGCCGCATTCGCCGAAGACCCTGACCGGGGCCCCGCCCGACAGGGCGACCAGCCGCCACAGGCCCGGCCGGGAACGCGCCGCCGGTGTGAGCGGCAACGCCGCGTCCTCATCGGCGTCCGCCAGCTGCCAGGAGTCGCCGTCCGGGGCCGGAACGACCCGGTCCAGCGTCACCGGGACGGACTCCAGCCACGGGTCGTCACGCAGAGCGTCGCCGTATCGCGCCACCGCCCGGGACGTGGTCATCCCCGGCGGACGTATCGCCGAGGGCGCGGCCGGGGCGAACTGCTCGCCCAGGGCCACCCGCGGCTGCCCGGCGCCCGGGTACGCGGACACCTCGGCGTCCAGGGCCAGTCCCACCGGCAGCGCCTGCTCCGGGGCGCGACCCGCGGCGCCGTAAGAGAGGAGCAGGACGGTGCGGAGCGAATCGGTGCCGTGCAGCCAGATCCGGCGGGTCGTCAGGCGCGGGTCCGCCGTGTCGTACTGGGCGAGGACCAGCCAGCGGTCGCGCAGCGGCGGGCCGTCGGCGGCGGCCGGCAGGCCCACGCGGGAGCGGACCGTGGCGGCGAGGCCGTCCGGGAGCCGCTCGCGGCGCAGCCAGCCCTGACCGAGGAGATGCAGCAGCGCGCACTCCTCCAGCAGCCGCACCGGCCAGCCCGGACCCGTGGCCGGGATCGCCCCCAACTCCCGCACCCGGCCCGCCAGACCCTGGGCCTGGGCGTCGACCATGCGGGCCGCCGTCTCCTCCCACAGGCCGTACCCCGACTGCTCCGCGGTGGCCAGGCCGCCGCGCAGCAGGTCGGCCAGACGCTGCTCCAGCTCCACCGCGCCCGCCGTGATCCGCTCGGCCCGACGCTCCGCCCGGCGCCGCGCCGCCTCCGGATCAGCGGACCCGGACGGCGCTCCGGAGTCGTCCGCGGCCTTCTTCTCCTCCGCGCGCCCGCGCCGCCCCGCCGTCCACTGCCCGGCCCACTCCGGCGCCTGCCCCGGCGGTACCACCGCGTCGTCGGCGGCCCAGAGCAACAGCAGCCCGAGCGCGTGCTTGCACGGGAACTTGCGGCTCGGACACGTGCACTTGTACGCGGGCGCCGCGGCGTCCGCGATGTCGACGATCGTCTGGTACGGCTTGCTTCCGCTGCCCTTGCACAGCCCCCACACCGTTCCCTCGTCGGAACACCCCGCCTCGGACCACGGCCCCGCCGCGCCGAGTTTGCTTCCCGCTTTGCGTGATGCCGCGTCAGGCGCCAGTGCCAGCACCTGGTCCGCGGTCCAGCGCACCCCCTGCTGAGTCATGCCGACGACGTTAGATCCCGCCACTGACAATCGGGTCCGCGAGCGTCTCCGGCGGGGCGTTTTCGCAGGTCGGGACGCATTGTCAGTGGTGTGGTGCAACGTTGGTGCCAGATCCGAACCGGCCGAGCTGGAGGGGGACTTTGCCATGACTGTGTCCGTGGAGCCGACGTCCGTCGAAGCGGGGGAGACGGAATCGAACCGGGCGTTGCGACCGCACGCCGAGGACGCCTTCGCCGCGGAACTCGCCGCGCTGGCCGCCCAGGACGACCGTCCGCGCCCGGCCCGCTGGAAGCTGTCGCCGTGGGCCGTCGCCACGTACCTGCTCGGCGGGACGCTGCCGGACGGCACGGTGATCAGCCCCAAGTACGTCGGCCCGCGCCGGATCGTCGAAGTCGCCGTCACCACGCTCGCCACCGACCGCGCCCTGCTCCTGCTCGGCGTGCCGGGCACCGCGAAGACCTGGGTCTCCGAGCACCTGGCCGCGGCGGTCAGCGGCGACTCCACGCTGCTGGTGCAGGGCACCGCCGGCACCCCGGAAGAGGCCATCCGCTACGGCTGGAACTACGCGCAACTGCTCGCCCACGGCCCGAGCCGGAACGCCCTCGTGCCCAGTCCCGTCATGCGGGCCATGGCGGAGGGCATGACGGCCCGTGTCGAGGAGCTGACGCGTATCCCGGCCGACGTGCAGGACACGCTCATCACGATCCTGTCGGAGAAGACGCTGCCGATACCGGAACTGGGCCAGGAGGTGCAGGCGGTCCGCGGCTTCAACCTGATCGCCACGGCCAACGACCGCGACCGCGGGGTCAACGACCTGTCCAGCGCCCTGCGCCGCCGCTTCAACACGGTGGTGCTGCCGCTGCCGGAGAGCCCCGAGGCCGAGGTCGACATCGTCTCGCGGCGCGTCGACCAGATCGGCCGCTCCCTCGACCTGCCGGCCGCGCCCGACGGGCTCGCCGAGATCCGCCGGGTCGTCACGGTCTTCCGCGAGCTGCGCGACGGGGTCACGGCCGACGGCCGGACGAAGCTGAAGTCGCCCAGCGGCACGCTGTCCACGGCCGAGGCGATCTCCGTCGTCACCAACGGCCTGGCCCTCGCCGCCCACTTCGGGGACGGCGTGCTGCGGCCGGGCGACGTCGCCGCGGGCATCCTCGGCGCGGTGGTCCGCGACCCGGCGGCGGACCGCGTCATCTGGCACGAGTACCTGGAGACGGTGGTCCGCGAGCGCGACGGCTGGAAGGACTTCTACCGGGCCTGCCGCGAGGTGAGCGTGTGAGCGACACGGGGCGGAGCAGGCCGGTGGAGACTCCGGCCGCCCGGCCCGCGGGGGCGGCCTCGACCGCCGGGGCCGGGGCGCCGGTGGGTGAGACGGCGGCCGACGACCGGTGCGGAACAGCACGGGCGAGACGGGACAAGCGGGACGGGAGGGGGATGAGGTGACCGGTGTGGAAAGGGCCGCGGGCCAGGGGGCCGAGGTGGGCCCGGTGCTGCTCGGGGTGCGGCACCACGGGCCGGGGTCCGCGCGGGCGGTGCGGGCGGCTCTGGAGCAGATCCGGCCGCGGATCGTGCTGATCGAGGGACCGCCGGAGGCCGACACGCTGATCCCGCTCGCCGCCGACGAGGAGATGCGGCCGCCGGTCGCTCTGCTCGCCCACGCCGTGGACGAGCCCGGCCGCTCGGCGTTCTGGCCGCTGGCCGGGTTCTCCCCGGAGTGGGTCGCCATCCGCTGGGCCCTGGAGCACGACGTCCCGGCACGCTTCATCGACCTGCCGGCCACGCACACCCTGGCCTGGGGGAGGCAGGAGGACCAGGCGGGGACGGAGCACTCACCGGATGCCCAGGCGGCTGCGGAGCACTCTCCGGATGCCGAGGCGGCTGAGGACGGGGACACCGGTCCCGGCCCGGCCGACCCGCGGATCGACCCGATCGGAGTGCTCGCCGAAACCGCCGGCTACGACGACCCGGAGCGGTGGTGGGAGGACGTCGTGGAACACCGCGGTGCGGGGGAGGGCGACGCCCTCGCGCCGTTCACCGCGCTCGAGGAGGCCATGAGCGCGCTGCGGGACACCTACGGCAGCGGGGGATATGACCGTGACCCGGTGCGGGAGGCGTACATGCGGCTCCAGGTGCGCGCCGCGCAGCGGGAGTTCGAGGGCTCCGTCGCCGTGGTCTGCGGGGCCTGGCACGTGCCCGCGCTGCGGCAGAAGACCACCGTCGCCGCCGACAAGGCACTGCTGAAGGGGCTGCCCAAGGTCAAGGCGGACATGACCTGGGTGCCGTGGACCCACCGCCGGCTGTCCCGGGCGAGTGGGTACGGGGCCGGCATCGACTCCCCGGGCTGGTACGAGCACTTGTTCAGCGCCCCGGACCGGCCGGTGGAGCGGTGGCTGACCAAGGTGGCGGGGCTGCTGCGCGCCGAGGACCGGATCGTCTCCTCCGCGCACGTCATCGAGGCGGTGCGGCTGGCCGAGACGCTCGCCGCGATGCGGGGCCGTCCGCTGCCCGGCCTGAGCGAGACGACCGACGCGGTCCGGGCGGTGATGTGCGAGGGCTCGGACGTGCCGCTGGAGCTGGTGCGGGACCGGCTGGTCGTGGGGGACGTGCTGGGCGAGGTGCCCTCGTCGGCGCCGGCGGTGCCGTTGCAGCGGGACCTCACCCGGCTGCAACGCCGGCTGCGGCTGAAGCCGGAGGCGCTGGAGCGGGAGATGGAGCTCGACCTGCGCAAGGAGAACGACGCCGCGCGCAGCAGACTGCTGCACCGGCTGCGGCTGCTCGGCATCGCGTGGGGCGAACCGGCCGTCTCACGCGGCAGCACCGGCACGTTCCGGGAGACATGGCGGCTGCGCTGGGAACCCGAGCTGTCCGTGCGGATCGCCGAGGCCGGGGTATGGGGGACGACCGTCCTGTCCGCCGCGACCGCCAAGGCCGAAGCGGACGCCGTCACCGCCCAGGGCCTGGCCGACGTCACCGCGCTCGCCGAGCACTGCCTCCTAGCCGAACTGCCCGCCGCGCTGCCGACGGTGATGCGGGTCCTCGCCGACCGGGCGGCCCTCGACACCGACGTCGGTCACCTCGCCCAGGCGCTCCCGGCCCTGGTCCGCTCCCTGCGCTACGGCGACGTGCGCGGCACCGACACCGCTGCTCTGGCGGAAGTCGCCGCGGGTCTGGCCGAGCGGGTCTTCGTCGGCCTCCCCCCGGCCTGCGCCGCGCTCGACGCGGACGCCGCCGAGGAGATGCGGCGTCATGTGGACGCGGTGCACGCAGCCGTGGGCCTCCTGGGCGACGCCCCCGCCGCGGAACCCGGCAGCCTGAGGAACCGCTGGCGGTCGGTGCTGCGCGTGCTGTCCGGGCGGGACACCGTGCCCGGGGGCATCCGGGGGCGGGCCGTGCGGCTCCTGCTCGACGACGGGGAGCTGGACCAGGACGAGGCGGCACTGCTGATGGGACTCGCCCTGTCACCGGGCACACCGCCGCCGGACGCGGCCGCGTGGATCGAGGGCTTCGTCGGCGGGGGCTCGGGGGGCGGGATGCTCCTGGTCCATGACGAGCGGCTGCTCGGCCTCGTGGACGCGTGGCTGACCGGGGTGCCGGCCGATTCCTTCACGGACGTACTGCCCCTGCTGCGGCGGACGTTCTCGGTGTACGAGCCCGGAGTGCGCCGGACCCTCGGGGAACTGGTCCGACGCGGACCGGGAGCAGGAGGCGGCGCGACATCCGCCGGCTGCGGCACACCCGGGTTCGCGGCCGACCTCGACCCAGCGCGTGCCGACGCCGTACTGCCGGTCGTGCGGCTGCTGCTCGGGCTGGACGAAGCAGAAGAGAACACCGACAACCACCTGGCGGGGGTGACGGGATGACGACCGAGGCACTGCAGGAGCGGACGACTCCGCAGGCGAGCAGCACCGGGACGGGCGGTCTCCGGGCGGACGGGCGGCCCACGACGACCGTGCCGGTGATCCCGCTGTGGGAACGGCCTCACATGGGAGGACGGGGATGACATCCGGATCGACGGACCCGGCGCAGGAGCGGCTGCGGCGCTGGCGGCTCGTCCTCGGGGGCGACGCGGCGGACGGTACGGGCTGCGCGCTGTCGGGGCAGGACGCCGCGATGGACGGGGCGCTCAGCGCGCTCTACGGCAGGAAGGACGGCAGGTCACAGGGGGGCCGGGACCGTTCGGCGGGGCTCGGGGCGTCGGCGCCGTCCGTGGCGCGCTGGCTCGGGGACATCCGGACCTACTTCCCCTCCTCCGTCGTGCAGGTCATGCAGCGCGACGCCATCGACCGGCTCGGTCTCGCCACGTTGCTGCTGGAGCCGGAGATGCTGGAGGCGGTGGAGGCCGATGTGCACCTCGTCGGCACGCTGCTGTCCCTCAACAAGGCGATGCCGGAGACGACGAAGGAGACGGCCCGGGCCGTCGTGCGCAAGGTCGTCGAGGACCTGGAGAAGCGGCTCGCCACCCGAACCCGGGCCACCCTCACCGGCGCCCTGGACCGCAGCGCACGGATCAACCGGCCCCGCCACCACGACATCGACTGGAGCCGCACCATCGCGGCCAACCTCAAGCACTACCTGCCCGAGCACCGGACGATCGTGCCGGAGCGGCTCATCGGATTCGGCCGGGCGAGCCGGTCCACGAAGAAGGAGGTCATCCTCTGTATCGACCAGTCGGGATCCATGGCGGCATCCGTTGTGTACGCCTCGGTGTTCGGGGCGGTGCTCGCCTCGATGCGGACGATCTCCACGCGACTCGTCGTCTTCGACACGGCGGTCGTCGACCTCACGGACCAGCTGGACGACCCGGTCGACGTGCTGTTCGGCACGCAGCTCGGCGGTGGCACGGACATCAACCGGGCGCTCGCGTACTGCCAGTCGCAGATCACGCGGCCGGCGGAGACGGTGGTCGTCCTGATCAGTGACCTCTACGAAGGCGGCATCCGCAACGAGATGCTCAAGCGGGTCTCGGCGATGAAGGCGTCGGGCGTGCAGTTCGTGACGCTGCTGGCGCTCTCGGACGAGGGGGCGCCCGCGTACGACCGGGAGCACGCGGCCGCGCTCGCGGCGCTGGGGGCACCGGCGTTCGCGTGCACGCCCGACGTGTTTCCGGAGGTCATGGCGGCGGCGATCGAGAAAAGGCCGCTCCCGATACCGGATGCGGCCTGAAGGGCCGGGCCCGAAGGGGCAGATGACGACTTATCGATTCGTCGGCGTCCGACGTGCGGCAGCAAAACGGACATGACGGTCCATCGGCAGTAAGGGCTTGCGTGACGTGCGCACTCCCGTGCGAGGATCGGCGCCTGCCTGACGGCGCGTGTGCCGGCGGGCGGTACCGCTTCCGTCGCACGGGAGGAAGCCTCCCCTCTTGGTCTGGTCAGCAGCCCTGCCCGATGCCGCGTCGCGCATGCCGCGCACTGCGGCCGGGTGGCGTGCGCTGCAACTGGCGCTGATGGTGGGCGGGTTGCTGGTACTCGGGGTGCTGTGGGGAGAGCGGGCGCATGCGGAGAACGGCGTAGGGGCGTTGCCGGAGGGCCGGGCCGGGCAGGTCGTCAGCGGCGTTCCCCTCCCCGGGGCTGCGGGGGACCGGCTCGTTCGGTCTGTCGGTGATGCGGCGGAGCGGGCGAGCAGCGGCCCGGCTCGCACCCGGGCGAAGGTGCCGCCGTCGTCGTCCCCACAGGCGCGGTCACGGCCACAGTCGCCCGAGCGGCCGTCACACCTGGAGCAGCAGGGACGGCTGAAGTCGGCGGAATCACCGGAGCTACCGGAGCCTCCCGATCAGCTGCCGCACGTGAAGCCGCCCGCACTGCCGGCTCTGCCCGCGCTGCCGGCTCTGCCCGCGCTGCCGGTCCTGCCCGCGCTGTCGGCTCTGCCCGCGCTGCAGGATCTGCGGGACCTGCCCAAGCTGCCCGACCTGCCAGGTATGTCCACCGCTCCCGGTGACGTCGCACTCCATGGAACGCCCGATCTCCCTGTTCTCCCCGTTCTCCCTCTGCCCGAGCTCCCCGGCAATCCGGCACCCCCCGGTCACCCCCTCCCGGCACCGGTCACGGCCGACCCGCGGCCGGGCGGGACGACGATGCCGGTGCCCAACACCCCGGTCGACGGCACCGAGCTCCACACCGCGCCCGCAAGCGCGCTGCCGCCTTTCACTCACGCGCACCACGGCAGACACGTGGACCACACGGGCCACGGCGGCCACATGGGCCACCTCGGGCGCACGGACCGGCATACCGGCCACCTCGGCCCGGATCGCCACGCCGACCGCCTCGGCCACCGCACCACCCACCCCGCCCACCCCGCCCACCCCGGTCATCCGAGACCGTCCTCGCACGCCGGACCGGCCCGGGTCGACCACTCGCCCGGCGGCCGACCCGGTGGGGTGCTCGGCAACCGGTCCGTGGCCGACAGTGGCTCGTCCCGTCATGGCGACGCGCAGGCCGTCACCCCGAGCCCCTGGGCGGCCCCCAGGCTCCTGCCAGGAGCTGCGGCCCGTACGGACGCGGCGGGCGCCCGGCGCACCCACCGGGACATCCCCCTCTGCCCCGGTTAGCGCGGCTGTTCCCGAGCCGGTACGGGCAGAGCGCCGAGGCGCCGCTGCCGTGGCTCGGCCGCAGGGGAGAGGCCGTGCCGACCCGCCCGGGTGCCCCCCGGCGACCTCCTCCTCCCTGTCCCTTCCTCATGCTTCACGAGGCGTCACGCCCGGACGGCCGAAAGCCGTCGGCGGTCCGAGGCCGAAACCCTCGTGGATGGGTCGGGTGGTTCCCATAGGGGTGGGGACCACGTGACCCGCGGCCCCGGAGAGCAGGCCCCGAACAGGGCCTTCGTGCTCCTCCGGGGGCGTAAGGCGGGCCTCACCGGGCCAACCCCAGCTCGGTGAGGCCCCTCACCCCCGGCACGCCGTGCCAGAGAGCGCGGCATCATGTGACAGGTATCACCGCTCAGGTGTGACCCTCGATTTAGAGGCCTCCCGCAAGCAGCGATAACCTGCGAGACGGACATGCCGCGCGCTCGGACACCGTGTGCGCCTCCCTTGTGACAGACAGCGGACGTCACGTTGCCCTCGCGGCACGCCCACGCAGACAACGAACCGCGAGATCACTGATAGGGACGGAAGCGCGTGGACCTGTTCGAGTACCAGGCGAGGGACCTCTTCGCCAAGCACGATGTACCGGTGCTGGCCGGTGAAGTCATCGACACGCCTGAGGCGGCCCGCGCAGCCACCGAGCGCCTCGGTGGCAAGTCCGTCGTCAAGGCCCAGGTGAAGGTCGGCGGCCGTGGCAAGGCCGGCGGCGTGAAGCTCGCGGCGACCACCGACGAGGCGGTCGAGCACGCGACCAACATCCTCGGCATGGACATCAAGGGCCACACGGTCCACAAGGTGATGATCGCCGAGACGGCCCCGGAGATCGTGGAGGAGTACTACGTCTCCTTCCTCCTGGACCGTGCCAACCGCACCTTCCTCTCCATCGCCTCCGTCGAGGGCGGCATGGAGATCGAGGAGGTGGCGGAGACCCGCCCCGAGGCCGTCGCCAAGACGCCGATCGACGCCAACGTGGGTGTGACCCCCGAGGTCGCGCGCCAGATCGTCGAGGCCGCGAACTTCCCGGCCGAGGTCGCCGACAAGGTCGCGAACATCCTGGTCACCCTGTGGAAGACCTTCGTCGAGGAGGACGCCCTCCTGGTCGAGGTCAACCCGCTGGCCAAGGTCGCCTCCGGTGACGTCATCGCCCTGGACGGCAAGGTCTCCCTGGACGAGAACGCCGAGTTCCGTCAGCCGGAGCACGAGGCCCTCCAGGACAAGGACGCGGCCAACCCGCTCGAGGCCGCCGCCAAGGAGAAGAACCTCAACTACGTCAAGCTCGACGGTGAGGTCGGCATCATCGGCAACGGCGCGGGTCTCGTCATGAGCACCCTGGACGTCGTCGCGTACGCCGGTGAGGCGCACGGCGGCGTGAAGCCGGCCAACTTCCTCGACATCGGTGGTGGCGCCTCCGCCGCCGTCATGGCGAACGGCCTGGAGATCATCCTCGGCGACCCGGACGTCAAGTCCGTCTTCGTCAACGTCTTCGGTGGCATCACCGCCTGTGACGAGGTCGCCAACGGCATCGTCCAGGCGCTGCAGCTGCTCAAGGACAAGGGCGAGGAAGTCACCAAGCCCCTGGTCGTCCGTCTGGACGGCAACAACGCGGAGCTCGGGCGCAAGATCCTCTCCGACGCCAACCACCCGCTGGTGCAGCGCGTGGACACCATGGACGGAGCGGCCGACAAGGCCGCCGAGCTCGCGGCTGCGAAGTAAGGGACGAGGGACTAAACAGCCATGGCTATCTTCCTCAACAAGGACAGCAAGGTCATCGTCCAGGGCATGACCGGTGCCACGGGCATGAAGCACACCAAGCTCATGCTGGCCGACGGCACGAACATCGTCGGTGGCGTGAACCCCCGCAAGGCGGGCACGTCCGTCGACATCGACGGCAACGACATCCCGGTCTTCGGCACGGTCGCCGAGGCGATCGAGAAGACGGGCGCCAACGTGTCCGTCCTCTTCGTCCCGCCGGCCTTCGCCAAGGCCGCCGTCGTCGAGGCCATCGACGCCGAGATCCCGCTCGCGGTCGTCATCACCGAGGGCATCGCCGTCCACGACTCGGCCGCGTTCTACGCGTACGCCGTGTCCAAGGGCAACAAGACCCGGATCATCGGCCCGAACTGCCCCGGTCTCATCACGCCGGGCCAGTCCAACGCCGGCATCATCCCGGGCGACATCACCAAGCCGGGCCGTATCGGCCTGGTCTCGAAGTCCGGCACGCTGACGTACCAGATGATGTACGAGCTGCGCGACATCGGCTTCTCCTCCGCGGTCGGCATCGGTGGCGACCCGGTCATCGGCACCACGCACATCGACGCGCTGGCCGCGTTCGAGGCCGACCCCGACACCGACCTGATCGTCATGATCGGTGAGATCGGCGGCGACGCCGAGGAGCGGGCCGCGGCCTTCATCAAGGAGAACGTGAAGAAGCCGGTCGTCGGCTACGTCGCGGGCTTCACCGCGCCCGAGGGCAAGACCATGGGCCACGCCGGCGCCATCGTCTCCGGCTCCTCCGGCACGGCCGCCGCGAAGAAGGAGGCCCTCGAGGCCGCCGGCGTCAAGGTCGGCAAGACCCCGACCGAGACGGCCAAGCTGGCGCGCGCCATTCTCGGCAGCTGAGGACCGCCCTGCGGGCTGAACGACGCCGTAGCGCGCTGGTGGGCCCGCTCCCTACGGGGAGCGGGCCCACCGCCGTTTTTTTTTGGCGCCCCCCGCCGTGTGCGAGGGCCCACCCGCGGTTTCGGGCCGCCCGCGCCCGATACCCGCCCCCCGGCGCGGTTGCCC
>NZ_JBEORR010000037.1:0-82371 GCF_040302345.1 Streptomyces sp. NPDC126510 | reverse complement strand
ACTTCCTGCACACCTACAACCACCATCGCTGCCACACCGCACTCGGCGGACAGCCACCGATCAGCCGTGTGAACAACGCTGCGGCTCCATACACCTAGGCCGCTTCGCGGTGCTCGGGGTTGCGCCGCGACGGTTCCGGGTCCGATGCGCGCGGGGGCGTGGAGAGCAGCGCCGCCGCCTCACCGGCCGCCAGCAGGTCGCGCATGGACACCCCGGCGACCGCGAACCACTGCGGCTGCCCCTTGCTCTCTGTAGCCGACATGGACGCCTCCCGAAGGGCCGGGGCAACGTAGTTAGGTACACCTAACCACTGACTGGATACCATGTGACCACGCACAAGACGCCGGATGCAACATCTTGCCGACGTCTTGTCGGAACGTCCATCGAATGCCCGCACACCGGGACTCAGGCGGCGAGCACGCTCAGGTCCGCCGTGACCCAGCGTTCCCCCACACCGGTGACCGTCATCTGCCGGACCTCGTCGGTCGTGTCGCCCACGGCCCGGTGGATCACGACCTGGAGCCGGTCCTCGGTCAGCTCCTCGACCTTGCCCTCGCCCCACTCCACGACGACCACGGAGTCGGGCAGCGAGACGTCGAGGTCGAGGTCCTCCATCTCGTCGAGACCGCCGGAGAGCCGGTAGGCGTCGACGTGGACCAGCGGCGGCCCGTCGCCCAGTGCGGGGTGCACCCGGGCGATCACGAACGTCGGCGAGGTGACGGCCCCGCGCACGCCGAGCCCCTCGCCCAGCCCACGGGTCAGCGTCGTCTTGCCCGCGCCGAGCTCTCCGCTGAGCATCACCAGGTCACCCGCGCGCAGCAGTTTGGCGAGCCGGCGGCCCAGCTCCCGCATCTGCTCGGGAGACGTGACGACGATCTGGACGGAGCCGGGCTCAGCCGGGCTGTGCGGTGCTGGTGCTTCCATAGCCCTTCACGGTAGCCCCTGCGGGCACGGCACCCGTGCGGGTGAGCAGGTCGGCGAGGCGGTCGGTGACCACTTCGGGGTGTTCCAGCATCACCAGGTGCCCCGCGTCCGGCACCAGCACCAGCTCGGCGTCCGGCAGCAGATCGGCGATGGCCTCGCTGTGCTCACTCGGCGTGACCAGGTCCTGCACGCCGGCCAGCACGAGGACCGGCTGGTCGGCGAAGTGGGCGAGCGCCTCGGTCTTGTCGTGGTCGTTGAACGCCGGGTAGTACTCGGCGACCACGTCGATCGGCGTGCTCTCGATCATCCGCTCGGCGAACCGGGCGACGGCCGGGTCGACGTCCCGGGACGCGAAGGAGTACCGCTTGATGATCCCGGCGAACAGGTCCGCGGTCGCCCGGCGCCCCTTCTCCACCAGCTCGGCCCGCTGCCCCAGCGCCTTCAGCACCCCGGGCAGCACCCGCCGCACCGCGTTGACCCCGGCGACGGGCAGGCCGTAGTTGACCTCGCCGAGCCGCCCCGACGAGGTGCCCACGAAGGCGACCCCGACGACCCGCTCGCGGATCAGCTCCGGGTACTGGTCGGCCAGCGCCATCACGGTCATGCCGCCCATGGAGTGCCCGACGAGCACCAGCGGCCCCTCGGGCGCCGCCGCGTCTATGACGGCCTTCAGGTCCCGGCCCAGCTGTTCGATGGTGACGGGCTCGCCGTCCCGCGTCTGGGCCACGCCCCGTCCGGACCGGCCGTGGCTGCGCTGGTCCCAGTGCACGGTCCGTACGACGCCCCGCAGGGCCGCCCGCTGGAAGTGCCAGGAGTCCTGGCTGAGGCAGTAGCCGTGGCTGAAGACGACGGTGACGGGAGCGGGTGACTTGCGGCCGAACAGCCGGCGGCGGCGCGGACCGATGGCGGCGGGGGCGGCCTCCTCGTCGAGGTCGTCCACCTCGTAGTACAGCTCCGTGCCGTCGTCGGAGAACGCCTTGCCGGGCATGCCCCGCAGGGAGCCGTACGGCCCCGCCGAGTCCAGTGCGAGCCGGGCCTTCTGGCGCATGCCGCGGCCGACCGTCATCCGCTCCAGGGCGACACCGGCGGCCGCGCCCGCGGCCACCACGCCTATCGCCACGCCGGCGATACCGGTCGCCCGGCGCCAGCCCCCCGCCGCCCCCGCGGCGGAGGCCGCGACGGCCGCGGAGGCGACATCCGCGACGACCTCCGCGCTGCTCTCGCTCACGTACCGCTCCTCTTCACCGGGGTGCCGATCGGGTGACTCGCCGGGTCGGGTGGTGCTGATGTTGCCTTGGTGACTGCCGTTTCTCGCGTGACCGGTTCTCTGTGCGAGTTACCCGTCCTGTTCCTCATTCACATAGACGCGAGGAACACGCGTTCCGATCCGGGTCACGATTTCATAGGCGATGGTTCCGGCCGCCTGGGCCCAGTCCTCCGCGGTGGGCTCACCGCGGTCCCCGGGCCCGAAGAGGACCGCCCGGGCCCCGGCCGCGGGTTCGTCGCCCCCCAGGTCCACCACGAACTGGTCCATGGCGACCCGCCCGGCGATCGTGCGCCATTTGCCCTCGACCAGCACCGGGCCGGCCGAGGAGGCGTGCCGCGGGATGCCGTCCGCGTAGCCCAGCGGCACCAGGCCGAGGGTGGTCGCGCCGGGTGTCACGTACCGGTGGCCGTAGCTGACGCCGTGCCCGCCCGGTACGTGCTTGACCAGGGCCAGCGAGGCCGACAGCGTCATCACCGGGCGCAGCCCGAAGTCGGCCGGGGTGCCGAGCTCGGGGCTGGGCGAGATGCCGTAGGTGGCAATGCCGGTGCGGACCAGGTCGAAGTGGCTCTCGGGGAGCGTGAGGGTGGCCGGGGAGTTGGCGATGTGCCGGACCTCGGGCCGTACGCCCCGCCCCTCGGCATGGGCGACCATGTCCCGGAACACGGCGAGCTGGGCGGCGATGGAGGGGTGCCCGGGCTCGTCGGCGCAGGCGAAGTGCGACCACAGCCCCGTGACGCGCAGCAGCCCCTCGGCCTCGGCCCGCAGCGCCGCATCGACGAGCGCGGCCCAGTCGTCTCCGGGCTGGCACCCGTTGCGGCCGAGGCCGGTGTCGGCCTTCAGCTGCACCCGGGCGGGCCGGCCCGCTCCCCTGGCCGCCTCGACGACCTCCTCCAGGGCCCACATCCCGCTGACCGACACGTCCAGCTCGGCGTCGATCGCCTCGCGCCACGGCCCTCCGGGCGTCCACAGCCAGCACATGATGCGGCCCGGCAGCCCGGCGGCCCGCAGGGCGAGGGCCTCCTCGGGCGTGGCAGTGCCCAGCCAGCTCGCCCCGGCGGCGAGCGCCGCGCGGGCGCACGGCACAGCCCCGTGGCCGTACGCCTCGGACTTCACCACGGCCATCACGGCAGCGCCCGGCGCATGGGCGCGCAGGGCCCGCACATTGGCCCGCAGGGCCGCCAGGTCGATCTCGGCGCGGGCCCGCAGGGGCGCGGTCGGGGCTGTTCTCTCGCTCATCGCGCCCAGTGTCTCAGAGGGCTCCGACGGCGGGTCGGCTACTACCCCTGTGCGTCGCCCACGTTGAGACCGACGCGGCACCGGGACGGCGGCGGTGTGCGGCGACCCACCCCCGGACCACGGCCCGGACGGACCGACCGGCTCCGGCCCGTGCTTCCCGTGCCGCCATCGGAGTGGTTTCCCCAGCGCCCTACCCGCCACCCCGGTACATCGCGCCACGCCTCGGGAACCGCCGCGGCCACGTCATGCGCCCGGCCTGCACCCCGCCCTCCCCGGCCGACCGGCCAGCCCGTGCGGATACCGGGCTGTCACCCCACCACATTCCGCCACGCCTCCGGAACCGCCCCGGCCACATCATGCGCCCGGCCTGCACCCCGCCCTCCCCGGCCGACCGGCCAGCCCGTGCGCATACCGGGCTGTCACCCCACCACATTCCGCCACGCCTCCGGAACCGCCCCGGCCACATCATGCGCCCCCACCGGAGCCCCGTCCGCCGCCAGCCGTCCGGCCAGCCCGTGGAGGTACGCCCCGACACTCCCCGCATCCACCGCGGACAGTCCCGCCGCCAGCAGCGAGCCGCCGAGCCCCGACAGCACGTCGCCGCTTCCGGCCGTGGCCAGCCACCCCGTCCCGGTCGGGTTCACCCGCACCGCGCCGCCCCCGGAGTCGGCCACCAGCGTCGTGGATCCCTTCAGCAGCACGGTCGCCCCGTACCGCCGGGCCAGTTCCCGGACCGCCGCCAGCCGGCCGCCCTCGACCTCCGCCCGGTCCACACCCAGCAGGGCCGCCGCCTCCCCGGCGTGCGGTGTCATCAGCGTCGGCGCCCGCCGCCCCCGCACCACCTCGGCGTCCGCCAGCCGCAGCCCGTCCGCGTCGATCAGCACCGGCACGTCCGCCGCCAGCACCTCCGCCACCGTCCCGGCGTCGTCCCCGGCCCCCGGTCCGACGACCCACGCCTGCACCCGCCCGGCGTGCTTCGGCCCCTGGTCCGACACGAGCGTCTCGGGAAACCGCGCGATGACCGCGTCTCCGGCGGGCCCGACGTACCGCACGGCCCCCGCACCGCCCCGCAGCGCCCCGGCGACGGCGAGCACGGCGGCCCCCGGATACCGCGCCGACCCGGCGGCGATCCCGACCACACCCCGCCGGTACTTGTCGCTCTCCGCCCGCGGCACCGGCAGCAGCCGGGCCGCGTCCAGGTGCTGCAACGCCTCCAGCTCCGGCTCGGCGGGCAGCTCCAGCCCGATGTCGACCAGCCGCACCGACCCCGCGTACTCCCGCGCCGGGTCGATCAGGAGCCCCGGCTTGTGCGTCCCGAACGTGACGGTCAGATCGGCCCGCACGGCGACCCCGTGCACCTCCCCGGTGTCGGCGTCGACACCGCTCGGCAGATCGACGGCGACCACGGCTCCCCGCGACCGTCCGGCGGCGGCGGCCAACGGCACCGCGTCCGGCCGCAGCCCGCCCTTCCCCCCGATCCCGACGATCCCGTCGAGGACGAGGTCCGCGTTCTCGACGAGCGCCTCGCCCCGACCGGCGGCCGCGATCCGTCCCCCGGCCCGCCGCAACGCCGCGAGCCCCGCCGCGTGCGCCCGCTCCGGCGCGAGCAGCACCGCGGTGACCCCGGCCCCCCGGCGGGCCAGCCGGGCCCCCGCGTACAGGGCGTCACCCCCGTTGTCGCCGCTGCCGACCAGCAGCACGACCCTGCTCCCGTACACCCGCCCCAGCAGGTCGGCGCAGGCCGCGGCGAGCCCGGCGGCGGCGCGTTGCATCAGCGCCCCCTCCGGCAGCCGCGCCATCAGCTCCCGTTCGGCGTTCCGGACCGTCTCCACGCTGTACGCACTACGCATGCGGTCGAGTTTCCCGCAGGACCGCCGGGCCACTCCCCCTCACCCGCGCCTCCCGCATCCCGCCGCTCCGCGATCCGTGCCGCGTCCATTGACGCTTTGCCGTCCCTTTGCCAGACTCCCGGCCGCGCAGAAAGCGCTTGCACGCCGCCGGTACACCCCCACGTCCGACGAAACCGAGGCCCTCATGGGACGCAGAGCCGCATTACTCGCCGCCGTCGCCGCCACCGCCCTCCTCACCGCTGCCGGCACCCTGACCGCCCCCGCCACGGCCGCCCCCACGCGCGCACTGGCCTGCGGAGACGGCTCCTACCAGGCCGAAGCGGTGCGGAGCGGCGGCACCTGGACCGCCCGGCGCGGTGGCAGCACGGTCCACACCGGCACCGACATGCGCGCGGCCGTCCAGGCCGCGGTCAACAGCCTCACCCCAGGGCGCACCACGAAGGAACGGGTCGTGGTCCGCGGCTCGGGTTCGGTCTCCGCGGGCTCCCGCATCTCGCTGCCGAGCTACACCGTCCTCGACGTCTGCGGCACGATCGACGTCACCGGCAGCGGCTCGGGCGACCAGGCACCCGTCTACTCGCGGGGCACCCGCGACGTCGAGGTACAGAACCTCAAGCTCACCGGCACCCCGCTGTACGGCATCTTCCTGCGCAACGTCCAGAACGTGGTGCTCGGCCAGATCGACATGCGCCTGACCCGCGGCCTGGGCGTCCGCATCGACAACCGCGGCGACACCAGCCAGTGGACACGCAACATCCGCATCGACAACGTCTACGTCTCCGGCGCCACCAGCCACGCGGTCGAGACCTACGGCGTCGACGGCCTGACCATCGGCACGGTGACGGCCCGCAACGTCGGCGAGTCGGGCCTGCTGCTCAACCAGACCGTCAACGCCACTGTCACCAAGGTGGACGCCGAGAACGCCGGCACGGGCACCGGCTACGCCGCCTTCCGCATGGCCAACCGCAACGGCCGGATCGGCAGCGGCTACCCCACCAACATCCGCGTCGGCGAGGTCGTCGCGCGCGGCGGCGGACGCGGCGTGTTCTGCGTGTCGGAGAGCGGCGGGGCCGTCATCGACAAGGTGACGCTCTCCCACACCGGCAACAACTCGGTCCTGATCGAGAACTGCTACAACGTCAGTCTCGCGGCCCGGAGCGGCACGATCACGGGCGGCGGCGAACTGCGGCTGGCCGCCCGCTCGGAGTTCCCCAACAACAGGGACATCATCATCCAGAACCTGACGGTCACCGACGCGGCCATCAGGGAGAGCCCGTGCGGCGAGAACACGACCTTCCGCAACATCACCCGGGTGAACAGCAGCCAGTCGATCTGCTGAGCCACCCCGCCGAAGCCCTCGCGCCTCACCCGGCCGGGGGCTTCAGGCCCTGTTTCGCCGGGCCTCGGACCGGGCGTATAGTCGAACCGTGTTTTGAACTCGTTCAAAAAGGGGGTACGACGAGACATGACCAGCTCGACAGCATCCGAGACACCGGACAGCCCCGCCACCGCCCTGGGTCCCACGGCCCTGGTCCTGGGAGTCTTCTCGGCCGTGGGCACCTGGGCGTTCCTGTTCCCGTGGACGGTCCTGGCCGGAGCGCTCGCGATGACGTTCGGCGCGATGGGCCTCCACTACGCCCGCAGGGGCATGGGCCGGGTGTGGCCGGCGGCGGCCGGTGCGACCCTGGGCGCGATCGGCTTCATCGGCACGGCCACGCTGCTCTGGACCCTCTCCTAGAGGCACTCTCACCCCTCGGCGATGACCACCGCGGAGGCGACGCCCGCATCGTGACTCAGCGACACGTGCCAGCCGCGCACGCCGAGTTCGGCGGCCCGGGCGGCCACCGTCCCGGTCACCCGCAGCCAGGGCCGCCCCGTGTCCTCGACACACACCTCGGCGTCGGTCCACAGCAGCCCCGGTGGAGCACCCAGCGCCTTGGCCAACGCCTCCTTGGCCGCGAACCGCGCGGCGAGCGAGGCGACCCCCCGCCGCTCCCCGCTGGGCAGCAGCAACTCCCGCTCCACGAACAGCCGTCCGGCCAGCGCGGGCGTACGCTCCAGCGAAGCCGCGAACCGCTCGATCTCGGCAACGTCGATGCCGACCCCGATGATGCTCATGGGCAGCACCCTACGGTGACGGGCCGGATCCGGCGGCAAAGGCTCCCGAAGCGCCGCCCGCGCCGCCCCGGATCTTCAACTCCCTCCGGCCGATGTAGAGTTCGCGCTGACCGCGATGAGCAAACGGCATCGCACCAAACGGGAGGACATCGACCCCATGAAGTTCAAGTCGCTGGGGACCACGGCCAGTGCCATAGCTCTCCTCGCCACGGCCCTCACCGGCACCGTCGCCACGGCCGGCACCGCCGCCGCGGCGACGCAGCCCGACTGCAGCAGCGCGCTGACCAACGTGAAGCCCAAGGCGACCGTCAACCTCCGCAGCCAGCCCAAGACGAGCTCGACCGCCCTCGGCACCTGGAACAAGGGCCAGAACGGCGGCATCTGCTTCGGCGGCAGCAAGCCCGTCACGGGCGGCAGCTACACGGCCTGTGGCAAGACCAGCAACAAGTGGTACTTCGGCGGCCCCAACAGCACCAGCGTGGAAGGCTGGGTCCCCGCGACCTGCCTGCCCGTCTGATTCGAGCGCCCGACGGCCTGACCGGCCGAGCCAAGGGGCGAAGGGCAGGATGCCCTTCGCCCCTTCCGCTCACTCCGGAATCCCGCTCACTCCACCGTCACGGACTTCGCCAGGTTGCGCGGCTGGTCCACCTCGTTGCCACGGGCCGTCGCCAGCTCACAGGCGAACACCTGAAGCGGCACCGTCGCCACGAGCGGCTGCAGCAGCGTCGGCGTGGCCGGCACCCGGATCAGATGGTCCGCGTACGGCACGACCGCCTCGTCACCCTGCTCCGCGATCACGATCGTGCGCGCACCCCGCGCCCGGATCTCCTGGATGTTGGACACGATCTTGTCGTGCAGCACCGACCGGCCGCGCGGCGAGGGCACCACCACGACCACCGGCAGGTCCTCCTCGATCAGGGCGATCGGCCCGTGCTTCAGCTCCCCGGCCGCGAACCCCTCCGCGTGCATGTAGGCGAGTTCCTTGAGCTTCAGCGCGCCTTCGAGCGCCACCGGATACCCCACGTGCCGGCCGAGGAACAGCACCGTCTTCTTCGAGGCGAGCGTGCGCGCCAGCTCCCGCACCGGCTCCATCGTGCCCAGCACCTCCTCCACCGCACCGGCGATCGAGGACAGGTCGCGGATCACCGCCCGGATCTCGTCGCCCCACTTCGTGCCGCGCACCTGGCCCAGGTACAGGGCGACCAGGTAGCACGCCACGAGCTGCGTCAGGAACGCCTTGGTCGAGGCGACGGCCACCTCCGGCCCGGCGTGCGTGTACAGCACCGCGTCCGACTCACGCGGGATCGTCGAGCCGTTGGTGTTGCAGATCGCCAGCACCCTGGAGCCCTGCTCACGGGCGTGCCGCAGCGCCATCAGGGTGTCCATGGTCTCGCCCGACTGGGAGATGGCGATGACCAGCGTCTGCGCGTCGAGGATCGGGTCCCGGTAGCGGAACTCGCTCGCCAGCTCCACCTCGCAGGGCAGCCGTGTCCAGTGCTCGATCGCGTACTTGGCGATCATCCCGGCGTGGAAGGCCGTACCGCAGGCGACGATGACGACCTTGTCGATCTCCCGCAGCACCCCCTGCGGGATGCGCACCTCGTCCAGCGTCAGCGAACCGGAACCGTCGACCCGGCCCAGGAGCGTGTCGGCGACCGCCTTGGGCTGCTCGGCGATCTCCTTGAGCATGAAGTAGTCGTAGCCGCCCTTCTCGGCGGCCGACGCGTCCCAGTCGACGTGGTACGACCGCACGTCGGCCGGGCGGCCGTCGAAGCCCGTCACCGTCACGCCGTCCCGGCGCAGCTCCACCACCTGGTCCTGCCCGAGCTCGATCGCCGAGCGCGTGTGGGCGATGAACGCGGCGACGTCCGACGCGAGGAAGGCCTCGCCCTCCCCGACGCCGACCACCAGCGGCGAGTTGCGCCGCGCGCCGACGACCACGTCCGGCTCGTCGGCATGCACGGCGACCAGCGTGAACGCGCCCTCCAGCCGCCGGCACACCAGCCGCATCGCCTCGGCGAGATCCGCGCAGGAGGAGAACTCCTCGGCGAGCAGATGCGCCACGACCTCTGTGTCGGTCTCGGAGGACAGCTCGTGGCCGCGTTCCGCCAGCTCGGCCCGCAGCAGGGCGAAGTTCTCGATGATGCCGTTGTGCACCACCGCGA
Organism: Streptomyces sp. NPDC126510; assembly: GCF_040302345.1. NCBI lineage: Bacteria > Bacillati > Actinomycetota > Actinomycetes > Kitasatosporales > Streptomycetaceae > Streptomyces > Streptomyces sp. NPDC126510. Next base: position 72,811 of record NZ_JBEORR010000037.1, on the reverse strand, counting down.
CCCGGCCCGCGTTGTCGATGTGCGGGTGGGCGTTGGTGTCCGTCGGCCCGCCGTGCGTGGCCCAGCGGGTGTGCCCGATGCCCGTCGCGCCGGTCGGCAGCGGTCTGCCGTCCAGTTCCTTCTCCAGGTTGAGCAGCTTGCCGGCCTTCTTCGCCGTCGCCAGCCCCCCGTCGGCCAGGACGGCGACACCCGCCGAGTCGTAGCCCCGGTACTCCAGCCGCTTCAGCCCGGCCATCACGACCTCGAGCGCCGACTGCGGCCCCACGTATCCCACGATTCCGCACATGAGCCGCAGCCTAAGGGCCGAGGCGTTCGGGAAACCCCTTCAGCGTGCCCGGAATCGGAAATGATGCCGCCTTTCGGGGGCCCTGTGATGGCGACTTCACCGTACCTTTCAGGCCTTCGCCCGGTAAGCCCGCATGGCCAACGGATAGAACACCAGCGCGATACCCGCCGCCCACACCAACGACCACAACACCGGCTCCGCGACCGCCCCGCCCAGCAGCAGCCCCCGGAACGCGTCGGACAGGTGGGTCACCGGATTGACGTCGCTCCACGCCTGGAGCCAGCCGGGCATCGTGTCGACGACGACGAACGCGCTGCTGGTGAAGGTGATCGGGAAGATGATCGTGAACGCGAACGCCTGGACCTTCTCGGCGTCGCCGGCCAGCATCCCGATCAGCACCGCGCTCCAGGACACGGCCGCGGCGAACACCACCACCAGCAGTGTGCCGAGCACGAATCCGCCGAATCCGCCGGTGATGCGGAAGCCGAGCGCAAGGCCGAGGCCGATCATCAGCAGCAGCGCCCACACGTGCTTCGCGAGATCTGCGGTGATCCGGCCGATGAGCGGGGCGGAGCGGGCGATGGGCAGACTGCGCAGCCGGTCGAAGACGCCCTTGGTGAGGTCGGTGTTGAGTGCCATCGCCGTGTACATCGTCATGAACAGGGTGTTCTGGACGATGATCCCGGGCAGCGCGTACTTCAGATAGGCATCGGGCGAGCCGGCCATCTGCCCGCCCAGCACGTAGGTGAACAGGAACACGAACATGATCGGCGTGATGCTGTAGTCGACCAGTTCGAGCGGGTTGTGCTTGACGGCGACCAGGCTCCGCCAGGCCATCGTGAAGGTCTGCCGCAGCCCGGCGAGGGGCGGCACCCGGCCCGACGCGGTGACCGGTGCGGTGAGGCTCGTGGTGGTGGCGGTCATGACCGGCTCACCGCCTTCTCCAGTTCCTCGTCCTCCCGGACGGCCGCACCGCCGTCCTCCCCGGCCTCGCCCGGCTCGGCGCGGTGGCCGGTCAGGGAGAGGAAGACCTCGTCGAGCGAGGAGCGGCGCAGGGCCAGCTCACCGACCGCGATACCCTCCCGGTCCAGCGCGCGCACGACGGCCGGCATCAGCTCGGGGTCCTTCACCGGGGCGGTGACCGTCTCGCCCTCGATCCGGGCCTGCGGTCCGGCGGCCCCGGCCACCAGCGCGTGTGCCCGCGCGAGATCCTGCCCGGCGATCGGTCTGAGCTCCAGCACCTGGCCTCCGACCTGTGCCTTCAACTGGTCCGGCGTGCCCTCGGCGATCACTCGGCCTTTGTCGATCACCACGATGTCGTCGGCGAGGACATCGGCCTCGTTCAGATACTGCGTGGTCAGCAGGGCGGTCGCACCGTCCGCGACCAGGCCGCGCAGCATGTCCCACAGCTCACCGCGGCTGTGCGGATCGAGACCGGTGGTCGGCTCGTCGAGGAAGAGGATGCTGGGCCGGCCGACGAGGCTGGCCGCGAGGTCCAGGCGCCTGCGCATGCCGCCCGAGAAGGTCTTCGCGGCCCGCCCGGCCGCGTGGGTCAGCTGGAACCGCTCCAGCAGGTCACCGGCCCGTGCCTTCGCCTCCCGCCTCGGCAGCCCCAGCAGCCGTCCGATGAGCAGCAGGTTCTCCGTGCCGGTCAGATTCTCGTCGACCGCCGCGTACTGCCCGGTCAGCCCGACGAGGGAGCGTACGACCCCGGCCTCCCGGACCACGTCGTGGCCGGCCACCCGAGCCCTGCCACGGTCCGGGCGCAGCAGTGTCGCGAAGATCCGCACCGCGGTCGTCTTCCCCGCGCCGTTGGGCCCCAGCAGCCCGAGCACCGTGCCCCTGCGGGCGGCCAGGTCGACGCCGGCCAGCGCCTCGGTCTCCTTGAACCGCTTGACCAGGCCTTCCGCCTCTATCGCGTACGTCATGGGTACCCCCAGGCGTTCGTGGACCCCGGACCGGGCCCACCTCTCCCACAACTGTGACGCACACCACTGACATTCCACCTGTATCAGCTTCACTCAGGAGGAAACGGGGCGAACGCGTCGCGTGACGGATCCCACCTCACCATCCGTTCGTACGCCCGTAACAATGGACTGTGATCTCTCCGGTCTCCTCGATGCCCCGGAGCGCCCACCGGCCCCGCCCGGAGGCGACTCCCTACGTCGACCTCACCCGAACCGAGTGGAGCGCGCTGCGTGACAAGACGCCGCTTCCGCTGACGGCCGAGGAGGTCGAGAAGCTGCGCGGTCTCGGCGACGTGATCGACCTCGACGAGGTGCGGGACATCTACCTCCCGCTGTCCAGACTTCTCAACCTCTACGTCGGTGCCACCGACGGCCTCAGAGGCGCGCTGAACACGTTCCTGGGCGAGCAGGGCTCCCAGTCGGGCACCCCGTTCGTCATAGGGGTGGCAGGTTCGGTGGCCGTGGGCAAGTCGACCGTCGCCCGTCTCCTGCAGGCCCTGCTCTCGCGCTGGCCCGAGCACCCGCGCGTCGAGCTGGTCACCACGGACGGCTTCCTGCTGCCCACGAAGGAACTCCAGGCCCGCGGCCTGATGTCCCGCAAGGGCTTCCCGGAGTCCTACGACCGCCGGGCCCTGACCCGTTTCGTCGCCGACATCAAGGCCGGCAAGAACGAGGTCACCGCGCCCGTCTACTCCCACCTGATCTACGACATCGTCCCCGACAAGAGGCTCACGGTCCGCCGCCCCGACATCCTGATCGTCGAGGGCCTGAACGTCCTCCAGCCGGCCCTGCCCGGCAAGGACGGCCGCACCCGCGTCGGTCTCGCCGACTACTTCGACTTCAGCGTGTACGTCGACGCCCGCGTCGAGGATATCGAGACCTGGTACCTCAACCGCTTCCGCAAGCTGCGCGCGACCGCCTTCCAGAACCCGTCCTCGTACTTCCGCAAGTACACCCAGGTCTCGGAGGAGGAGGCCCTGGACTACGCCCGGACGATGTGGCGCACGATCAACCGGCCCAACCTGGTGGAGAACATCGCGCCCACCCGGGGCCGCGCCACCCTCGTCGTGCGCAAGGGCCCGGACCACAAGGTGCAGCGGCTGAGCCTGCGCAAGCTGTGACGCCCGGGGGAAAGACCGGTTAGATGGGCGCCATGCTCCATCTGCGTCTGATCACACCGGCCGACAGGACCGACGAGGTGGTCCTGCTGATCGAGAAGACGGTCGGCACGACCCACCTCGTCGTACTGCCGGGCGCCGCCCGCGACCCCGCCGGGGACGTGGTGATGTGCGACGTGGCCCGCGAGGCGGGCGACGAACTCCTCACCGGGCTGCGGGAACTGGGCATCGACACCACCGGTTCCATCGCCGTCGAGTCCATCGACCTGTCTCTGTCGGAGCGGGCCGACAAGGCGGAGGCCGACGCACCGGGTGAGGGCGCGGACGCGGTCCTGTGGGAGCAGCTGACCGAGGCGACGCACGAGGAGTCGACCCTCTCCGTCACCTACCTCGCCTTCATCACCCTCGCCACCATGATCGCCGCCTGCGGTGTGGTCCTGGACAACGCGATCCTGATCGTGGGCGCCATGGCGGTGGGCCCCGAGTTCGGTCCCCTCACCGGCATCTGCACCGCGATCGTCCGGCGCCGGCCGCGTCTGGCCCTTCGCTCGCTGATCGCGCTGCTGGTGGGCTTCGCGGTGGCGATGGCGGTGACGGTCGGCTTCAGCCTCTTCATGGACGCCGTCGACCTGTTCAGCGAGCAGCGGCTCAGCGCCGACCGCCCGAACACGGGCTTCATCTACGCCCCGGACTGGTTCTCCTTCGTCGTGGCGGTCCTCGCCGGCATCGCCGGCACCCTCTCCCTGACGTCGGCCAAGTCGGGCGCGCTGGTGGGGGTGGCCATCTCCGTCACCACGGTCCCGGCCGCCGCGAACGCGGCAGTCGCCCTCAGCTACGGAGACACCAGCCAGACCTGGGGCTCCACGGAGCAACTCCTGCTGAACCTGCTGGGCATCATCGTCGCCGGCACGGCGACCCTGCTGGCCCAGAAGTGGTTCTGGACGAAACAACGCCAGAAGGTCGATGCCTGAAGGGGCGGGGAACTGCGCGACAAGCCACACACAACCTGCGGCCCGCCGACAAGCGCAGCCCCCACCCCGAACCCGTCCCTAGCCGAGCGCGGACTTCACCACATCGGCAAGCCGCCCGGCAACAGACCGGGCCTGCTCGATGTCGGCCGCCTCCACCATCACCCGCACCAACGGCTCGGTCCCGGAGGGCCGCAGCAGCACCCGCCCGGTCGCCCCGAGCTCCCGCTCCGCGTCGGCGACTGCCGCGGACAGCTCCGCGGACGTCTTCACCCGGGACCTGTCCACATCGGGCACGTTGATCAGAACCTGCGGCAGCCGCTCCATGACGGCGGCGAGCTCGCGCAGCGTGCGCCCGCTCTGCGCCACCCGGGCCGCCAGCAGCAGACCGGTCAGCGTGCCGTCCCCGGTGGTCGCGTGGTCGAGGATGATCACGTGCCCGGACTGCTCGCCGCCGAGGGCGAACCCGTGCTCCTTCATCTCCTCGAGTACGTACCGGTCACCGACGGCGGTCTGCACCAGCCGGATGCCCTCGCGCTCCATGGCGAGCTTGAACCCGAGGTTCGACATCACCGTGGCGACGACCGTCTCGGACCGCAGCGCCGAGCGCTCCCGCATCGCCAGCGCGAGCACGGCGAGAATCTGGTCGCCGTCCACCTCCGCGCCGGTGTGGTCGACGGCGAGACACCGGTCGGCGTCACCGTCGTGCGCGATGCCGAGATCGGCCCCGTGCTCGACGACGGCGGCCTTGATCTTGTCCAGGTGCGTCGACCCGCACCCGTCGTTGATGTTGAGCCCGTCCGGCTCGGCCCCGATCGTGACGACCTCGGCACCGGCCTGCTGGAACGCCTCCGGCGAGACCCGGGCCGCGGCGCCGTGCGCCTCGTCCAGGACGACCTTCAGCCCGTCGAGCCGGTTCGGCAGGGCACCCAGCAGATGCGCGACGTACCGGTCGGCGCCCTCGTCGTACGCGCGTACGCGGCCCACGCCGGACCCGGTCGGCCGGTCCCACGGGGCACCGGTGCGGTGCTCCTCGTAGACGGACTCGATGCGGTCCTCCAGCTCGTCGGCGAGCTTGTGCCCGCCGCGGGCGAAGAACTTGACGCCGTTGTCCGGCATGGCGTTGTGGCTGGCGGAGAGCATGACACCCAGGTCGGCGCCGAGCTCCCCGGTCAGGTACGCCACGGCGGGCGTCGGCAGCACACCGACCTGCAGGACGTCCACGCCGGCGCTGGCGAGGCCCGCGACCACGGCGGCTTCCAGGAACTCCCCGGACGCACGGGGGTCACGCCCGACCACGGCCTTGGGCCGGTGTCCCTCGAACGTGCCCGCCTCGGCCAGTACGTGTGCCGCGGCCACGGAGAGGCCGAGGGCCATCTCCGCCGTCAGGTCCGCGTTGGCGACACCGCGCACGCCGTCCGTGCCGAAGAGTCGTCCCACAGTGGTGTCCTCCGAATTGCTGAAGAGAATGCGGCTCACATCCCCGAGTACACCCCCTGAGACTGTCCGGGGGCTGTAGGGGTTGTGTAAACGAAACCGCCCCGGCAGCACAACCGTGCCGCCGGGGCGATCGTTGCGAAGCCAGTCGCCAGGACGGGCGTCGCGTTTAGCGCTTGCTGTACTGCGGAGCCTTGCGGGCCTTCTTCAGACCGGCCTTCTTACGCTCGACCGCACGGTCGTCGCGCTTGAGGAAGCCGGCCTTCTTCAGCGGGCCGCGGTTGTTGTCGACGTCCGCCTCGTTCAGCGCACGGGCGACACCGAGACGGAGCGCACCGGCCTGGCCGGAGACACCGCCACCGGAGATGCGGGCGACGACGTCGTAGCGGTCGTCGAGCTCGAGCACCTTGAAGGGCTCGTTGACTTCCTGCTGGTGCACCTTGTTCGGGAAGTAGTCCTCGAGGGTGCGACCGTTGATCTTCCACTTGCCGGTGCCCGGGACGATCCGGACGCGGGCGATGGCGTTCTTGCGACGGCCCAGGCCGGCGGCCGGCTGGGGCTCGCCGAAGCGGGACGCCATGGACTCCGAGGTGTACTCACCCTCGACGGGGACCTCGGACTCGGTGGTGTAGCTGTCGATGTCGATCTCTTCGAGCGGCTGCTCGGCAGTGGTCTCGGCCACGATGCTCCTCAGATTCTCTTCAGGCTTAGGGGGTGGCCGGACTTACTGCGCGACCTGGGTGATCTCGAACGGCTGCGGCTGCTGCGCGCCGTGCGGGTGCTGGTCACCCTTGTAGACCTTCAGCTTCGAGAGCATCTGACGGCCCAGCGTGTTCTTGGGGAGCATGCCCTTGACGGCCTTCTCGATGGCCTTCTCGGGGTTCTTGTCCAGCAGCTCGTCGTAGCGGACGGAGCGCAGACCACCCGGGTAGCCGGAGTGGCGGTACGCCATCTTCTGGATGCGCTTGTTGCCGGACAGGTGCACCTTGTCCGCGTTGATGATGATGACGAAGTCACCAGCGTCGACGTGGGGGGCGTAGATCGGCTTGTGCTTGCCCCGGAGGAGCGTCGCGGCAGTGGTGGCGAGACGACCCAGGACAACGTCCTGGGCGTCGATGACGTGCCACTGGCGCGTCACATCGCCGGGCTTGGGGCTGTACGTACGCACGGTTCGTAGCCTTCGCTTCGAGTGAATGGTCCATAACTGGTCACCGAAACGATCACGACAGCCTGGACCGCACTGCGGCGACGCATACCGCGTACGTGGGGTCGCTGGTCATCGGCCCGGTGGACCGGTGTAAGGGCCCGTCCCGTGAGAATGAGCAAGCCAATACACAACGAACAAGCAGAATACCGGGGCACACCACAAGGGTCAAAACGCGGTATCACCGCAGCCGCTCGGTCACCGAGACGCACAGGGCGGCACACAGCGTGACGGCCCTGCGCAGCGTCCGCCGCCGCGGCGGCCGTACATACGGAAACACCGACGAGACCAGCACGTCCACGGCGACCGCGGCACACCACCGCAGCACGGATCCGCCACCGCGCGGGCGACGGAACGCCCCCAGCGCCCCCACCACGACCGACGCCCACACCCCGGCCGCGAGGGCCGGCCAGGACAGCAGGCACACCAGGAGCACCACGGTCGGCAGCAGTCGCCCCAACCACCCGCAGATGTCGCCTTTGCCCGTGCGCATGGGAGGAACGCTAGGGGCTCGGGAGTCCAACCGGGCGGACCAGCGCGCCCCTTGTCCCGTCTAAGATGCGCCCCATGAGCTTTGGGCAGGGGGGACCTCAGTCCCAGTGGGATCCCTGGAAACCGCAGTCGCAGCAGCCCTGGAACAGCGGGGGCGGCCCGTCTCCGGACTGGGCTGCGCTCGCCGAGGCCTCCGAGGCCCGCAACAAGCGACGACGGGTCCTGCTGATCGGCGGCGGCGCGTTCGCCACAGCCGCGATCGGCACCGCCGTCGCGGTGGCCGTCGTCTCGGCGGGCGCCGACAACCAGGGCAACCCGACCTCGCTGCCCTCGTCCGACATCCCGAGCCAGTCCGCCTCGGCCCCGTCCTTCGCCCCGACCAGCGCCCCGCCGCCGCTGGACCCGAAGGACTTCATCGCCAGCGCGAAGAAGGACAAGGCCCCGCTCAGCCCGGACACGCTCTTCCCGGGCACCCAGCTCACCGTGGGCGAGACGGTCTACAAGAAGGGACCCACGGCGGACACGAGGGACTGCGCCTCGGCGGCCGGCGGCACCCTCCCCAAGATCCTCACCGGAAACGACTGCACCCGTCTGATACGGGTGACCTACGTCAAGGACGGCATAGCGGTGACGGTCGGCGTGGCCGTCTTCGACACTGAGGCACAGGCCGCCAAGGCACGGGCCCAGAGCACCAAGAAGAGTTACATCAAGTCGCTCTCCGGCGGCGGCGTGAAGGCCTTCTGCGAGTCCGGCTTCTGCCGCACCACCAGCAACTCCTACGGCCGCTACGCCTACTTCGGCAACGCCGGCTTCACCAGCGGCAAGAACGTGACGCCCAAGGACACCGCGGTGTACAGGACCGGGGACGACCTGGTCCAGTTCACGTTCAACCAGATCCGCCGCCGCGGCGAGGCCCAGGCCTCGGCCGCGGCCGACGAGTGAGCCGACGTCAGCAGCAGCCGGCCGACGGCAGCGACCGCTTGTTCCGCGCCTCCTTGCTGCGCGCGGCGAGCAGTTCGTCGGCCGGGTAGCCGACCTCCTCCAGCGTCAGCCCGTGCGGCCGTACGACGTGCACGGCCGAGTCCCGTACACCGGCGGCCAGCACCTTGCCCGGCCAGTCGGCCGGCCGGTGCCCGTCCCCGACGAACAGCAGCGCCCCGATGAGCGAGCGCACCATGTTGTGGCAGAAGGCGTCGGCCCGCACGGTGGCGGTGATGATCCCGTCGTCACCGCGCACCAGGCTCAGCTCCTGCAGCGTGCGGATGGTGGTCGCCCCCTCCCGCTTCTTGCAGTAGGCGGCGAAGTCGTGCTCGCCCAGCAGCCCCCGGGCGGCCTCGTTCATGGCCGCGACGTCGAGGGGCCAGTCGTGCCACAGCACATGGCTGCGCAGCAGCGGGTCGACGCCCCCCGGGTTGTCGGTGACGCGGTACGCGTACCGCCTCCAGACCGCCGAGAAACGGGCGTTGAAGCCGCTGGGCGCCTCCCTGAGGGCCCAGACCCGTACGTCCCGGGGCAGCCGCCCGGCCAGCCGCTTCAGCAGCTTCTGGTGGTGCTCAGCCCACACCTCACACGGCAGATCGACATGCGCGACCTGCCCGCGCGCGTGCACCCCGGCATCGGTACGCCCCGCGACGGTCAGCTCGTACGTCTCCCCCGACCGCGTCACGGTCCGCAGGGCGTCCTCGATCTCCCCCTGCACGGTCCGCCGTCCCCCGGCCTGCTTGGCCCACCCGGAGAACTCACTCCCGTCGTACGACAGGTCCAGACGGACACGAACGCACCCGGGCGTCACTTCATCACTCACGCAGCGATCCTCTCAAAACAAAAAGGCGGGCCCGCTCCTGGAAAAGGAACGGGCCCGCCAACGCCCCTTGAAGGGGCGCGGGGAACTGCGCGACAAGCCACCACGAACCCGCGGCCGCAGGCGCACAGCCCCCCGGCAGAACGCTTACGCGTCCTTCGACTCCTCGGCGGCCTCGTCGGACTTGGCCTCAACGGCCTCGTCCTTCTTCAGGGCGTCTTCCTTGACCGCGCGCTTGGTCGCGGCCTCGGCCTCGCCCGTCGCCTCCTGCGCCACCGTCAGCGCCTCGACCAGCTCGATGACGGCCATGGGCGCGTTGTCGCCACGGCGGTTACCGATCTTGGTGATACGGGTGTAGCCACCCGGGCGGTTCTCGTAGCGCGGGCCGATCTCGGTGAAGAGCGTGTGCACGATGCTCTTGTCCGTGATGACCTGGAGCACCTGACGGCGGTTGTGAAGGTCGCCCTTCTTCGCCTTGGTGACCAGACGCTCGGCGTACGGACGCAGCTTGCGCGCCTTCGCCTCGGTGGTGGTGATGCGGCCGTGCTCGAACAGCGCCTTCGCGAGGTTCGCGAGGAGGAGCTTCTCGTGCGCGGCGCTGCCGCCCATACGGGCACCCTTGGTGGGCTTCGGCATGGTGTTTCTCCTAGGGGTCTGCCCCGGCCGTATCAGGTACCGGGGTCAGTATCCGAGCAGGCGGTTGCCTGTCGGAGATCCGGGAGCCGCCCCGAAGGGGCGCTCCCGGAAGGGGCGCGGGGAACTGCGCGACAAGCCACAGCGCACCCGCGCCCAAGAACGGACCGGACGGCCCGAGCTCTTAGTACTGCTCGGTCTCCACGAAGCCCGCGTCCGCGTCGTCGTCCGCGCCGAACGCGTCCGCCGCAGCGGTCGGGTCGAACCCGGGAGGCGAGTCCTTGAGCGCCAGGCCCATACCCGCCAGCTTCGCCTTGACCTCGTCGATGGACTTCGCACCGAAGTTGCGGATGTCCAGGAGGTCGGCCTCGGAGCGGGCGACGAGCTCACCCACGGAGTGGATGCCCTCACGCTTGAGGCAGTTGTACGACCGAACGGTGAGCTCCAGCTCCTCGATCGGCAGCGCCAGATCGGCGGCGAGAGCGGCGTCCGTCGGGGACGGACCCATGTCGATGCCCTCGGCGTCGATGTTCAGCTCGCGGGCCAGACCGAACAGCTCGACCAGGGTCTTACCGGCGGAGGCCATGGCGTCACGGGGACGCATCGCCTGCTTGGTCTCGACGTCGACGATCAGCTTGTCGAAGTCGGTCCGCTGCTCGACACGCGTGGCCTCGACCTTGTACGTGACCTTCAGCACCGGCGAGTAGATGGAGTCGACCGGGATCCGGCCGATCTCCTGGCCGACCTGCTTGTTCTGCACGGCGGAGACGTAACCGCGGCCACGCTCGACCGTCAGCTCCATCTCCAGCTTGCCCTTGCCGTTGAGCGTGGCGAGGACCAGGTCGGGGTTGTGCACCTCGACACCGGCCGGCGGCGCGATGTCGGCGGCGGTGACCAGACCCGGGCCCTGCTTGCGCAGGTACATCACGACCGGCTCGTCGTGCTCCGAGGAGACGACCAGCTGCTTGATGTTGAGGATCAGGTCGGTGACGTCCTCCTTGACGCCCGGCACGGTGGTGAACTCGTGCAGGACACCGTCGATGCGGATGCTGGTGACAGCGGCACCGGGGATCGACGACAGGAGGGTCCGGCGGAGGGAGTTGCCGAGGGTGTAGCCGAAGCCCGGCTCCAGCGGCTCGATCACGAACCGGGAGCGGAATTCGTCGACGACCTCTTCGGTCAACGAGGGACGCTGAGCGATCAGCATGTTGCGATTCCTTCAGTCATGGGCACCCACTATTTGATGCCCGACTAGTACTGCAAGGGTACGGGCGGCACAGCCCTTTGCGAGAGCCGTACCGCCCGGAAACCTCAGACCAAACGGTCGTGCGTCAGACGCGACGGCGCTTGGGCGGACGGCAGCCGTTGTGCGGAGTCGGCGTGACGTCCTGGATCGAGCCGACCTCGAGGCCGGTCGCCTGCAGGGAGCGGATCGCGGTCTCACGACCGGAGCCCGGGCCCTTGACGAAGACGTCGACCTTGCGCATGCCGTGCTCCTGCGCGCGGCGGGCAGCCGACTCGGCGGCCATCTGCGCGGCGAACGGCGTGGACTTCCGGGAACCCTTGAAGCCGACGTGGCCGGCGGAGGCCCAGGAGATCACGTTGCCGGACGGGTCCGTGATCGAGACGATCGTGTTGTTGAACGTGCTCTTGATGTGCGCGTGGCCGTGAGCGACGTTCTTCTTTTCCTTGCGGCGCACCTTCTTGGCAGCGCCCTGACGACCCTTGGGGGGCATCTATAACTCCTACGGGAGGTGGTCGGTCCTACAGCGAAGACCGTGGACAGGCGTCCGCTGTGGACTACTTCTTGCCCGGCTTCTTCTTGCCGGCGATGGCGCGACGCGGGCCCTTGCGGGTACGCGCGTTCGTGCTGGTGCGCTGACCGCGGACGGGCAGGCCGCGACGGTGACGCAGACCCTGGTAGGTACCGATCTCGACCTTGCGGCGGATGTCGGCCTGAACCTCGCGACGGAGGTCACCCTCGGTCTTGATGTTGTTGTCGACGTACTCGCGGATCGCGACGAGCTGCTCCTCGGAGAGGTCGCGAACGCGGGTGTTCGGGTCGACGCCGGTGGCGGCCAGCGTCTGCTGCGAGAGGGTCCGGCCGATGCCGAACACGTAGGTGAGGGCGATCTCCACGCGCTTTTCGCGCGGGATGTCAACACCGGAAACGCGTGCCATTCAATGGCTCCAGTTGCTTGACGGAGGTCTTCCACAGAACCGAATCCCAGTCGCCGTACCAGGTACGAACTGGGTCCCCGGCCTCCGACCGGGGGTGTCAGACCCGGAGGTCTGGGTCCTGCGTATGAACATATTCAGCTTGCGTCGCGCGAATCCCTGCGAGGAATGCAGAGGGATCGGTCGTGCGTCAGCCCTGGCGCTGCTTGTGGCGCGGGTTGTCGCAGATGACCATGACCCGACCGTGACGGCGGATCACCCTGCACTTGTCGCAGATCTTCTTGACGCTCGGCTTGACCTTCATGGGTGAGGTTCTCCGGGTCAGTGCCACCACCCCGGAAGCCGGGGCGCAGGCAAGATCTACTTGTAGCGGTAGACGATCCGGCCACGCGTCAGGTCGTACGGAGACAGCTCCACCACGACCCGGTCGTCAGGGAGGATGCGGATGTAGTGCATGCGCATCTTGCCGCTGATGTGTGCCAGGACCTGGTGGCCGTTCTGGAGCTCGACCTTGAACATGGCGTTCGGAAGAGACTCGACGACAGTGCCCTCGATCTCGATGGCACCTTGCTTCTTGGCCACGCTTCGCCCTTCGAATCGACTACCTTGATCGACTCCGTGCGGGCGCATGCAGGCATGCGGGTACACAAGAGCCGACGAGTCAGTCTACGACAGGGCCCTCAGAAACACGAATCGGGGAAGTCTGCCCCGCCGGAGACAGCTTTAAGCGCCCCGAAAGGGGCGCGGGGAACTGCGCGACAAGCCCAAACGCACCCGCAGCCGCCGGACGACTCGACCGACCACCCCGGAGGGCGCGGGCTCAGCCCAGCGGATCCGGCGCGGCCACGATCCCCAGCTCGGCGAGCTTCGCCTTCCCCCCGTCGGGAGACGTCAGCACGAGCGGCCCCTCCTCCGTCAGAGCGACCGAGTGCTCCCAGTGCGACGACCACGTGCCGTCCGTCGTGATGACGGTCCAGTCGTCCTCGAGAACCTCGGTCTTCGGCGTCCCCAGGGACACCATCGGCTCGATGGCCAGGCAGAAGCCGGGCACCAGCTTCGGACCCTTGCCGCGTCGCCGGTCGACGTAGTTCAGCAGGTGCGGGTCCATGTGCATCTCGGTGCCGATGCCGTGGCCGCCGTAGTCCTCGATGATCCCGTACTTGCCGCCGCCGGGCTTGGGCTGGCGGCGGATGTACGTCTCGATGGCCCGGGAGACGTCGACCAGGCGGTTGCCCTGCTTCATGGCGGCGATGCCGGCCCACATCGATTCCTCGGTCACCCGGGAGAGCTCGACGAGCTCCGGAGCATGGCCGGAGCCGACGAAGGCCGTGAAGGCCGCGTCGCCGTGCCAGCCGTCGATGATCGCGCCACAGTCGATGGAGATGACGTCCCCGTCCTTGAGGACGACGTCGTCGGACGGGATGCCGTGGACGACGACTTCGTTCACCGAGGTGCAGATCGTCGCGGGGAAGCCGCCGTAGCCGAGGAAGTTCGGCTTGGCGTTGTGCTCGGCGAGCACCTTGCGGGCGACCTGGTCCAGATCCTTGGTCGTGGCCCCGGGGACGGCGGCCTCACGGGTCGCCGCGTGGATGGCGGCGACGACCAGCCCCGCCTCACGCATCTTGGCGATCTGCTCGGGGCTCTTGATCTGCACCATGGGAGCTACGGCCTTTCTGGATCTTCGGCGACGACGAACGTTTTCAACGATACGGGGCCGCTCGACCGGCCCCGTCCACACAGCAGCCGCGGCACCCCGAGGGGAACCGCGGCCGGAGCTGCGTACGGACGGTTACTCGCCGTCCTCGCCACGCTTCAGCGCCTCCATGGCGCGGGTCGTGACGTCCTCCACCTTGCCGAGCGCGGAGATCGTGACCACCAGACCCTGGGCCTTGTAGTAGTCGATGATCGGCTCGGTCTGGGTGTGGTAGACCTCCAGGCGCGTGCGCACCGTCTCCTCGGAGTCGTCGTTGCGCTGGTACAACTCGCCGCCGCAGATGTCGCAGACGCCGTCCTTGGCCGGCTGCTTGTACGTCACGTGGAAGACGTGCGAGGAGTCGTTGCGGCAGATGCGCCGGCCGGCGATCCGCTTGACGACCTCGTCCTCGGGAACCTCCAGGTCCAGCACCGCGTCGAGCTGCATGCTCTCGGTCTCGAGGAGCTCGTCGAGCGCCTCGGCCTGCGAGACGTTGCGCGGGAAGCCGTCCAGCAGGAAACCGTTCTCGGCGTCCGGCTGCTCCATGCGGTCCTTCGCCATGGCGATGGTGACCTCGTCGGGCACGAGGTTGCCCGCGTCCATGTAGGACTTCGCCAGTTTGCCGAGTTCCGTCTGCCGGCTGATGTTGGCCCGGAACAGGTCGCCCGTGGAGATGTGCGGGATCGACAGGTTCTTGGCGAGGAACGCGGCCTGCGTTCCCTTACCGGCGCCCGGCGGCCCGACGAGGACGATACGCATCAGCGGAGGAACCCTTCGTAATTGCGCTGCTGGAGCTGGCTCTCGATCTGCTTCACGGTCTCGAGACCGACACCCACGATGATCAGGATGCTGGTCCCGCCGAACGGGAAGTTCTGGTTTGCCCCGAACCCAACCAACGCCATCGTCGGTACGAGAGCGATCAGTCCCAGATACAGCGAACCCGGCCAGGTGATCCGGTTGAGTACGTAGCTCAGGTACTCAGCGGTCGGTCGGCCAGCCCGGATGCCCGGGATGAAGCCACCATACTTCTTCATGTTGTCGGCGACTTCCTCGGGGTTGAAGGAGATCGCCACATAGAAGAACGCGAAGAAAACGATCAGCAGGAAGTACGAAATGATGTAGTACGGGTGGTCGCCCTTGACGAAGTGTTGCTCGATCCAGGTCTTCCACTCCGACTTGCCTCCGGCGAACTGTGCGATCAGCGCCGGGATGTAGAGCAGCGACGAGGCGAAGATGACCGGGATCACACCCGCCTGGTTCACCTTGAGCGGGATGTAGGTGGACGTACCGCCGTAGGAACGGCGGCCGATCATGCGCTTGGCGTACTGCACCGGGATGCGGCGCTGGGCCTGCTCGACGAAGACCACCAGGCCGACCATGACCAGGCCGACCGCGATGACCGTGCCGAACTCGATCCAGCCGCCGGCCAGGGAGCCCTGCTTCTTGATGGCCCACAGGGCGGACGGGAAGGTGGCGGCGATCGAGATGAACATCAGGATCGACATGCCGTTGCCGATGCCGCGGTCGGTGATGAGCTCACCGAGCCACATCACGGCCGCCGTGCCGGCGGTCATCGTGATGACCATGGTGATGGTGACGAAGATCGACTGGTCGGGGACGATCTGGCTGGCCACCGGGCAGCCTTGGAACAGAGCGCCGCTGCGTGCGGTGGCGACGAGGCCGGTGCCCTGGAGGATGGCGAGGGCGATCGTCAGGTAGCGGGTGTACTGCGTGATCTTCGCCGTGCCGGCCTGGCCCTCCTTCTTCAGGGCTTCCAGGCGCGGGATCACCACGGTCAGCAGCTGCAGAATGATGCTCGCCGTGATGTACGGCATGATGCCCAGTGCGAAGATCGTGATCTGCAGCAGCGCGCCGCCGCTGAACATGTTGACCAGGCCGAAGAGACCCTGGTTGGCCTGGGCGTTGTCGATACAGGTCTGGACGTTCCGGTAGTCGACGCCCGGGATCGGGATGTGCGTACCGACCCGGTAGACCACGATGATGGCGAGCGTGAAGAGCAGCTTCTTGCGCAGGTCGGGCGTCTTGAACGCCCGGGCGAACGCGGTGAGCACGGTGCCTCCTGCGACCCCCGCGCAACTGCGTCAAGGGTGACGTCTTGAGTCCAATAGAACAACGACATGGGTAACGGTCAACTGCCGCTCAGAGTGCCCGGAGTGCGGCACCCTGTGAAAAGAGGGCAGTGCAGGCCACCTTACCGGCGAGACTGCCGCCCTAGGAACGACCGACCGGGGATACCCCATTTGTGGGGTATCCCCGGTCGGGATCGCTCAGGTCATCGAGACGCCTGTGGTGTTCAGACGAGCTCGGTGACAGAACCGCCGGCGGCGGTGATCTTCTCCTTGGCGGAGCCGGAGACGGCGTCGACCGTCACCTGCAGCGCCACGGAGATCTCGCCCTGGCCGAGGACCTTGACGAGGCTGTTCTTGCGAACGGCCCCCTTGGCCACCAGACCCTCGACGGTGACCTCGCCACCCTCGGGGTAGAGCGCGGCCAGCTTGTCGAGGTTCACGACCTGGAACTCGGTCTTGAACGGGTTCTTGAAGCCCTTCAGCTTCGGGAGACGCATGTGGAGGGGCATCTGGCCACCCTCGAAGCGCTCCGGAACCTGGTAACGGGCCTTCGTGCCCTTGGTACCACGACCGGCCGTCTTACCCTTCGACGCCTCACCACGACCGACACGGGTCTTCGCGGTCTTGGCGCCCGGGGCGGGACGGAGGTTGTGGATCTTGAGCGGGTTCTGCTCCGCCATGATCAGTCGACCTCCTCGACCGTCACGAGGTGGCGGACGGTGTGCACCATGCCGCGGAACTCGGGGCGGTCCTCCTTGACGACCTGCGTGTTGATGCCCTTGAGACCAAGGGAACGCAGGGTGTCACGGTGGTTCTGCTTGCTGCCGATGTAGGACTTGACCTGCGTAATCTTGAGCTGCGCCATGATTACGCACCCGCCCCGGCACGCGCACGGAGAAGAGCCGCGGGGGCGACGTCCTCGAGGGGCAGACCACGGCGGGCCGCGATCTCCTCGGGACGCTGCAGACCCTTCAGGGCCTCCACGGTCGCGTGCACGATGTTGATCGCGTTGTCGGAGCCGAGCGACTTCGACAGCACGTCGTGGATACCGGCGCACTCGAGCACGGCACGCACCGGACCACCGGCGATAACACCGGTACCGGGCGACGCGGGCTTCAGGAGCACGACGCCGGCAGCCTTCTCACCCTGGATGGGGTGGGGGATGGTGCCCTGGATACGGGGGACCTTGAAGAAGTGCTTCTTGGCCTCCTCAACACCCTTGGCGATGGCGGCCGGCACCTCCTTGGCCTTGCCGTAACCGACACCGACGGTGCCATCGCCATCGCCCACTACGACGAGCGCAGTGAAGCTGAAGCGACGACCACCCTTCACAACCTTGGCGACGCGGTTGATCGCGACAACGCGCTCAACGTACGCGGTCTTCTCGGCGGCAGCAGCGCCGCCGTCACGGCCCTTCCGGTCCCGCCGCTCGCCGCCACCGGCACCGCCACCGCGGCGCTGGGGTCCAGCCATTGGAATTACCTCTCTCTGTTTCCGCTAGCTACGGAACCGACTCAGAACTTGAGTCCGGCCTCGCGGGCGGCGTCCGCCAGGGCGGCGATGCGCCCCGCGTACTGGTTACCACCACGGTCGAACACGACGGCCTCGACACCGGCGGCCTTGGCACGCTCGGCGACCAGGGCGCCGACCTGCTTGGCCTGCGCGGACTTGTCGCCCTCGCCACCGCGGATCGAGGTGTCCAGGGTGGACGCCGACGCCAGGGTGTGACCCTTGATGTCGTCGATCACCTGGGCCACGATGTGGCGGTTCGAGCGGGTAACGACCAGACGCGGACGCTCCGCCGTACCGTTGATGTGCTTACGGATACGAATGTGGCGGCGCTTGATCGCGGCGCGCTTGTAGGCGTCGCCCTTAAGGATCTTCTGCCCGTATGCCATGGCTTACTTACCCGCCTTTCCGACCTTGCGGCGGATGACTTCGCCCTCGTACTTGACGCCCTTGGCCTTGTACGGGTCGGGCTTGCGCAGCTTGCGGATGTTGGCCGCAACCTCGCCGACCTTCTGCTTGTCGATGCCCTCGACCGAGAAACGGGTCGGGGACTCCACCTTGAAGGTGATGCCCTCGGGGGCCTCGACCAGGATCGGGTGGCTGTAGCCCAGGGAGAACTCCAGGTTGGAGCCCTTGGCCAGGACACGGTAGCCGACACCGCTGATTTCGAGCTTCTTGACGTATCCCGTGGTCACACCGGTGATCATGTTCGCCACCAGCGTGCGGGACAGGCCGTGCAGGGCCTTGCTCTGCCGCTCGTCGTTCGGCCGCAGCACCTGAAGGGTGCCGTCCTCGGCCTTCGCGATGTCGATCGGCGCGATGACGGTGTGGGTCAGTTCGCCCTTGGGGCCCTTGACCGCGACCGTACGGCCGTCGATGGTGACGTCCACGCCGGCGGGAACCGGGATGGGGAGCTTGCCGATACGCGACATTGCTGTCTCTCCTCCGTTCCCGAATTACCAGACGTAGGCGAGGACTTCCCCACCCACGCCCTTCTTCTGCGCCTGCTGGCCGGTCAGGAGACCGTGGGACGTGGAGATGATGGCCACGCCCAGGCCGCCCAGAACCTTCGGCAGGTTGGTGGACTTCGCGTACACCCGGAGACCGGGCTTGGAGATCCGCTTGATGCCCGCGATGGAGCGCTCACGGTTGGGGCCGAACTTCAGCTCCAGGACGAGGTTCTTGCCGACCTCGGCGTCCTCGACCTTCCAGCCCGTGATGAAGCCCTCCTGCTGGAGGATCTCCGCGATGTGCGACTTGATCTTGGACGCCGGCATCGTCACGGAGTCGTGGTATGCCGAGTTCGCGTTCCGCAGACGCGTCAGCATGTCTGCGATCGGATCAGTCATGGTCATGAATTGGCCTTCGGCCTCTCTCGCCGGGGTTTCCTGGTGCGCCATCCCTCTCCCCGATCCGAGACGGGACGGGTGCGGCGCGGTGGACCTACGGCGTAGTAAGCATTCAATGAGCGGACAGCTGTCCGCGATGCAAGGGCGGCGGCAGACGCCCAACCCCACAAGCCTAAGCCATGCGGGCCGGGCGTCCTGCCACCCCTACGTGCTTACCGAGAGCCCTGCGAATCCCTATAAGGGGGATTACCAGGAGCTCTTGGTCACGCCCGGCAGCTCGCCACGGTGAGCCATCTCACGAAGGCACACGCGGCAGAGGCCGAACTTGCGGTACACGGAGTGCGGGCGGCCGCAGCGCTGGCAGCGGGTGTAGCCACGCACACCGAACTTGGGCTTGCGAGCAGCCTTAGCGATCAGAGCCTTCTTCGCCATCTCGCTCACGCCTCCTTGAAGGGGAAGCCGAGGTGACGAAGGAGCGCGCGGCCCTCAGCGTCGTTGGTCGCCGTGGTCACCACGGTGATGTCCATACCCCGGGTGCGGTCGATCTTGTCCTGGTCGATCTCGTGGAACATGACCTGCTCCGTGAGACCGAAGGTGTAGTTGCCACGGCCGTCGAACTGCTTGGGGGACAGGCCGCGGAAGTCGCGGATGCGCGGCAGCGCGAGCGACAGGGTGCGGTCCAGGAACTCCCACATGCGGTCGCCACGAAGCGTGACGTGGGCACCGATCGGCTGGCCCTCACGCAGCTTGAACTGCGCGATGGACTTGCGGGCCTTGGTGACGGCCGGCTTCTGACCGGTGATCGTGGTGAGGTCCTTGATGGCACCCTCGATCAGCTTGGAGTCGCGGGCGGCGTCGCCCACACCCATGTTGACCACGATCTTGACGAGACCGGGGATCTGCATGACGTTCTCGTACTTGAACTCGTCACGCAGCTTGCCCGTGATCTCCTCACGGTACTTCTGCTTCAGACGCGGGCTGGTGGTGGTCGTCATCAGATGTCCTCACCCGTCCGCTTGGCAACGCGGATCTTGTTGCCTTCGTCGTCGAAGCGGTAACCGACGCGGGTCACGACCTTGTTGCCGTCCTTCTCCACGACCAGCTGGACGTTGGAGACGTGGACCGGCGCCTCGGTGGTGACGATGCCGCCGGCCTGCGAACCGCGAGCCGTCGGACCGGCCTTGGTGTGCTTCTTGACCCGGTTGACACCCTCGACCAGGACGCGCTCCTCGCGCGGGTAAGCGGCAATGACCTTGCCCTGCTTGCCCTTGTCCTTACCGGTGATGACCTGGACCAGGTCGCCCTTCTTGATCTTCATGCTTACAGCACCTCCGGCGCGAGCGAGATGATCTTCATGAACTTCTTCTCGCGCAGCTCACGGCCGACCGGGCCGAAGATACGGGTGCCGCGAGGGTCGCCGTCGTTCTTCAGAATGACAGCGGCGTTCTCGTCGAAGCGGATGTACGAGCCGTCCGGACGGCGGCGCTCCTTGACGGTGCGAACGATGACCGCCTTGATGACGTCACCCTTCTTCACGTTGCCGCCGGGGATCGCGTCCTTGACGGTGGCGACGATGACGTCACCGATACCCGCGTAGCGGCGACCGGAGCCACCGAGCACACGGATGCAAAGGATCTCCTTCGCACCAGTGTTGTCGGCGACACGCAGCCGCGACTCCTGCTGGATCACGTCTATCTCCTGATTGTCTGCCGGTTCCCGGGGCGGGGTGCGTGGCGCTCCCCGCCCCGAGCCTGGCGGAACGATTCCTAGGGAGTCCCCCTAGGAGGGATGTGCTTGCCTTCGGAATTCCCTCGCGGGAATTACTTGGCCTTCTCGAGGATCTCGACGACGCGCCAGCGCTTCGTCGCGGACAGCGGCCGGGTCTCCATGAGGAGGACGCGGTCGCCGACACCCGCGGCGTTCTGCTCGTCGTGGGCCTTGAGCTTGCTCGTACGGCGGATGACCTTGCCGTACAGCGCGTGCTTGACGCGGTCCTCGACGGCGACGACGACGGTCTTGTCCATCTTGTCGCTGACGACCAGACCCTCACGGGTCTTGCGGAAACCGCGGTCCGTCTTGGTCTCTTCAGTCACGTTGCTCTCGCTCATCAGGCGCTCTCCACCGTCTCGATGCCCAGCTCGCGCTCACGCATCAGGGTGTAGATCCGCGCGATGTCCTTACGGACGGCCTTGAGCCGACCGTGGTTCTCGAGCTGGCCCGTCGCCGCCTGGAAGCGGAGGTTGAACAGCTCTTCCTTGGCCTCGCGGAGCTTGTTGAGGAGCTCCTCGTTGCCCAGCTCGCGCAGCTCGGACGCCTTGGTACCGGCCGACATCACGCTTCACCTGCCTCGCGCTTGACGATCTTGCACTTCATCGGCAGCTTGTGGGCCGCACGGGTCAGCGCCTCGCGCGCGATTTTCTCGTTGGGGTACGACAGCTCGAACATCACACGTCCGGGCTTGACGTTGGCGATCCACCACTCAGGAGAACCCTTACCGGAACCCATGCGGGTCTCGGCGGGCTTCTTGGTGAGGGGGCGGTCCGGGTAGATGTTGATCCAGACCTTGCCGCCACGCTTGATGTGGCGGGTCATCGCGATACGGGCCGCCTCGATCTGGCGGTTCGTCACGTAGGCCGGGGTCAGCGCCTGGATGCCGTACTCGCCGAACGCGACCTGAGTACCACCCTTGGCCATACCACTGCGCTTGGGGTGGTGCTGCTTGCGGTGCTTGACCCTACGGGGGATCAGCATGACGGTCAGGCCTCCGTTCCGGTGCTCTCAGCCGGAGCGGCGGCGGCGGGAGCCTCGGCCTTGGGGGCCTCGGCGCCGGCAGCCTGCTGCGGCTTACGACCGCGCCCGCCACGCTCGCCACCGCGGCCACCACGGGCCGGGCGGTCGGCGCCACCACGGGCCGGGCGGTTACCCGCACGGGCCGCAGCGTTCTCGGCGCGGACCTCGGCGATGTTCTTGACGTCGCCCTTGTAGATCCAGACCTTCACGCCGATGCGGCCGAAGGTCGTCTTGGCCTCGAAGAAGCCGTAGTCCACGTTCGCGCGGAGCGTGTGCAGGGGCACACGGCCCTCGCGGTAGAACTCCGAGCGGGACATCTCGGCGCCACCGAGGCGGCCACCGCACTGGATCTTGATGCCCTTGGCGCCGGCCTTCATCGTGCCCTGCATGCTCTTACGCATGGCGCGACGGAAGGAGACGCGGGAGGAGAGCTGCTCGGCGACGGCCTGGGCAACCAGCTGAGCGTCGGTCTCGGGGCTCTTGACCTCGAGGATGTTCAGCTGGACCTGCTTGCCCGTGAGCTTCTCGAGGTCACCGCGGATGCGGTCGGCCTCGGCGCCACGGCGGCCGATGACGATGCCCGGACGAGCGGTGTGGATGTCCACACGCACGCGGTCACGGGTGCGCTCGATCTCGACCTTGGAGATGCCGGCGCGCTCCATGCCGGACGTCATCATCCGACGGATGGCGACGTCTTCCTTGACGTAGTCCTTGTACAGCTTGTCGGCGTACCAACGCGACTTGAAGTCGGTCGTGACACCGAGCCGGAACCCGTGCGGGTTTACCTTCTGGCCCATTACCGGGTTCCTTCCTTGCTGCTGACGACCACGGTGATGTGGCTGGTCCGCTTGCGGATCCGGTAGGCACGGCCCTGGGCGCGCGGCCGGAACCGCTTCAGGGTCGGGCCCTCGTCGACGTAGGCCTCGGAGACGAAGAGGCTGTCGACATCGGTGTGGTCGTAGTTGTGCGCGGCGTTGGCGATGGCGCTGTCAAGCACCTTGCCGACCGGCTGGCTCGCGGCCTGCGGGGCGAAACGCAGGACCGCCTGAGCCTCCGTGGCGTTCAGGCCACGGATGAGGTCCACCACACGGCGGGCCTTCATGGGCGTGACGCGGATGTACCGCGCCTGGGCCCTGGCTTCCATGGTTGTCCTTCCAGTGTCTGTCATGGTCATTCCACCCCGCGCTTAGCGGCGCTTCGACTTCCGGTCGTCCTTGACGTGACCCCGGAAGGTGCGCGTCGGCGAGAACTCGCCGAGCTTGTGGCCGACCATCGACTCGGTGACGAACACCGGAATGTGGGTCTTGCCGTTGTGCACCGCGAGCGTGTGGCCGAGCATGGCCGGCACGATCATGGAGCGACGGGACCAGGTCTTGATGACGTTCTTGGTGCCGGCTTCGTTCTGGGCGTCCACCTTCTTGATCAGGTGGTCGTCGACGAAGGGCCCCTTCTTCAAGCTACGAGGCATCTCAACCCGTCCTTAGCGCTTCTTGTTCGTCTTGCGGCGGCGGACGATGTACTTGTTCGACGCCTTCTTGGGCGAACGAGTACGGCCTTCCTTCTTGCCCCAGGGGGACACCGGGTGACGACCACCCGAGGTACGGCCTTCGCCACCACCGTGCGGGTGGTCCACCGGGTTCATGACC
Organism: Streptomyces sp. NPDC126510; assembly: GCF_040302345.1. NCBI lineage: Bacteria > Bacillati > Actinomycetota > Actinomycetes > Kitasatosporales > Streptomycetaceae > Streptomyces > Streptomyces sp. NPDC126510. Next base: position 49,650 of record NZ_JBEORR010000037.1, on the reverse strand, counting down.
ACACCACGCACGGTCGGGCGAACGCCCAGCCAGCGCTTACGGCCCGCCTTACCCCAGTTGATGTTGCTCTGCTCGGCGTTGCCCACCTCGCCGACCGTGGCGCGGCAGCGCTGGTCGACCAGGCGGATCTCACCGGACGGCATGCGGAGGTGGGCCATCGAGCCCTCCTTCGCGAGCAGCTGCACCGAGGCGCCGGCGGAGCGGGCGAACTTCGCGCCGCCGCCCGGACGCAGCTCGATGGCGTGCAGCGTGGTACCGACCGGGATGTTGCGCAGGGCAAGGTTGTTGCCCGGCTTGATGTCGGCCCCGGGACCGTTCTCGACGCGGTCACCCTGCTGCAGGTTGCGCGGGGCGAGGATGTAGCGCTTCTCGCCGTCGGCGTAGTGCAGCAGCGCGATGCGCGCGGTGCGGTTGGGGTCGTACTCGATGTGCGCGACCTTCGCCGGCACGCCGTCCTTGTCGTGACGACGGAAGTCGATCACGCGGTAGGCGCGCTTGTGGCCACCGCCCTGGTGGCGGACGGTCACACGACCGGAGTTGTTACGGCCACCCTTGCTGTGCAGGGGGCGGACCAACGACTTCTCCGGCGTGGACCGCGTGACCTCGACGAAGTCGGCGACGCTGGAGCCGCGACGGCCCGGCGTAGTCGGCTTGTACTTGCGGATTCCCATTTCTCAGTCCTCGTCCGATATCGGACGATCCGGACCGCCCTTAGGCGGTCGGACCGCCGAAGATGTCGATACGGTCGCCCTCAGCGAGGGTCACGATCGCGCGCTTGGTGGACGCGCGCTGGCCGAAGCCGGTGCGGGTCCGCTTGCGCTTGCCCTGGCGGTTGATCGTGTTGACCCCGGTGACCTTGACCGAGAAGACCGCCTGGACGGCCTGCTTGATCTGGGTCTTGTTGGCGCTCGGGTCCACGACGAACGTGTACTTGCCCTCGTCGAGAAGCGCGTAGCTCTTCTCGGAGACGACCGGCTTGAGCAGCACGTCACGGGGGTCCGTGAAGGACTTGCTCAGCGGGGTCTCGACGGTGTTCTTGCCCTCGGCGGCGTGGCGGCGCGCCTTGGCGACGCGCGCGGCCTTGGCCTTCTTCGCCGCCTTGGAGGCGATAGCGGGGTGACGGATAGCCATCAGACCTCGCTCCCTTCGGTGTCATTGGCCTTCGGGCCGGACACGAAGGACTCGAAGGCGGCCTTGGTGAAGACCACGTCGTCCGAGACGAGAACGTCGTACGTGTTCAGCTGGCCCGGCTCCAGGATGTGGATCTGGGGCAGGTTGCGGGCGGACAGCCACGCGGCCTCGTCGGCGCGGTCGACGACCAGGAGCAGGTTCTTGCGCTCCGAGATCTTGCCGAACAGCGACTTGGCGGCCTTCGTGGAGGGGGTCTCGCCCTCGACCACGCCGGAGACGACGTGGATGCGGTTGTGACGGGCCCGGTCGGTGAGGGCGTGGCGCAGGGCCGCGGCCTTCATCTTCTTCGGGGTCCGCTGCGAGTAGTCACGCGGCTGCGGGCCGTGGACGACGCCACCGCCGGCGAACTGCGGCGCACGGGTCGAACCCTGGCGGGCGCGGCCGGTGCCCTTCTGGCGGTACGGCTTCCTGCCGCCACCGCGAACCTCGCCGCGGGTCTTGGTCTTGTGCGTGCCCTGACGGGCAGCGGCGTTCTGCGCGACGACGACCTGGTGGATCAGCGGGATGCTGATCTTCTCCACGCCGAAGATCTCCGCGGGGAGTTCGACGCTACCGGTCTTCTCGCCTGCAGGCGAAAGGATGTCAACAGTGCTCATCGGTACCTCAGGCCCCCTTGGCCGCGGTGCGGACCAGGACGAGGCCGCCGTTCGGACCGGGAACCGCGCCCTTGATGAGCAGCAGACCCTTCTCCGCGTCAACGGCGTGGACGGTCAGGTTCTGGGTGGTGACACGCTCGTTGCCCATGCGACCCGCCATGCGGAGGCCCTTGAACACGCGGCCCGGGGTGGCGCAGCCACCGATGGAACCGGGCGAGCGGTGCTTGCGCTGGGTGCCGTGTCCGGCGCCGAGGCCCTTGAAGTTGTGACGCTTCATGACACCGGCGAAGCCCTTGCCCTTGCTCTTGCCGGTCACGTCGACCTTGAGGCCGGCCTCGAACACCTCGGCGGTGATCTCCTGGCCGAGGGTGTACTCGCTGGCGTCAGCGGTACGGATCTCGACGAGGTGGCGGCGGGGAGTGACGTCGGCCTTGGCGAAGTGGCCCTTGAGGGGCTTGTTCACCTTGCGCGGGTCGATCTCGCCGAACGCGATCTGGACGGACTCGTAGCCGTCGACGTCGTTCGTACGGACCTGGGTGACGACGTTGGGGCCGGCCTTGACGACGGTGACCGGAACAACACGGTTGTTCGCGTCCCACACCTGCGTCATGCCGAGCTTCTCGCCCAGGATGCCCTTGATCTGCTTAGCCATTCTCAGATCACCGGCCTTCAGAGCTTGATCTCGATGTCGACACCGGCCGGGAGGTCGAGTCGCATCAGAGAGTCAACGGTCTTGGGGGTCGGGTCGAGGATGTCGATCAGGCGCTTGTGCGTGCGCATCTCGAAGTGCTCGCGCGAGTCCTTGTACTTGTGCGGCGACTTGATGACGCAGTACACGTTCTTCTCAGTGGGCAGCGGCACCGGGCCCGCGACCGACGCACCAGTGCGAGTCACCGTCTCGACGATCTTCTTCGCCGAAGAGTCGATGACCTCGTGGTCGTAGGCCTTGAGCCGGATGCGGATCTTCTGTCCCGCCATGGCTACTCAGTAGTCCTGTCTCTCTAACGCTCTGGAACCCGGTGGATTCCTTCTGCTGCCTTCGTTCCTCCGACCCACGCGGTCGGGCGTGTCGCGCTCCCGCTGACACAGATGTCCCTTGTTCGAACATCCCTGCTGGGAATGCACACGGCCCTTCCGGAACCGCAGGCCGGGGGCGAAGGCCCACCGGGTGCCTGGTCGGTGCCGCGCTGACACTTCCCGGAAGATTCCCGTACGTCCGCCCCAGCGCTGCCTTGCGGCAGTTAGGGCGACGAGTACTGTGGGACTCGCTTCCGGTCCCCCCGGCGGGAGGCGCGCAGCATCAACACTCGACCGAGCAACTCGGACAGTCTGCCATATGGGGCAGGGCTGACGCCAATCGAGCCGAGGAGAATACCCCGGGGGTGACGTAGGTCAAACACAAGGCCGGACCGTCCCGGGCCCTTCCCCCTGCACGACCCGCTCCAGCTCTGCGTCGTAGGCCCGGTAGCCGGCCTTCCCCCACTCGGGTGCGCCGGACGCCGGGCTCAGGATGCCGGGCAGGTGGGCTACGCGCCACACGCGGTGGACGTCGGCGGGGGTGATCCCGGCGCGGCCCGGTTCGGCGAGGCCGCATGCGACAGGGAGGATCCCCGCGATCCCGGCGGCTCCGTCCCCTGGCTCGGTGCCGGCGGCGAGAGCGGCGGTGACGAGGGCCTGTAGCAGCCGGGTCAGCTGAAGATCGGCCCCGATACGGCACATGCGCCGCACCAGCTCGGGCTCCTCCAGCCGCTCCACGGGCTCGGGGAGGCCGGCGATCCCTTCGGACCACAGCAGCAGGGAGGCCGCGGGCACCTCGTGGTCCGCGAAGTACCCGAGCTCGTCGGCGACGGCCATGACCTCGCCGGAGAACCGCCCGACGACGCGCACGCCCTCCATGAGGCGGCCCAGGTCCTCCTGCCGGGGTTCGAGGAACGCCCCGACCGAGACGTCGGGGAGCAGCCAGGTTCCGGCAGCCCGGACGGCACCGATCTCCACGACGCCGCCCAGGGCGGCGAAGACAGCCCGCGCCATGGGCTCGGCTCGGGCTGGGGGGACCCGGCCGTCGCCCCACTCCAGGCTGCGCGTCAGAGCCACTCCCCCGCGTCGTCCTGCTCGCCCGTGCCGTTCCCCCGCACCACGACCACCAGCTGAACGGGTGCGTCGGTGTCGTCATGCTTGACGCCGGCCAGGACGACCTTGTCCCCGATCCGCCACGCCGTGTGGTCGATGTAGTCCGCCCCGTCCGTCAGGTCCTCGTCCACGGTCTCGAGGCGCGCCCCGAGCACTCCCGACTCCAACTGGTCGGCAAGGCGGGGAAGTTCGGCGGAAGCGGCGTCGTACAGCTCGTCGATGTAGGTGTCCGGGTCCGGCCGCTCGTCCTCGACCTCCCGGCACCAGAGCGTGAACTCCACCTCCACCGGGCCGTCGCCCTGGATCCAGGCGTGCGCGTCACCGCGGCGCCACGTGGTGGCCCACTGCTTCGCCGGGTTCCTGCGCTCGCCTTCCCAGCCCGAGGCGTCGAGAACGGCGGCCACCGCCGGGCCGGTGAGTTCGTCGAGTTCGGCCAGCTGCCCCAGTTCCGCGCTTACGTCAACCATTTACTCATTCCGCTCATACCGTTTCGTCCTCGGAACTCTCTCCCCCCTGCTCCTGGCGGGAGGAGACCAGCCGTCCACCGGAGTCGTACGCGTAGCTCTCGGTCCACGACGGCAAGGATCACAGGCTGTCAGGCGGCGGTCGGCCGGATCCTGCTGGTGAGCCTCTGCAGCGCCTCGTCGGGTGTGGGAGCCAGCAGCCAGACGCTGTCCATGCCTGCATGGACCGAACCGTCCTCCGCCATGGCCAGGTACTGATTCCCGCGGTCGCGCATGCCGATGGGGTACAGGTCGACGCCTGCCTGCTCGGCGAGATCGTCGATGATCTCCGCGTCCCAGAACGCCAGCAGCGGATCCAGCGAGAACTCCATCCACGGCATCGAGTCCCATGGCTCACGGTAGGGCGCCCCGACGGCACCGAACTCCGACAGGAACCGTCGTGCCGCATCGTGCATCTCGAACTCGCCGGTCTGCAGAAGCATGTCCTCCCAGGTGTCCGTAGTGACCGACCGGCCCGGGAACCAACCGCCCGCCCGCAGTATCCGGTCCGTCTCTTCGGGCCAGGGGCGTGCAGCCGCTTCCAGAAGGGGTGCTCGGGCGCCGGAGCAGCGGGCACCCAGAGGGCGGACTGGACGCCCTGCACACCGACCAGGCGGTCCAGCGCCTGGTCGGTGTTTGAGGCAAGCACTTCCACGCGATCCCTTACAAGGTGGAGCGCCCCGTCCTCGGTGATGCCGACGAAGCTGGCGCCTTCATCGGCCGTGCCCACGGGGTAGAGGGACGCCCCCGCTTCCCGGCTCGCCTTCGCGAACCGCTCGTCCTGCCACTGGGCACGGAGGGGATCGAACCGGATGGCGGACGACGTGGTGATCGAACCGGCGGGCCAGCCGTAGGTCACCAGCCCTCCGAGCTCGGAGAGGAACCGACGCGCGGCATCGTGGGCCACAAATGTGCCCCGCTCACGCAGGATCGACTCCCAGGTGCCTGTCGGTACCGAACGGCTGGGGCGCCAGCCTGCGCGGCGCAGCACTTCTTCGGTCTGCGAGGGCCAGCTCCGCACCTGGCCACCGTTGACGTACGGCCGCATCATCACCTCGACGGATCGCCCGATTCATGACTGCACCACACGAAGAAAGTCACTGACTGAATCGAAGGATGTTTGCCACTCGGAGATCTCGTTCCCGTCTTCGTCAAACGCGGACCGCGGTTCAACGAATCGCCATGGCTCGTCAGGGGAAAAATCTTCCTCGAGCTCTTCGAGAAAAATGATCGAGTTCTGAACGTAGACAATACCCCCGGACCTGTAGAGAGGCCAGCAGAAGATGAAGTTGGTATTGACTGGGTCCGTGATGGACGAAATGAGGCATGACGCCACGTCATTCCCAGTTTCGAGGACCCGAAGGGACCGAATCCAACTTTCCCGGTACCGCTCCACACTCCAATAGGTCAGATCCATCGGGAAATTCTCTTCAAAGTCCCGCACTGTGATGCAACCGACGGCACCTTCATCGAGCTGCCCTTCCGCTGACAACGGCTCGGAAACCACCCGAATGGAGAAGGCGTCATTTCTTGATGTAGTTGAGGTCTGCGTCGTAGGTGCCAACCCTCTGCCCCTTCTTGTTGAACATCTTCCAGCCATCGGAGACGTTGTGCCCGTCCACGTCCGGTGTGATGTAATTCTTCCCGTTGAAGAACACCTCTTGCCCGTGGGAATGGAAGGGAGCCTTCTGAGGGGAAATTCTCCTCTTGTAACCGAGCTCGGCAGCCCTGTCCGCCGGAGTCGACGCATAAAGTTCTCTGTTCCCGTCGCTGCGCTCCTTCACCTTATCCGGGTGATATGGATCCTTTTCCAGTGCCGGGGACGACGTATACCCCTCAGGAAGAATCTCGTCTTCCTTACAGGGGTTCAGGCCGAGCGGGTCGGCCCAAGTATGAGGGTTGTGAACATACGTGTCTGGGTTCGGGTCAGGGGTGAGCCCAAGGGGATCGGGTGTGAGATAGCGAGCGGTTTCCGGGTCATAATAGCGGAAGTAGTTGTAGTGGAGGCCTGTCTCAGGGTCGTAATACTGACCCGGGTAACGAAGCGGCGTGTAGGCGACTGCTTCACGGTTCCACGCAGTGCAACCCCAAAGGGTCGTGCGAGTGCGCCAGGCTGTTTCCCCCTGCTCATCGAGCAGTTCAATGGGAGTGCCTATGAGGTCGGTAACAATGGCGTAGAAGCGGCGGTCGATCTCGCATTGCGCCATGTCGGCGTCAACGCTCGTCTTGCGTTCCGTCTGCGACAGAGGGCGCAGACCGTCGTGGTCCCATGTGAGAGTGATCGCTTCACCACCATCCGGGGAAAGGCTGCTCTGCTCACACAGGGTGCTTCCGTCCCAAGCGAAGTGCACGTGCTCAATGACGGTTTCGCCGGTGTCGGCCAATCGCTGTTTGGCTATACGCCGACCAAGCGGGTCGTACTGGTACCGCCAGCGCGTCCCGTCAGGAGTGACGACAGACATAAGCCGGTCCTCGGCGTCCCAGCGAAAGCGCCAGGTATCCGGCTTACGAGACAACCGGATCTTCTGGCGTAGCGCGATCCGCCCCGCATCGTCGTGCTCGTAGCGGACGTTTCCGGCCCTTTGAATGCGCGCACCGGCGTAGTTGCGTGAGCCGACTGCTTCCTGTCCCGGCATCCCGCTCGGCCACATCGCCTGGGTCTGGTTGCCCGCAGCGTCATACGCGTAGGCCTCTGTCCAGTCTGGCGCGCGAATCCCGGTGACCCTGCCCGCGGAGTCCAGGTCGATGTGCCGGCTCCCGCCGACTTCGTCGGTACTGCGGATGAGGTACCCGTCCGCGCGATAGGCATAGGTACGGCTCCTTGTTTGAGTCTCGTCCAAGCCGTAGAGGTTCTGCCGGATCAGACGGCCCATGGAGTCGTAGCTCTGTTCCAGCATGAGGTTCTCACCCACACAGCGGGACAGCTCCCGGCCCGCCTCATCGAAGGAGAAACTCAGGAGCCTGCCGGAAGTAGCCAACGCGGAGCGGTTCCCCGCGGCGTCGTAAGTCCAGTTGCTGACGGCACCGGACGGTGTCGTACGGCCCGTACGACGCCCAAGCGGATCGTACGAGTACTTCAGGGTCCGGCCGTTGACGGTTTCCGACAGCACTCGCCCCTCACGGTCGCGCTCCAAGGTGAGCGCTGCGTCAGGACCACAAGCCGCGATCAGATCGCCTGCCTCGTCATATGCGTACGTGGTCACTGCGCCCTGCACGTCCTTGACCACCGGACGCCCGAGTGCATCGCGCTCATAGCGGATCCTCTGACCGTCAGGGGTGGTCCAGGTCGTCAGTCGACCGGCTGCATCGTGGGCGTAGGTATGAGTGCGACCGTCGAAGTCGGTCTCGGCCGTCAGTAGACCGCTGTGGTCGTACGTGTAAGACCACGTCAAGCCGAGCGGATTCGTGACCTCTGTCAGCCGTAGTTCTGCGTCGTGTTCAAAGGCGTATCGGGCGCCGTCGGGTTCCGTACGGACGGCCAGCAGGTCGAAGTGGGTGTACTCGAAGGTGGTTACACCGCCAATGGCATCGGTGTAACTGGTGCAGTTCCCTTCTCCGTCGTACGTCCACGCTTCAGTGCTTCCGTCAGACGCGATGCGCCGGGAGATACGGCCTTCCACCGTCCATTCCAGTTGCGTCGCATTCCCTGCCGGGTCGATGAACTCGACCGGACGCCCGAAAATGTCTCGCTGATAACGGGCAACACCACCCACCGGGTCCGTCACCTTGATCGGCAGACCTGCGGCATCGCACTCCACCTCTGCCCGGCCGCCACGGGGATCAATGATCGCCGTCCGTCGGCCGGCATCATCGTAGGAGAAGTGTGTGGCCGCGGACTCCGGAGTAGCCGTCGCGAGGTGGTTACCTCGGTCGTCAAAGGCGTACCGCCAGGTCGCGCCGCCCGGCTCCACAACTTCCACCGGTTGGCCGATGTGGTTGTAGGACATGCTGGTCCTTGCGCCGTCAGCGTGCAGGACGACGGTGAGATTGCTGTCCTCATCCCAGGTGTAACTCGTCGTATGGCCGAGGGCGTCAGTGCGGGCGAGAAGCTGATTCCGGCTGTCGAAAACGTAGCGAGTGCTCTGGCCTCTGGAGTCGACCTCTCCGACGACCAGGCATGCGTCGTTGATCGCGAAGCGGGAAGCGACGCCATCAGCTGTGGTGACCTCGGTCATACGGCATTCGGGCCAGGCGGGGTCGATGCCGTCGTAAGCGAAGGTATTGGCAAGGTGCCCAGCCTCTCCGCCCTGGCGTACGCAACGATCTTCGTGGTCGTACGTGTAGAAGTAACGCGAGTGATTCGTGTCCTCCCATGACGTGACGCGCAGACGTTCGTCATAAGTGAACTGCGTCGGCACACCGGAGGAGTTGATCACCTGGGAGAGGTTGCCGCCGGTATAGCCATACCGCTTGATCACGACATCCGAACTTGAGCCGCCCGCGGCATCGACCAGGCGCAGGGCAGTGATGCGGTGCTCATCGACCGTGAGGGCGAGGCAGTAGCCGCCGGAATGACGAATCGCCACGGGGGTGCCGTCCGAGTCGTAGTCGAACGTGATCGTGTTGTGATTGCGATCGGCTATCCGCTCCAGGACCGCCACTCCGCCGACGGGCGCCGCGAAGTACCGACTGTGACCCGTGGTGGGGTTGGAAATCCGGTAACCGTGATGAGCCAAGCGCATCAGCGGCCAGCGTGGTCCCGATTCCGGCAGCACGGTCTCGTCGAGCCCCTGCGGGTGCGGATATGTGAGCAGCATGCCGTCCTCGGTGACGAACACGATCCCCTGTTCGTCCACCTCAAGGCGCTGATCGATCGTCGAGGCCCAAGTAGGCCCGAACCACCAGCCGCTGCGATATCCCGAGGAGACGTGGCGGGTGATGACAAGCGGGAGTGTCCCTGGCAGGGAGATGTCGGTCTGCTGCATATACATGTAGCCAGTGGCCGGATCGACTGGGTCACCGCAGCGCTTGAACAAGGACTTGACCCGGTCGTACGCGCCTTTCCCCGCGTCGGTGACAGCTTTCCGGCCGCTCTTGGCAAGGCCCCGTACAGCGTTGGCCATCCCCTTCAGGCGCGTCGCTTTGAGCCCTTTCATCCCCTTGGCGAGGCCGCCGAGGGTGGTCAGGCCCTTCATGCCCGGTATACAGTCCAGCGCCGCCAGCCCCACGTCCCATAGGGACGCCTGCCCCTTGGAATATTTGTAGAGGGTGTCCGCGAGCACGGCCGCGGCGGCGATCAGCACGATCGCGCCCAGGATCGGCCCACCGATGATCATCGCGACGATCCCGACCACCGTGACGACGACCTTGCACACGGCGACGATGTTGTCCCAGTTGTCGACGAACCAGTCGCCGATGTCCTCCCACCACGACCGGTTCTGAATACCGGCATCGGAGGCCTCGTCGATCTTCGACTTCGCCTCACGGGCCGCATCGTCGCGCATCTTGCGCGCGTCCTCGGCCATCTTCTTCGCGGCGGCGAGGGCGTCCTGCGCGTCGGAGACGTCCGACTGCGCTTTAGTCTGTGCCGACTTGGCGTGCTGGACGTCCCGAGTCGCGGCACGGACCTTGGCCTCGTCAGGCTTCTCGGCGCCTTTGCTGCCCGTCGGGTCGTCCTTGTACTTGTCCGCTTCCTTGCCGGCCCGCGTCACCCACGAGTCGGCCGAGGTGAGGCGGGACTGGGCGGAGGAGAGGTTGTCGCGCGCCTCGCGGCCTTTGCGTAGAGCCTTGTCCGCCAGAGACTGCGCACGCTCCAGCTTCGGCCAGAAGTCCGCCAGCGCGCCCCCGCACATCTCATAGGACTTCTTCAGCTTCTTGAGGTTCTTCGGGACGTCGGCGAAGTCCTCCTTGAAGACGTCCGCCGACTTGCCGGCCCACTCCAGGAGCGTGCCCTCCCCCGCCATCCCCTTGACCAGACGCAATGCGTCGGACACGTCGTCGGCGAAGTCGTGCAGGGTCTTCGCGAGTGTGCGCACCCGCTGCGGATCCCCAGGCGTCGGATCCTTGTCCAAGTCCAGGACATGCCAGTCCGTCGGCCTGTGCCCAGCCATACCGCAACCCCCGTCACAGACGTGTCACTGTCAACAACCGTGTGCGCGTGTGAACTTACAAGGCGCAGCGGTTCGATCAAAAGTTCCGCCAAGGGGAGATCAACGAGGCTGATCTCGTCCGTCCAGGCTTGTCGCCCGTTCTTGGCGGTATGCGAACAACCCACCTCCGCGCTCACGACGCCCATAGACTTTCCCAAGCGCTGACACATGTGACAGGGGGCGGGCGCGGATGACTGTGCGGCTGGAGAACACGGAGAACTTCGAGGCGCAGGACTCCGGAGTGCCGGCCCCTGGTCAGCGCGTCAAGGTGCGCAACCGCCCTTGGGTGGTCACCGACGTGACCCGTTCCGCAACCGTCTCCGACGACCCGGCTCGCGCCGCCGAAGCCTCCGCGACGCACCTGGTCGAGCTGTCCTCGCTGGAGGGGGACGCCCGGGACGAGCGGCTGCGCGTGGTGTGGGAGCTGGAGCCGGGTACCAGCGTCCGCGACGAGGACGAGTTGCCGTCGCCCGCCGCCGGTTTCGACGAGCCCGGCCGTCTCGACGCCTTCCTGGACGCGGTCCGCTGGGGTGCCATCGCCTCGGCCGACAAGACGGCGCTCCAAGCGCCCTTCCGCTCGGGCCTCGAGATCCAGGACTACCAGCTGGACCCGGTCGTGCGCGCCCTGTCGATGCCGTACAGGCTTGCTGAGCCCTGGCTGACACACCTCCGTCGACGCCAAGCAGAATCGCTCGCCCCAAGGTCATGCCTTCCGGACCGGGCCGCCGGTTCGACGGAAGAGTGGGGTTCGCAGTGCGAGCCGCAGAGGCCGACGACAGGGGCTTAGGGCGTCCGCTACCCCGCTGGCGCCTTCCGCTCGCAGCGCCTCATATACGCCCTCTCCGTGGGCCCCTCTCCGTGACTCAGCGCCATTGCTCCTGCGAGAGCTCGGCAGCGACAAAGGGCTCTCCGGTCACGACGGTCAAATCCGGTTGTTCGATCTTCGCGGCCACCGTTTCCCGATCGAACTCACGAAACTCGAATAGGAAGTGCTGGGCGATCGCCGGGCGGTCCAAGGGGAAACCATCGAGATCCACCGCAGAGTTCGCACGGTCCGCGCCTTGGCAAAGAACTGACACGAAGATCGGGAAGTGTGGCGCTTGCAGCAGACGATCCGCATCATGAATCACCCCCACGATCCCGACTCCACCTGTCACCGCGCCGCACAGGTCGTCCAGGCAGTCCACCAACGCGTCCCAGTTCCCGCCGAAGTGGCCGGAGAATCGCAGAGCTTCCGCGAACGAGCGGTAGACCCCCTGCTCGGTCATCAGGTCGCGGGAGTCCAAGCGGTGGACACGCCCTCCCCTCGCCTCCAGACGCGACAGCTGCCGCTGGGTGCTGCTCTCTCCTTGCGGAACGAAGATGACCCAGGGCTTTGATGTCCCTGTGATGTCAAAGCTGGTCACTGCTGAATCTGGTCCTTGCGGCAACGGGATCAACCCGTGAAGCGGAACGTCGAAGTGATCGCGTCGAAGATGTCGAAGAAGGAGTCCGCGAGGTCGAGGACCTGGCTGCTGCCGGCGACCAGGGCGACCTTGCCCTCCTGGCCCGGCACGGGGATGTACGTCTGCATCAGCACGGCCCTGATCGTGCGGTTGAGCGCGTCGCCCGATACGGCGATGTCCTCGATGCCGTGCGTGCGCGCGGCCGGGCCGACACCCGGGATGTCGACCGTCGTCACCTTGCGCCAGGAGTCGCCCTCCCGCTTGGCCTCCTTCACCGCGAGCTGGCTCGCGATGACCGCCGGGTCGTTCGACAGCGTCTCGCCACGCTCGTTGCGGCCGCCGACGAGAGAGACGGTCACCGAACCCGTGATCGGCGTGTCCCCGCCGAAGTTCTCCGCCATGCAGCCGCAGTACATCGCGCCCGACTTCCAGGCATCCGCGGCGGCCTTCCGGAGGAAGTCGACGTAGGTGTCCCGGTACGGCTCCAACTCCGGTCGCTGCTGCACCCGTTCGCTCACCATGCGGCGAATCGAGTCGTCCCGGGACTCCGGCCGTACGTCGAACTCCCACCACGACTCCGGCACCTTGATCCGGAACCCGCCCCGCTCGACGGTCAGTGTCTCCATGTAGCGAGCCATGAAGCCGGCCTCCCCATTCGCTCGATCACTCGTGCGGACATCGTGCCACTACTCGTGCAGCGTCCAGAACGGCGAGTCCTTCGGCGGTGCGGGGCGTACGGGGTGTGTGCTGAAGTCGATGTCTGCGTCTGCGGTCGGGCTTCCCTCGGGAACGCGGTGTTGCTCATCCGGGCCGCAGTACACCCCGTAGGCCCAGTACTCGGGCAGTTCGTGCCCCATGAGCTGCAGATCCAGGGAGACCCACGCACGCGTCCCGTACGACGCGTTGATCCTCGCGACCGCCTCCGCGCGCGAGAGACCGATGCGCTCCACCCGTGGAGGCCAGTACCGGATCCGAAGTCGGGGCGACGCACAGCTCCTCGATCACATCCAGGTCGAGTTGGTCATCACGGGCTGCCGGTCCTGAAGTCATGCCCCAGTCTGACGGCATGACAGGGGCGGACCGAACCGGATCCCCGTGAGGAAAGCCGAGCGGTGTCAGTGCAGCCCCGTACCCTGCGCCCATGACCCGTACCACCCCGCCCCGCCCCCTCGACGTCACCGCCCTCTACCCTGAGCTCACCCCGCTCGCCCGCACCGCCGTACGGCTGCATCCCCGGGCCGGAGCGCCGACCGCGACGGACAGTTCCATCGGCGGGCCCCTGCTGTGGCCGGCCGGTGAACCGTGGCCCGGCTGCCCCGAGCACACCGGTCCCCGGCATCGCGGTCTGGACCCGGCCGACGTCAGGCTCCGACGGCGGATCCTCGCGGAAGCCTGGGCTCGGCCACGCGCGGAGGGAGAGGAACTGCTGAGCGAGGAGGAGCGGGTGATCGTCGACCGTGCGACCGGGAAGACCCGCATACCGCAGGACGGACCCGTCCCGTTGGTGCCGGTTGCTCAGTTGTACGCCCGGGACGTTCCGGGCCTGCCCTGCCCGGAGGGAGCCGATCTGCTTCAGGTGCTGTGGTGCCCTTTCGACCACGACCCGGACTACCTGCCGTACACGGAGCTGCGCTGGCGCACCGCGGCCGACGTGGAGACCCCACTCAACGACGCTCCGCGGCCGTCCGTCATCGGCAACGGCGGCTACCTGCCCGAGCCGTGCGTCCTGCATCCCGAACCGGTCACCGAGTACCCGGCACCGCACGAACTGCCCGAGGAGCTCGCAGAGCGGATCAGCGCGTGGGAGGAACAGAACGAGGAGGAGGCCGACGAGGGAGAGGCCGAGGTCTGCTACCAGTACGACCTCGCGGTCGCCCCGGGCAGCAAGGCCGGCGGTCACGCTCCCTGGAGCTTCTCCGATCCGTTCCCCATGTCCTGCACCGAGTGCGGTGCGCCGGTCCGCCCCCTGCTCACCATCGACGGCACGGAGTGGGACGGCGGCAGCGGAAGCTGGCGGCCGATCGAGGACGCCGGCTACGACGGCTACCACTTCCTCGGCCCGGCTCGCGACACGCAGCTGGAGATCGGCAGGAGCTACAGCATGCAGCTCTACATCTGCCGGACGTCCTCCGACCACCCGCACGTCCAGAACATGCAGTGACCCCGGCCGGCGCTCCGGCAACCGCTTTCGGGCTGGGCGCCGGCGCCCTGTGGCTCGCCGCCTTGGCGAACCTCGGCGTACTCGTGGGCCAACGGCAAAAGGGCCCGCACGACCGAAGTCGTACGGGCCCTTTCGAGCCACTCAGGTCAGTGGACCCTCAAGCCAGTCCGAGGACTTACTTGTTGATCTTGGTGACCTGGCCGGCGCCCACGGTCCGGCCACCCTCACGGATGGCGAACTTCAGGCCCTCCTCCATGGCGACGGGCTGGATGAGCTCCACCTTCATCTCGGTGTTGTCACCCGGCATGACCATCTCGGTGCCCTCGGGGAGGGTCACCACGCCGGTCACGTCCGTCGTACGGAAGTAGAACTGCGGGCGGTAGTTGTTGAAGAACGGCGTGTGGCGGCCACCCTCGTCCTTGGACAGGATGTAGGCCTGCGCCTCGAACTCGGTGTGCGGGGTGACCGAGCCCGGCTTGATGATGACCTGGCCGCGCTCGACGTCCTCGCGCTTGATGCCACGGAGGAGCAGACCGACGTTCTCACCGGCCTGGCCCTCGTCGAGCAGCTTGCGGAACATCTCGATGCCGGTGACCGTGGTGGTGGTCTTCTCCTGCTTGATGCCCACGATGTCAACGGTCTCGTTGACCTTGAGGACACCACGCTCGATACGACCGGTGACGACGGTGCCACGACCGGTGATCGTGAAGACGTCCTCGATCGGCATCAGGAACGGCTTGTCGACGTCACGCTCGGGCTGCGGGATGTTCTCGTCCACGGCCTTCATGAGCTCGAGGACGGAGTTGCCCCACTCCTTGTCGCCCTCGAGGGCCTTGAGCGCCGAGACCTTGACGACCGGCAGGTCGTCGCCCGGGAACTCGTACTCGGAGAGGAGCTCACGGACCTCGAGCTCGACGAGCTCCAGGATCTCCTCGTCGTCCACCATGTCGGCCTTGTTCAGGGCGACGACGATGTACGGAACGCCGACCTGGCGGGCCAGGAGCACGTGCTCCTTGGTCTGCGGCATCGGGCCGTCGGTGGCGGCGACCACGAGGATGGCGCCGTCCATCTGCGCCGCACCCGTGATCATGTTCTTGATGTAGTCCGCGTGACCGGGGCAGTCGACGTGGGCGTAGTGACGCGTCTCGGTCTGGTACTCGACGTGCGCGATGGAGATGGTGATACCGCGCTGGCGCTCCTCAGGAGCCTTGTCGATCTGGTCGAAGGCCGAGGCCTCGTTCAGGTCCGGGTACGCGTCGTGCAGCACCTTGGTAATGGCGGCCGTGAGGGTCGTCTTACCGTGGTCGATGTGACCGATGGTGCCGATGTTGACGTGCGGCTTAGTCCGCTCGAACTTCGCCTTCGCCACTGGGGTCCTCCTGAGAGTGGTTCTGGTACGCCTTACTCATCGGCGCCAGGTGATCTTTGCTGGAAAGCCCGGGCCTCGGGGCATTCTCACCACGATTGCGGCGGAATGCCCCTGAGCACCGGAGTCAAGCCTACGGCGTGTAGACGCGGTGCGTTACTCGCCCTTGGCCTTCGCGATGATCTCCTCGGCGACGTTCCGGGGAACCTCGGCGTAGGAGTCGAACTGCATCGAGTAGCTTGCGCGACCCGACGTCTTGCTGCGGAGGTCTCCGACGTAGCCGAACATCTCCGAGAGGGGCACGAGGCCCTTCACGACGCGGGCACCGGCCCGCTCCTCCATGGCCTGGATCTGACCACGGCGGGAGTTGATGTCGCCGATGACCTCACCCATGTAGTCCTCGGGCGTGGTGACCTCGACGGCCATCATCGGCTCGAGCAGCACGGGGCTGGCCTTGCGCGCGGCCTCCTTGAAGGCCTGCGAACCGGCGATCTTGAACGCGAGCTCGGAGGAGTCGACCTCGTGGTAGCCACCGTCGATGAGCGTGACGCGGACGCCCGTCATCTCGTAGCCGGCCAGGATGCCGAACTGCATGGCCTCCTGCGCACCGGCGTCGACCGAAGGGATGTACTCCTTCGGGATGCGACCACCGGTCACCTTGTTCACGAACTCGTACGAGGCGTCGCCGCCCTCGATCGGCTCGATCGCGATCTGCACCTTGGCGAACTGACCGGTACCACCGGTCTGCTTCTTGTGGGTGTAGTCCACGCGCTCGACGGCCTTGCGGATCGTCTCGCGGTAGGCGACCTGCGGCTTGCCGACGTTGGCCTCGACCTTGAACTCACGGCGCATGCGGTCGACCAGCACCTCGAGGTGCAGCTCGCCCATACCACCGATGATGGTCTGGCCCGTCTCCTCGTCCGAGTGGACCTGGAACGACGGGTCCTCCTCGGCCAGGCGCTGGATCGCGACGCCCAGCTTCTCCTGGTCGCCCTTCGACTTGGGCTCGATGGCGACCTGGATGACCGGCGCCGGGAAGTCCATGGACTCCAGGATGACCGGGTTCTTGTCGTCGGACAGCGTCTCACCGGTCGTGGTCTGCTTCAGACCCATCACGGCGACGATGTCGCCGGCGCCCACCGACTCGATCTCCTCACGCTTGTTCGCGTGCATGCGGTAGATCTTGCCGATGCGCTCCTTCTTGCCCTTCACCGAGTTCAGCACGGCGGTGCCGGACAGAAGGCGGCCGGAGTACACGCGGACGAAGGTGAGCTTGCCGAGGTGCGGGTCGCTCATGATCTTGAACGCCAGCGCGGCGAGGGGCTCGTCCTCGGACGGCTTGCGCGCGATGACCTGCTCCGGGTCCTTGACGTCGTGGCCCTCGATGGCCTCGACGTCGAGCGGGGTGGGCAGGTAGCGCACGACCGCGTCGAGCAGGGGCTGGACGCCCTTGTTCTTGAACGCGGTGCCGCAGAACACGGGAGTGACGGTGGTGCCGCCGCTCTTGCCGGACGCGATGGTGATACGACGGATCGCGGCGTAGAGCTGCTCCACGGTGGGCTCGGTGCCCTCCAGGTACAGCTCCATCAGCTCTTCGTCGTTCTCGGCGACGGCCTCGAGCAGCTTGCCGCGGTACTCCTCGGCAGCCTCGGCGTGGGTGTCCGGGATGTCGACGGTGTCGTACATCTCGCCCTTGGTCGCCTCGGCCGACCAGACCAGGGCCTTCATCGTCACGAGGTCGATGACGCCCTTGAAGTCCGCCTCTGCACCGATCGGCAGCTGCATGACCAGCGGCTGCGCGCCCAGGCGGTCCGAGATCATGTCCACGCAGCGGTGGAACTCGGCGCCGGTACGGTCCAGCTTGTTGACGAAGCAGATGCGGGGCACGCCGTAACGGTCGGCCTGACGCCACACCGTCTCGGACTGCGGCTCGACACCGGCGACACCGTCGAACACCGTCACGGCACCGTCGAGCACGCGCAGGGAGCGCTCCACCTCGACGGTGAAGTCGACGTGACCCGGGGTGTCGATGATGTTGATGGTGTAGTCGTTGTCCTCGAGCGGCCAGTGACAGGTGGTCGCAGCAGACGTGATCGTGATGCCACGCTCCTGCTCCTGCTCCATCCAGTCCATGGTGGCAGCGCCGTCGTGGACCTCACCGATCTTGTACGACACGCCGGTGTAGAACAGGATCCGCTCGGTGGTGGTCGTCTTGCCCGCGTCGATGTGGGCCATGATCCCGATGTTGCGGACCTTGGCCAGGTCAAGTGAAGTGGTAGCCATAAGGCTTCAGTCTTCTCTCGGTCTCGATGTGGGTAGCGACTACCAGCGGTAGTGCGCGAAGGCCTTGTTGGACTCGGCCATCTTGTGGGTGTCCTCGCGCTTCTTCACAGCGGCACCGAGGCCGTTGGAGGCGTCGAGAAGCTCGTTGAGCAGACGCTCGGTCATGGTCTTCTCGCGGCGGGCGCGGGAGTAACCGACCAGCCAGCGCAGCGCGAGCGTGTTGGCGCGACCGGGCTTGACCTCGATCGGAACCTGGTACGTCGCACCACCGACACGGCGGGACTTGACCTCGAGGGTCGGCTTGATGTTCTCCAGCGCGCGCTTCAGCGTGATGACCGGGTCGTTGCCCGTCTTCTCACGCAGACCTTCCATGGCGCCGTAGACGATGCGCTCGGCGGTGGAGCGCTTGCCGTTCAGCAGCACCTTGTTGATGAGCGACGTCACCAGAGGAGAACCGTAGACCGGGTCGATGATGACCGGGCGCTTCGGGGCGGGGCCCTTACGAGGCATTCTTACTTCTCCTTCTTGGCGCCGTAGCGGGAACGGGCCTGCTTGCGGTTCTTGACACCCTGGGTGTCGAGGGAGCCACGGATGATCTTGTAGCGAACACCCGGCAGGTCCTTCACACGGCCGCCGCGCACGAGCACGATGGAGTGCTCCTGCAGGTTGTGTCCCTCACCCGGAATGTAAGCGGTGACCTCGATCCCGCTGGTCAGACGCACACGCGCGACCTTACGCAGGGCCGAGTTCGGCTTCTTCGGGGTGGTCGTGAACACACGCGTGCAGACGCCCCGGCGCTGAGGGGAACCCTCGAGTGCGGGCGTCTTGTTCTTCTCGACCTTGTCCTGCCGGCCCTTGCGGACCAGCTGCTGGATCGTAGGCACTACTTCTCCGGTTTCTGTGTGCCGAATCGTAAAGCTAACCTGGAACATCGCCGACCCACGCGGTCGGGTGTGTCGAACCCGCGGACTCCCGCCGCGAGGCAGAAACAGCGCAGATTACGGTGGCCGGTGTCGGCTCGCCGTGCGGTTCATGGCACACACGCGAGCCAGGGCACACCCCAGGCACAAGGTCTGAGCGTACCTATCGCATTCGCTGCGGTCAAAACAAATGGGCAGCGCCCGCATCGGCATGCGGGACATGTCAAGCCCCCCGGCCGTTATCGATCTTCAATTCGACGGCGACTATCCGTTTTGCACACTTTCACGATGCTACGACGGACACCACCGTGAGCAACACCAGAACGAGTGCCCAGCCCGCCGTGGACAACCACCCGAGCACGAGGCCGGTCAGCGCGAGCCCGTCCCCCAGCTCCCCACGGCTGCGGATCTCGGCCCGGGCCACATGCCCCAGCACGACGGCCGGGATCCCGGTCAGCCCCATGGTCGGCACGCACAGCAGCCCGCACACCCCGGCCGCGACGGCCTTGCCGTTGGTCCGCGCCCGCGGCACGGGCAGGAACGTCGCCGGAACGGGCACGACCGAGGCCGGCTGCGACAACGGCCCCTGCGGCAGATCCGCGACGAGCAGCGCCAGCTCCCCCACGGTCCGCGCCGCGTACGCCCGTCCCACCCGCTGCTCGAACTCGGCCTGCTCCATCCGCCCCTCGCCGTACCCGGCTCTGAGCACATCCACGGCCCGCTCCCGGTCGGCGTGCGACGCCAGCATCGACGGGGCACCGGAGCCCTGCCAGGGCTGCCAGGACGGATAGCGCGACTGCGACACGGAGCACCTCCCCGGTGGCCGGAGTCCTTCCATGATGCGCCGAAGCGCAGATTCCGGCACCGGTACACCGGGGCGGGGCGCCGGAAGTCGGCCAGACAGCCGACAGAGACGGTCCCACGCGCGGACGCGCCTCGGTTCCACCGCCGTGGCCGCGCCGCCCGCAGACGCCCGGTGAGACGGCGTAGGGGCCCTTCCCGCCCGGGCTCCCGGTACCGCCGGGCCCCCGGTACCGGGAAACGCCCAAGGGCGGCCACCCCGCAGGGTGACCGCCCTTCGACTCAAGCGACTCGCTTACTGGTTGTACGGACCGTAGTCGTAGTCCTCCAGCGGAACGGCCTGGCCGGAGCCCGTGCCGAACGGCGAGTAGTCGATGTCGTCGTAGCCGACGGCCGAGTACATCGCGGCCTTGGCCTCCTCGGTCGGCTCGACCCGGATGTTGCGGTAGCGGGACAGACCCGTACCGGCCGGGATGAGCTTACCGATGATGACGTTCTCCTTGAGGCCGATGAGCGAGTCGGACTTGGCGTTGATCGCCGCGTCCGTGAGGACTCGCGTCGTCTCCTGGAAGGACGCCGCCGACAGCCAGGACTCCGTGGCCAGCGAGGCCTTGGTGATACCCATGAGCTGCGGACGACCGGAGGCCGGGTGACCGCCCTCCTGGACCACACGACGGTTCTCGGTCTCGAACTTCGAGCGCTCGACCAGCTCGCCGGGCAGCAGCTCGGCGTCGCCGGACTCGATGATCGTCACGCGGCGGAGCATCTGCCGGATGATGATCTCGATGTGCTTGTCGTGGATCGACACACCCTGCGAGTTGTAGACCTTCTGGACCTCGCCGACCAGGTGGACCTGGACGGCACGCTGACCCAGGATGCGCAGCACGTCGTGCGGGTTGGTGGCACCCACGGTGAGCTTCTGGCCCACCTCGACGTGCTCGCCCTCGCTGACCAGGAGACGGGCACGCTTCGAGATCGGGAACGCCGTCTCGTCGCTGCCGTCGTCCGGGGTGACGACGAGCTTCTTGGTCTTCTCGGTCTCCTCGATCCGCACGCGGCCCTGGGCCTCGGAGATCGGGGCGACACCCTTCGGGGTACGGGCCTCGAAGAGCTCGACGACACGCGGCAGACCCTGGGTGATGTCGTCACCGGCCACACCACCGGTGTGGAAGGTACGCATCGTCAGCTGGGTACCGGGCTCACCGATGGACTGGGCGGCGATGATGCCGACCGCCTCACCGATGTCGACCAGCTTGCCGGTGGCCAGCGAGCGGCCGTAGCACATCGCGCAGGTGCCGACGGCGGACTCGCAGGTCAGGACCGAGCGGGTCTTGACCTCCTCGACGCCGTGGTGCACGAGCTGGTCGATGAGCACGTCACCCAGGTCCACGTTGGCCGGCGCGATCACCTTGCCGTCGATGACGACGTCCTGGGCGAGCATGCGGGCGTAGACGCTGGTCTCGACGTCCTCGGCCTTGCGCAGGACACCCGCCTCGTCCTTCGAGGCGATCCGCAGCTTCAGACCGCGCTCGGTGCCGCAGTCCTCCTCGCGAATGATGACGTCCTGGGAGACGTCGACCAGACGACGAGTGAGGTAACCCGAGTCGGCGGTACGCAGAGCGGTGTCCGCCAGACCCTTACGGGCACCGTGCGTGGAGATGAAGTACTCCAGCACGGACAGGCCCTCACGGAAGGAGGCCTTGATGGGACGCGGGATCGTCTCGTTCTTCGCGTTCGACACCAGACCACGCATACCGGCGATCTGACGCATCTGCATCATGTTGCCTCGTGCACCCGAGTTCACCATCATGAAGATCGGGTTGGTCTTCGGGAAGTTGTCGTTCATCGCCTCGGCGACCTCGTTGGTCGCCTTGGTCCAGATCGCGATGAGCTCCTGCGTGCGCTCGTCCTTGGTGATCAGACCGCGCTCGTACTGCTTCTGGACCTTCTCGTCCTGCGCCTCGTAGCCCTTGACGATCTCCTTCTTCGCCTCGGGAACGACGACGTCGGAGATGGCCACGGTGACACCGGAACGGGTCGCCCAGAAGAAGCCGGACGCCTTCAGGTTGTCGAGCGTCGCCGCCACGATGACCTTGGGGTAGCGCTCGGCGAGGTCGTTGACGATCTCGGAGAGCTGCTTCTTGCCGACCTCGTAGTCGACGAACGGGTAGTCCTCGGGCAGCAGCTCGTTGAAGAGCGCGCGGCCCAGGGTGGTGTTCAGCCGGAAGCTGTCACCCTGCTGCCACTCGGGCTCGCCCTCCTCACGCGCCGGCGGGGTCCAGCCACGCGGCGGGATGGTGCCGACCGGGAAGCGGACGTCGATCTTCGACTGGAGCGACAGCTCGCCCGCGTCGAAGGCCATGATCGCCTCGGCGACCGAGGCGAAGGAACGACCCTCGCCCTTGAGGTCGCGCATCTCGCCGTCGGTGGTGAGGAAGAACAGACCGAGGACCATGTCCTGGGTCGGCATCGTCACCGGACGGCCGTCGGCGGGCTTGAGGATGTTGTTCGAGGACAGCATCAGGATGCGGGCCTCGGCCTGCGCCTCCGCGGAGAGCGGCAGGTGGACGGCCATCTGGTCACCGTCGAAGTCCGCGTTGAACGCGGTGCAGACGAGCGGGTGGATCTGGATGGCCTTGCCCTCGACCAGCTGCGGCTCGAAGGCCTGGATGCCGAGGCGGTGCAGCGTGGGCGCACGGTTCAGCAGAACCGGGTGCTCGGCGATGACCTCTTCCAGCACGTCGTACACGACCGTGCGGCCGCGCTCGACCATGCGCTTGGCGCTCTTGATGTTCTGCGCGTGGTTCAGGTCGACCAGGCGCTTCATCACGAACGGCTTGAAGAGCTCCAGCGCCATCGCCTTGGGCAGACCGCACTGGTGCAGCTTCAGCTGCGGACCGACGACGATCACGGAACGCGCGGAGTAGTCCACACGCTTACCGAGCAGGTTCTGACGGAATCGACCCTGCTTACCCTTCAGCATGTCGCTGAGGGACTTCAGCGGGCGGTTACCGGGACCGGTGACCGGACGGCCACGACGGCCGTTGTCGAACAGCGCGTCCACGGCCTCCTGGAGCATGCGCTTCTCGTTGTTCACGATGATCTCGGGCGCACCGAGGTCGAGAAGGCGCTTCAGGCGGTTGTTCCGGTTGATCACACGGCGGTACAGGTCGTTCAGGTCGGAGGTCGCGAAGCGGCCACCGTCCAGCTGCACCATCGGGCGGAGGTCCGGCGGGATGACCGGCACGCAGTCGAGCACCATGCCCTTGGGGCTGTTGCTGGTCTGCAGGAACGCGGAGACGACCTTCAGGCGCTTGAGCGCACGGGTCTTCTTCTGGCCCTTGCCGGTGCGGATGATCTCGCGGAGACGCTCGGCCTCCTCGTCGAGGTCGAAGGACTCCAGGCGCTTCTGCAGCGCCGCGGCACCCATCGAGCCGTCGAAGTACGTGCCGAAGCGGTCACGCAGCTCGCGGTAGAGCAGCTCGTCGCCCTCGAGGTCCTGGACCTTGAGGTTCTTGAAGCGGTTCCACACCTCGTCGAGGCGGTCGATCTCGCGCTGCGCGCGGTCACGCAGCTGCTTCATCTCACGCTCGGCACCCTCGCGCACCTTGCGGCGCACGTCCGCCTTGGCGCCCTCGGCCTCCAGCTCGGCCAGGTCGGTCTCGAGCTTCTTGGCGCGGGCCTCCAGGTCGGCGTCGCGGCGCTGCTCGATCTGCTGGCGCTCGACGGAGACGTGGGCCTCCAGCGAGGGCAGGTCGCGCGTACGGCGCTCCTCGTCGACGTACGTGATCATGTACGCCGCGAAGTAGATGACCTTCTCGAGGTCCTTGGGAGCCAGGTCGAGCAGGTAGCCCAGACGGCTCGGGACGCCCTTGAAGTACCAGATGTGCGTGACGGGGGCGGCCAGCTCGATGTGGCCCATCCGCTCACGGCGCACCTTGGCGCGGGTGACCTCGACGCCACACCGCTCACAGATGATGCCCTTGAAGCGGACACGCTTGTACTTGCCGCAGTAGCACTCCCAGTCCCGGGTCGGACCGAAGATCTTCTCGCAGAAGAGTCCGTCCTTTTCGGGCTTGAGCGTGCGGTAGTTGATCGTCTCGGGCTTCTTGACCTCGCCGTGGCTCCACTGACGGATGTCGTCAGCGGTGGCCAGACCGATCCGGAGCTCGTCGAAGAAGTTGACGTCGAGCACTATGCGTCAATCCCTCTCAGGGTTGTAAGTCATGGGGTCTGATACGGGGGTCCTGGGGCCGGCGGCCTTCATGACGAAGGCCGCCGAACTCCCGTCAGACCTCTTCGACGCTGCTCGGCTCACGCCGGGACAGGTCGATGCCAAGCTCCTCCGCAGCGCGGAAGACGTCCTCGTCGGTGTCGCGCATCTCGATGGACATGCCGTCCGAGGACAGCACCTCCACGTTGAGGCACAGGGACTGCATCTCCTTGATGAGCACCTTGAAGGACTCGGGGATGCCGGGCTCGGGAATGTTCTCGCCCTTGACGATGGCCTCGTAGACCTTCACGCGGCCGGTCACGTCGTCGGACTTGATGGTCAGCAGCTCCTGGAGGGCGTACGCGGCGCCGTAAGCCTCCAGCGCCCACACCTCCATCTCACCGAAGCGCTGGCCACCGAACTGGGCCTTACCACCCAGCGGCTGCTGGGTGATCATCGAGTACGGACCGGTCGACCGGGCGTGCAGCTTGTCGTCGACCAGGTGGTGCAGCTTGAGGATGTACATGTAGCCGACCGAGATCGGCTCCGGGAACGGCTCGCCGGAGCGGCCGTCGAACAGCGGCGCCTTACCGGTCGGGAGCACCATGCGCTCGCCGTCGCGGTTCGGGATGGTGTGGTTCAGCAGACCGGCCAGCTCGTCCTCACGCGCACCGTCGAAGACGGGGGTGGCGACGTTCGTGCCCGGGTCGACCTGGTCGGCCTCGATGGCCTGCAGGCGCTGCGCCCAGTCGTCCGCGAGGCCGGAGACGTCCCAGCCGCGGCTGGCGAGCCAGCCGAGGTGGATCTCCAGAACCTGTCCCGGGTTCATTCGGGACGGCACACCGAGCGGGTTGAGGATGATGTCGACCGGGGTGCCGTCCTCCAGGAACGGCATGTCCTCGATCGGCAGGATCTTCGAGATGACGCCCTTGTTGCCGTGACGGCCGGCGAGCTTGTCACCGTCGGTGATCTTGCGCTTCTGCGCGACGTAGACGCGCACCAGCTGGTTCACACCGGGGGGAAGCTCGTCGCCCTCCTCGCGGTCGAAGACGCGGACGCCGATGACCTTGCCGATCTCGCCGTGCGGCACCTTCAGCGAGGTGTCCCGGACCTCACGGGCCTTCTCACCGAAGATGGCGCGCAGCAGGCGCTCCTCCGGGGTCAGCTCGGTCTCACCCTTGGGCGTGACCTTGCCGACGAGGATGTCGCCGGCGACGACCTCGGCACCGATGCGGATGATGCCGCGCTCGTCGAGGTCGGCGAGGACCTCCTCGGAGACGTTCGGGATGTCCCGGGTGATCTCCTCGGGGCCGAGCTTGGTGTCACGGGCGTCGACCTCGTGCTCCTCGATGTGGATCGAGGAGAGGACGTCGTCCTGCACGAGGCGCTGCGACAGGATGATCGCGTCCTCGTAGTTGTGACCCTCCCACGGCATGAACGCCACGAGCAGGTTCTTGCCCAGCGCCATCTCGCCGTTCTGGGTGGCCGGACCGTCGGCGAGGACCTGGCCCTCGATGATCCGGTCGCCCTCGTTGACGATGACCTTCTGGTTGACCGAGGTGCCCTGGTTGGAGCGGGCGAACTTGGCCAGGCGGTACGTGATGTACGTGCCGTCGTCGTTGGCGGTGGTGATGTAGTCCGCGGAGACCTCCTGGACCACACCGGGCTTCTCGGCCTTGACCACGTCGCCGGCGTCGACCGCGGAGCGGTACTCCATGCCGGTGCCGACGAGCGGGGCCTCGGACTTAATGAGCGGCACGGCCTGACGCATCATGTTCGCGCCCATGAGGGCACGGTTGGCGTCGTCGTGCTCGAGGAAGGGGATCATGGCGGTCGCGACCGACACCATCTGGCGCGGCGAGACGTCCATGTAGTCGACGTCTTCACCGGTGACGTAGTCGACCTCGCCGCCCTTACGGCGGACGAGCACCCGGGCCTCGGCGAAGCGGAGGTCGTCCGTCAGCTGCGCGTTGGCCTGCGCGATGACGAAGCGGTCCTCCTCGTCGGCGGTCAGGTAGTCGACCTCGTCGGTGACCTGGCCCTCGAACACCTTGCGGTAGGGGGTCTCGACGAAACCGAACGCGTTGACCCGGCCGTAGGAGGCGAGCGAGCCGATCAGACCGATGTTCGGGCCTTCGGGCGTCTCGATCGGGCACATGCGGCCGTAGTGCGAGGGGTGCACGTCACGGACCTCGAAGCCGGCCCGCTCACGGGACAGACCACCCGGGCCAAGGGCCGACAGACGGCGCTTGTGGGTGAGACCCGACAGCGGGTTGTTCTGGTCCATGAACTGCGACAGCTGGCTGGTGCCGAAGAACTCCTTGATGGAGGCGACGACCGGCCGGATGTTGATCAGGGTCTGCGGCGTGATCGCCTCGACGTCCTGGGTCGTCATCCGCTCGCGGACGACACGCTCCATACGCGCCAGACCCGTACGGACCTGGTTCTGGATGAGCTCGCCGACGCTGCGCAGGCGGCGGTTGCCGAAGTGGTCGATGTCGTCGGTCTCGACGACGATGTTCGTACCGCTGTCGCCGACCGTCTCGGTCTCGCCCGCGTGCAGCTTCACCAGGTACTTGATCGTCGAGATGATGTCCTCGACGGTCAGGATGCCCGCGTCCAGCGGAGCGTCCGCACCCAGCTTCTTGTTGACCTTGTAGCGGCCGACCTTGGCCAGGTCGTAGCGCTTGGGGTTGAAGTAGAGGTTCTCGAGCAGCGTCTGCGCGGCCTCACGCGTGGGGGGCTCGCCCGGACGCAGCTTGCGGTAGATGTCGAGCAGTGCGTCGTCCTGGCCCTGGGTGTGGTCCTTCTCCAGGGTGGCGCGCATGGACTCGTACTCGCCGAACTCCTCGAGGATCTGCTCGGTGGTCCAGCCGAGCGCCTTGAGCAGGACGGTGACGGACTGCTTGCGCTTGCGGTCGATGCGGACACCGACCATGTCGCGCTTGTCGATCTCCATCTCCAGCCAGGCACCCCGGGAGGGGATGATCTTGGCGGAGAAGATGTCCTTGTCGGACGTCTTGTCGATGGAGGAGTCGAAGTAGACACCGGGCGAACGGACGAGCTGCGACACCACGACACGCTCGGTGCCGTTGATGACGAAGGTGCCCTTGTTCGTCATGAGCGGGAAGTCGCCCATGAAGACCGTCTGGGACTTGATCTCGCCGGTCTCGTTGTTCGTGAACTCGGCAGTGACGAAGAGCGGGGCCGCGTACGTGAAGTCACGGTCCTTGCACTCGTCGATGGAGTTCTTCGGCGGCTCGAAGCGGTGGTCGCGGAAGGTCAGCGACATCGACCCGCTGAAGTCCTCGATCGGGGAGATCTCCTCGAAGATCTCCTCGAGCCCGGACTTGGTGGGGACGTCCTGACCGTTCTCGAGAGCCTCCTCGACCCGACTCTGCCAGGCGGTGTTGCCGAGGAGCCAGTCGAAGCTCTCGGTCTGCAGCGCGAGCAGGTTCGGAACCTCAAGAGGCTCCTTGATCTTTGCAAAAGAGATGCGCAGCGGGGCAGTGCTGGCGGCGTTGTTCGTATTCGCGGTCGAGGCGTTGCGCGAGGCGGCCAAGAGGGGGTCCTTCCGAGGGCTCGGACTCACTACGCGCGTACCGGCCCCTCTCCCGTACACAGAGACAAGCTGTGTCAGTCCGGCCGAAAGGCCAGGTCGGACATGTCTTGTCGTCGATGCTCGGGCGAGGGCAGACCCCTGGTGACGGGCAGGGGACAGCTAACAGGCAGCGCAAAGGGTCAGTGTAGCCACTTGGCACACTGATGTCCAGTGCGGGTTCTGGAACCCGTGTTCACCCTCGTTGTTCCACTCCTGCGACAAGGCGCTGCCCTCAACGCACGTTGATACTGCCCTCTTCGTCGTCGATCCATGCCTCGGATTCGGATCCTGTGACGACGCGTCCTGAGAATTGCGCGCTGCGTGCGGTTCGTCAAGGCCCCCCTGCCCGATCCGGGGCCGCCCGGGGACACAACGAAGATCACCATACCCCCCGTCACCGGGGCTTCAAGGTAACCGTGGCCCGCCCCCGAGAACGCCGAAGAGCGACCACCCGGATGGATGATCGCTCTTCCGCGCTTACGCGTTACACGTCCAGTGGGACGCGTTGTGGATCCTGACGGATCCGGGGGTGTTACTTGACCTCGACGGAGGCGCCGGCGCCCTTGAGGGACTCGGCGGCCTTCTCGGCGGCGTCCTTGGCGACCTTCTCGAGGACGGGCTTCGGGGCGCCGTCCACGAGGTCCTTGGCCTCCTTCAGACCCAGGGAGGTCAGCTCACGCACGACCTTGATGACCTGGATCTTCTTGTCGCCGGCACCGGTGAGGATGACGTCGAACTCGTCCTGCTCGGCCTCGGCCTCGGCCGGGGCGGCCGGGCCGGCCGGGCCGGCGACGGCGACGGCCGCGGCGGCGGTGACGTCGAACTTTGCCTCGAACGCCTTCACGAACTCGGAGAGCTCGATGAGGGTCATCTCCTCGAACTGCGCGAGCAGGTCGTCCTGGCTGAGCTTCGCCATGATTGGCGGTCCTTCCACTAATATCGGCAGGTGCCGGATGTACATGTGAGGCGGGCGTACTACTGGCCCGCGACGGTCGCCGCGTTAGGCAGCGGCGGCCGGGATGCGAGCCGAGTTACTCGGCACCGCCCTGCTCGTCCTGCTTGGCACGGAGCGCGTCCACGGTGCGGACGAGCTTCGAGGGAAGCGCCTGGAAGAGCTGAGCAGCCTGGGACTGCTTGCCCTTGAAGGCACCCGCCAGCTTGGAGAGCAGAACCTCGCGGGACTCGAGGTCCGCAAGCTTCTTGATCTCATCGGCGGACATCGCCTTGCCGTCAAGGACGCCGCCCTTGATGACGAGGTTGGGGTTGTCCTTGGCGAAGTCACGGAGACCCTTCGCCGCCTCGACCGGGTCACCGGTCACGAAGGCGACCGCCGACGAACCCGCAAAGAGGTCGTCCAGCGTCGTGATCCCGGCCTCGTTGGCCGCAATCTTGGTCAGCG
Source organism: Streptomyces sp. NPDC126510 (assembly GCF_040302345.1). Lineage (NCBI taxonomy): Bacteria > Bacillati > Actinomycetota > Actinomycetes > Kitasatosporales > Streptomycetaceae > Streptomyces > Streptomyces sp. NPDC126510. The sequence continues at coordinate 20,952 of NZ_JBEORR010000037.1, read as the reverse complement.
TGTTCTTCGCCACACGGTACTGAGCGTTCTCACCGAGTGAACGACGCAGCTTCTGGAGCTGCGCGACGGTGAGACCGGTGTACGCGGTAACGACAGCAGCGTTGGAGTTGCGGAACTTGTCCCGCATCTCCTCGACGGCATCGACCTTGTCAGGCCTCGCCATGAGCCTCGGCCTCCTTCCGGGTGATTCGGACCGCGCGGACCCGAAGGAGGACTGGGGAAAACGAAACGCCCCGGCGCAAGCGCACGGGGCGTAGCTCAACCGGTTTCACACACGCACGAGGCGGCGGACTCCGGGAGCTTCTCCAGTGTCACCTGCGCGGGTCGTCCGCCGTTCAGCGGATCCTTCGGCCACCGCGCCCTCTGATGAGCGCGCGGTAACGACCAGCGGTCTTTGGCTTCTGTAGGAGAGTACGGGAACGGTTCACCGTGAGGCAAATCCGCCCGTACGGCGGATCGGCGCGGGGCGGTTCAGCCCTGCCCCAGCTCCTTGAACATCTCGCTCAGGTCCGCGACGTCCTTGGCCGGCGGGGCCGTGACGGTGACGGGCTTGTTGTAGTCGAGGAAGGTGATGGTCATGTCCATCGGACCCTTGTCTGCCTGGCCCTTCATGCGGAACTGCTTGGTGTGGTCCTCGCCGTCGACCCACATGTCCATCGTGAACTTGTCGACGCCCAGCTTCTCGTACTGCTTGATGCTCTTCTCGCGCTGCTTGCGGGTCTCGGCCTTCTCGTCCTTGAGCGAGGTGCGCAGGTCGGCGAGGGTGACCGTGCCCGTGTAGTGGGTGGTCTCGACCCCTTCGACCTTCTCGCTGCCGACCTTCTTCACGTCCTTGGCGCCCGTGAGGAAGGTGGACTCCGCCGCCGGGTTCTGCTCGGCCTGGCTCGGGGACCCCATCTTGTCCAGGTCCTTGCCGGCCTCGGAGCCGGACAGATCGAACTTCAGCCAGCGCTTGCCGTCCATCTCCTTGGCCATCTCGGCTCCCCCACCGAGGTACATGGCCTTGTCGACGAGACGGATCTCCACGCTTTCGCCGGCGGCCTGGTCGGGCGCCGTCATCTTCATGCTCATGGCGACCGTGGGCTTCAGGCGCATGGACGCCTCGCCCTCGACACGGCCCGACTCCGGGACCGTGCCCTTCAGGCGGTACTGGAGGGACGTGATGTCCTCCGTGTTCTTCGCCGCCTTGGCTACGGCCGCGGCGGGCGTCATCTCCGGCGACTGCTCGGATCCGCAGCCGACGGCACCGGCGGCGAGAAGCAGGGCACACGCCCCGGCGGCAGGTATGGATGTCCTCATCGATTCCCCCCAAGGAATACACGCTTGCTTCACAGCAAGGCCGTGAGCCTATCCCAGGGGGCACAAGTGATCTATCGGATTAGACGGAGACTCAGGGCGTGCCGGGCTGCTTGCGCATCAGGTCCTCGAAGTCCCCGGTGTCGGACCGCGGTGGCCGTTCGGCCCGGACCGGCACGCCATAGTCGGCGTAGTGCGCGGTCTGGGTCATCAGGCCGGTGGACATCCGCGCCTTCTCGACCTTCTTGACCAGCAGGTTCCGCTTGTCGACCCAGATGTCGACGGTCTCGGTGGCCACACCGGCCTCGGTGAGCTGCTTCCGCAATCCGGGATCGGCGACGTCGGCCGCTGTCACCGTGCCGGACCAGTGCGTCGCGGACCGGCCGCGGACGGTCTCCTCGCCGACCTTCCTGACGTCCCCGGAGGACAGCAGGAGCTTCACGGACTGGTTCGGTGTGGTGCTGCGCATCTGGTCGCCGAGGTGGGCGCCGGAGCCGCCGGCGAGGGCTTCGAGGTCCTCGTACGCGTACCGGATCCAGCGCCTGCCGCCGGTCTGCTCGGCGAACTTCTCGCCCATGCGCGCGTAGTACGCCTCGGGCAGGTAGCGGGCTTCCATCGAGGTGGTGCCGAGCCGCCGCATGGTGTCGGCGATGGTGCCGCCGGTGTACTTGATGGTGAGGGTGCCGGTGATGCCGTCGCCCCAGCCGAGGGTGCCGTCGGCGGTCATGGACATCAGCGAACCCATGGACGTCGTGGACTCCACCCGGGCGGACTCGGCGTGCTCGGTGGCACGCTCGGCGGCACGCAGGGCGACGAGGGCCCGGCCGCGTGCGGCGCCGTCGTCCCGGCCGGGGGTGCCGGAGGACTCATGGGACGTGCAGGCGGCCACCCCCGTCAGCGCGGTCGCCGCGAGCACCAGGCCCACGCGGCGCACGGTCGTGCCCTGCATACGTCCCCCCGTTCGTATCCGGATCCCGCACGTTAACCCAGGCCACCGGCGTACGTACCGGAAAAGGGAACGGGCCCCGCACCTGTAAGAGGTGCGGGGCCCGTGACCGGTTGGGTGAGCCTCAGGCTCAGACCGCAGCCGGGTCCTCCTCGACGAGGAGGTTGCGGGTGCGGTTCGGGTCGACCGGAATGCCGGGGCCCATCGTGGTGCTGATGGCGGCCTTCTTGATGTAGCGACCCTTGGCGGCCGACGGCTTCAGACGGAGGATCTCCTCCAGCGCGGCGCCGTAGTTCTCCACCAGCTTGGTGTCGTCGAAGGACGACTTGCCGATGATGAAGTGCAGGTTCGAGTGCTTGTCGACGCGGAACTCGATCTTGCCGCCCTTGATCTCGGTGACGGCCTTGGCCACGTCGGGGGTGACGGTGCCGGTCTTCGGGTTCGGCATCAGACCACGCGGACCGAGCACGCGGCCGAGACGACCGACCTTGCCCATGAGGTCCGGGGTGGCGACGACGGCGTCGAAGTCCAGACGGCCCTTCGCCACCTCGTCGATCAGTTCGTCGGAGCCGACGATGTCGGCGCCCGCGGCCTCCGCGGCCGCAGCACGGTCACCGGTCGCGAAGACCAGGACCCGGGCGGTCTTGCCGGTGCCGTGCGGAAGGTTCACGGTGCCACGGACCATCTGGTCGGCCTTGCGCGGGTCGACACCCAGGCGGAAGGCGACCTCGACGGTGCCGTCGAACTTGGTCGTGGAGGTGTCCTTGGCGAGACGGACGGCCTCGAGCGGGGCGTAGAGCTTTTCCCGGTCGACCTTGGCGTCCGCAGCGCGAAGGGACTTGCTGCGCTTGCTCACTACTGCTCCTGTGGATTCTTAGGAGTCGTGGTCCGGGCCGAGCAGGCCCCGCCACTTCTGCTGATGGAGGTTGGGGCTCAGCCCTCGACCGTGACGCCCATGGAACGGGCGGTGCCGGCGATGATCTTCTCGGCGGCGTCCAGGTCGTTGGCGTTGAGGTCGGGCATCTTGGTCGTGGCGATCTCACGGACCTGGTCACGCGTGATCTTCGCGACCTTGGTCTTGTGCGGCTCGCCGGAGCCCTTCTCGATGCCCGCGGCCTTCAGGATCATCTTCGCGGCCGGCGGCGTCTTGGTGATGAAGGTGAAGGAACGGTCCTCGTAGACCGTGATCTCCACCGGGATCACCCAGCCACGCTGCGACTCGGTCGCGGCGTTGTAGGCCTTGCAGAACTCCATGATGTTGACGCCGTGCTGACCCAGCGCGGGGCCGACCGGCGGGGCCGGGTTGGCGGCACCGGCCTGGATCTGGAGCTTGATGAGCCCCGTGACCTTCTTCTTCTTGGGAGGCATAGCTCTCCGGGTCCTTTCGATTCGGGTCCTGCCCGCGCCCGGGGACCACCCGGATGCAGGCATACCGCACAACGATAACGGGTATGGATGCGCGGCTGAAAACCGAGCAGGTCAGGCAAGCGCCGGAGCGATCGCCTGACCTGCGCGGAAGCGGTGTGTCCGGAAGTCAGTTCTTCTGGATCTGGTCGAAGGAGAGCTCGACCGGCGTCTCGCGGCCGAAGATCTCGACGAGGCCCTTGACCTTCTTCGAGTCCGGGTTGATCTCGTTGATGGTCGCCTGCAGCGTGGCGAACGGGCCGTCGGTGACGGTGACCGAGTCGCCGACCTCGAAGTCCAGCACCTGGACCTCGACCTTGCGCTGCGGAGCCGGCTTGCCCTCGGCCTCGGCGGCCTCGCGAGCGGCCTTCTCCTCGGCCTCGGGGGCGAGCATCTTGACGATCTCGTCCAGGGTCAGCGGGTACGGGTCGTAGGCGTTGCCCACGAAGCCCGTGACGCCGGGGGTGTTCCGGACGACGCCCCACGACTCGTTCGTCAGGTCCATACGGACCAGGACGTAGCCCGGGAGCTTGTTCTGCTTGATCGTCTTGCGGTCGCCGTTCTTGATCTGGACGACCTCTTCCTGCGGCACCTCTGCCTGGAAGATGTAGTCCTCGACGTTCAGCGAGACGGCGCGCTGCTCGAGGTTGGTCTTCACGCGGTTCTCGTAGCCGGCGTAGGTGTGGATGACGTACCACTCGCCGGGCAGGACCCGCAGTTCCTCGCGGAGCTTCTCGATCGGGTCCCGGTCGTCCTCGGGCTCTTCCTCGAGCTCCTCGGCTTCTTCCGCGGCCTCTTCGGCGTCCTCGGCCTCTTCGGCGTCCTCGGTCTCCGCCTCGGCGGCGTCGTCCGCGACGGCGTCGGCAGCCTCGACCTCGGCGGAGGCCTCGGTGTCCTCGCTGTCCGCGCCCTCGACGATGTCGAGCTCGTCCTCGACGGACTCGACAGGCTCGATGGCGTCGTTCACGTTCGGGTCAGACACGGTGGCTGCTTCTTCCTGGATACATGGGGGTGGAACATGCGAAAGGAGCGCCGGGTACCTCGGCGCTCTTCGCGGACTGCTCAGCCGAACACGTACTTCGCGGCGTTGCTGAGCCCATAGTCAATCACGGTGACCAGGCCGATCATGATGACGACGAAGATGATCACCACGGTCGTGTAGGTCGTCAGCTGGTTGCGGGTCGGCCAGACGACCTTGCGCAACTCCGCGACGATCTGGCGGTAGAAGAGGGCGAGCCGCTTCAGCGGGCCCTTCTTTCCGCGCTTGCCGCCCTTGCGAGCCTTCTTGGACTCCGGCGCCTCGTCCTGGGCATCAGGCATGTCGATGGAGCCCACGGCGTCCGTCACTCGTCCTCACCTGATTCCGGGTCGTGGCCGTGCCGCGCCCGGTCTGAGCCGCACGGCGGTGCATTGCTGTACGTACATGCGCACACATCCTGGCGATGGAGTGTGTAGCAGGGCCGGAGGGACTTGAACCCCCAACCGCTGGTTTTGGAGACCAGTGCTCTACCAATTGAGCTACGACCCTTTGTGTGTCCCCCAACGTACCGCATCCGTCCGGATGCTTGGTGTGCACCGAACGGGCGCGGCCTGCGAGAGGCCAACGAGGTGAGAGTGTACGTGCTCCGCGGCCGGTCGTCGAACAGAAAGGGCCCGCGGGAGGGCCCGTTGGCGGAAGATCGCCTGCGGAAGGGGGGCCGGGCTGACGTGAATCCGGTGAAGATCGCCCAGGCCGAGCGGGCGATCCGCACTGTTGTTCAAGGGTTTGCCCGACGTTGTTCAGTCTGTGAAACCCCCGTGCCGCGCGCGTTTCCGGTCTGAAACGATGGGGCCCATGAGCGCTGCAACCCCTCCCACCGAGCGCCGGGTCTCCGCCCGAGTCGGCGCGATCTCCGAGTCCGCCACCCTCGCCGTGGACGCCAAGGCCAAGGCCCTCAAGGCCGCCGGGCGTCCGGTGATCGGCTTCGGCGCGGGCGAGCCGGACTTCCCGACCCCGGACTACATCGTCCAGGCCGCGATCGAGGCCTGCTCGAACCCGAAGTTCCACCGCTACACGCCGGCCGGCGGTCTCCCCGAGCTGAAGGCCGCGATCGCCGCGAAGACCCTGCGTGACTCGGGCTACGAGCCGGACGTCTCGGAGATCCTGGTCACCAACGGTGGCAAGCAGGCCATCTACGAGGCCTTCGCCGCGATCCTCGACCCGGGCGACGAGGTCATCGTGCCCGCGCCCTACTGGACGACCTACCCGGAGTCGATCCGGCTGGCCGGGGGTGTCCCGGTGGAGGTCGTCGCCGACGAGACGACCGGCTACCGGGTGACCGTCGAGCAGTTGGAGGCGGCCCGTACGGAGAAGACCAAGGTCGTCCTCTTCGTCTCGCCGTCCAACCCGACCGGCGCGGTCTACAGCGAGACGGAGACCGAGGCGATCGGCCGCTGGGCCGTCGAGCACGGTCTGTGGGTGATGACGGACGAGATCTACGAGCACCTGGTCTACGGCGACGCCTCCGCCGTGTCGCTGCCGGCGGTGCTGCCCGAGCTGCGCGACAAGTGCGTCGTGGTGAACGGCGTCGCGAAGACGTACGCGATGACCGGCTGGCGCGTCGGGTGGATCATCGGCCCGAAGGACGTCGTCAAGGCCGCGACGAACCTGCAGTCGCACGCCACCTCCAACGTGTCCAACGTCGCCCAGGCGGCCGCGCTGGCCGCCGTCTCCGGTGAGCTGGACGCCGTGGCGAAGATGCGGGAGGCCTTCGACCGGCGCCGCAAGACCATCGTGCGGATGCTGAACGAGATCGACGGCGTGGTGTGCCCGGAGCCGGAGGGGGCGTTCTACGCGTACCCGTCGGTGAAGGCGCTGGTCGGCAAGGAGATCCGGGGCAGGCGGCCCAAGGACACGGTCGAGCTGGCGGCGCTGATCCTGGAGGAGTCCGAGGTCGCGGTGGTGCCGGGTGAGGCGTTCGGCACGCCGGGGTACCTGCGGCTGTCCTACGCGCTGGGCGACGAGGATCTGGTCGAGGGCGTGAGCCGGATCCAGAAGCTGCTGGCGGAGGCGCGCGACTGACGTCCGCTTCGCCGCTCCCGTGACAGGGAGCGGAGCGTGGGGCACATACCGGGTCCGGTATGTGCCCCATTTATTTGTGCGAGCAAGACCACGAAAGGGGAAACGGCTACCGGGACGGCTGGGGCGTACGGCAGGATCTTTGGATGGAGCGTGTACGTGATGTCTCTGAGCTGCCGAAAGCCCATCTGCACCTGCACTTCACCGGGTCGATGCGGCCCTCGACCGTGCTGGAACTGGCCGACAAGTACGGGGTGCGGCTGCCCGACGCGCTGACCGAGGCGCTGGTCGGCGGGGAGCCGCCGAAACTGCGGGCGACGGACGAACGGGGCTGGTTCCGCTTCCAGCGGCTGTACGACGCTGCGCGCTCGTGCCTGCGGGAGCCGGAGGACATCCAGCGGCTGGTGCGGGAGGCCGCGGAGGAGGATCTGCGGGACGGGTCCGGGTGGCTGGAGATCCAGGTCGACCCGACGTCGTACGCGCCGCGGCTGGGCGGGCTGATCCCGGCGCTGGAGATCATCCTGGACGCGGTGGAGACGACGTCGCGGGAGACCGGGCTCGGGATGCGGGTCCTGGTCGCGGCGAACCGGATGAAGCACCCGCTGGACGCGCGGACGCTGGCGCGCCTGGCGGCTCGATACGCGGACCAGGGGGTCGTCGGGTTCGGGCTGTCGAACGACGAGCGGCGGGGGATGGCGCGGGACTTCGACCGGGCGTTCGGGATCGCACGTGAGGCCGGGTTGCTGTCGGCGCCGCACGGGGGTGAGCTGGCCGGGCCGTCGTCGGTGCGGGACTGTCTGGACGACCTGGGGGCGAACCGGGTGGGGCACGGGGTGCGGGCGGCGGAGGATCCCCGGCTGATGAAGCGGCTGGCGGACCGGCAGGTGACGTGCGAGGTGTGCCCGGCCTCGAACGTGGCGCTGGGGGTGTACGAGAAGCCGGAGGACGTGCCGCTGCGGACGTTGTTCGAGGCGGGGGTGCCGCTGGCGCTGGGCGCGGACGATCCGTTGCTGTTCGGGTCGCGGCTGGCGGCGCAGTACGAGATCGCGCGGCGGCATCACGGGTTCACGGATGCGGAGCTGGCGGAGGTGGCGCGGCAGTCGGTGCGGGGGTCGGCGGCGCCGGAGGACATGAAGACGAAGCTGCTGTCGGGGGTGGACGACTGGCTGGCGTCGTAGCGCGCGTGCGTCGGTTCGATGCGGTGGTGCCTGCGGCTGACTGTGGCGGTCCGGTAGGGTGCGCGTCTTCGCCTGACGGCGGGTGGTGGGGCGGGGCCGCGCCGGGGGGTGTCCGTCCTCGGAACGTCGCGATGGGCTTGCACACCGACTGGCTGCCCGTCGACGCGACAACCGCTGCGGGCGGACACCCCCCGACACGGCCCCTTCTCGCCGTACGCGGTGCGGGTCCGCTCAGCCTGCGGGCATGCGTGCCGCCAAGGGCGGCACGGGTGGGCATGGGGGTCCCCCCTGCTCGAGCGAAGCCGAGAGCTTGGGGGAGGCACCTCGTCGCGCCGAGTTGCGCACCCACCCCGCCCCAGCATTGACGCCGGGTACCTACAGGCTCACTCCCACGGTCACCGGCTCGTTGACCAGGGTGATTCCGAAGGCCTCGTGGACTCCGGCCACGACCTCGCGGGCCAGGGCGAGGAGGTCCTCGGTCGTCGCGGTGCCGCGGTTCGTCAGCGCCAGGGTGTGCTTCGTGGAGATGCGGGCCGGGCCCTCGCCGTACCCCTTCGTGAAGCCCGCCTTGTCGATCAGCCAGGCCGCGGAGGTTTTGCTACGGCCCTCGCCGGCCGGGTACGCCGGGGGCTCCACACCGTCGCCGAGCCGGTCGTGGACGCGCGTGCGGAACGTCTCGAAGTCCGTGTCCGTGAGGATCGGGTTGGTGAAGAAGGAGCCCGCCGACCAGGTGTCGTGGTCCTCGGGGTCCAGGACCATGCCCTTGCCGGCGCGCAGCTTGAGCACCGTCTCACGGGCCTGCGCGAGGGGGACGCGATCGCCCGGCTCCACACCGAGGGCACGGGCCGTCTCGGCGTACCGGAGGGGGGCGGACAGGCCCTCGGCGTCCTCCAGGGAGAAGCGGACGCGCAGGACCACGTACCGCTCGGGGTCGGACTTGAAGCGGCTGTGGCGGTAGGAGAAGGCGCAGTCCTCGTTGGCCAGCGTGACCGTGTCGCCGGTGCGGCGGTCGTAGGCGACGACCTCGGTGATCGTGGAGGAGACCTCTTGGCCGTACGCCCCGACGTTCTGGATGGGGGTCGCGCCGGCCGAGCCGGGGATGCCGGCCAGGCATTCGATGCCGGCCAGGCCCGCTTCGACCGTGCGGGCGACGGCATCGGTCCAGACCTCGCCGGCGGCCAGCTCCAGCGTCGTGCCGTCGAGGGAGAAGCCCCGGGTGGCGATGACGAGGGCGGTGCCGTCGAAGCCCTTGTCGCCGATGACCAGGTTGGAGCCGCCGCCGATGAGCAGCAGCGGGGTGCCCGTCTCGTCGGCTTCGCGGACGGCGGCGATCACCTCGTCGTCCGTCGTCGCGGTGAGCAGCCGGGTCGCGGGGCCGCCCAGCCGGAAGGTCGTCAGCGGGGCGAGGGGGGCGTCGTGGAGTTCCTGCACGGGCCCAAGCGTACGAGACGGCGGTGACGGCGCCGGGCACGCGTGCGTGCGGCCCCTTTCGTGAGGAAGGGGCCGCACGTGTGTGTGGTGGCTCTCAGGACAGTCGGCGGAGCGCCTCGGACCAGGGGAGCGGGAGGTCCTCGCTGCTCACCTGCCAGGTGGTGAAGGCCGCGTCCTTCATCTGCGGGGCGAGGCCCCGGGAGGCCGGGCCGTGGGCACCGGCGCGGACGAAGGCGTGCAGCGCGTCCTTGGACTCCCAGGCCGAGAGGGTCCAGAAGGTCCGCTTGAGGGGCTTCGCCTTCAGGGTCGCTCCGTAGGCGCCGGGGCTGCGGCGAACCTGCCGCCAGACGGCGGGCGTCCCGGCGAGGAACTTCAGCGCCGCCCACAGCGTGCGGGTCTCGAAGCGGGAGGCGAAGACGTGCACCTCGGTGTCGCGGGGCGGGGTGTTCGGGACGGTCCAGGGAAGGGTGGGCATGCCGCTTCTCCTTGTTCGGGTCCTTCGGGGTCAGTGGGCGGCCGTCTCCAGTACCGGTGCCGGTTCGGCCGGGGCGGCCTGCCGCTCGGTGTGCCGCCGGGTCGGTATCAGCAGGGCGGCGACGCCCGCGAGGGCGACCACCGCGGAGCCCGTCACCAGGGCGGGCCGCATGCCGTCGACGAAGGTCTGGCCGGTCTCGTAGCCGCCCTGGGCCGCGAAGATCGAGGCCATGACGGCGATGCCGAGCGCCCCGCCCACCTCGCGCAGCGCGTTGTTGGCCCCGGAGGCGATGCCCTGCTCGGACGGCCGCACGCTGGACATCACCAGGTGCGAGGCGGGGGCGAAGTACAGCGCCATGCCGATTCCGCTGATGATCAGGGCGGGCAGCTGCGAGCCGTAGGAGGCGTCGGTCGTGGCCACCACCGCCATGTAGCCGAGGCCCAGGGCCTGCAGGAAGAGGCCGGTGGCGACGACCGGGCGGCCGCCGATGCGGTCGGCCAGGATGCCCGCGATCGGGGCGATCAGCATCGGCATGCCGGTCCAGGGCAGCATCCTCAGGCCCGCCTCGGTGGGCGAGTAGCCGAGGACGCCCTGCATGTACTGGCTGAGCAGGAAGATCGAGCCGAACATGCCGAGAAACATCAGCAGGCTGGCCGCGTTGACGCCGGCGAAGGCCCGGGAGCGGAACAGCCGCATCGGGAGCATGGGGTTCTTGGCGCGGATGCCGTAGAGGACGAAGCCGGTCAGCAGCGCGGTGCCCGCGAAGAGGCCCGTGAGGACCATGCCGCCGGTCCAGCCGTCGACGGGGCCGCGGACCAGGCCGTAGACGATGCCGAAGAGGCCGCCGCTGGCGAGCAGGGTGCCGGGGACGTCGAGCGGGGCTCCGGTGCCGTGGGACTCGGCGAGGCGCAGCCGGGCGAGTGGCAGCAGGGCCAGGCCCAGCGGGACGTTCAGCCAGAAGATCCACTGCCAGGAGATGTGTTCGGTGAGGGTGCCGCCGACGAGCGGCCCGGAGGCGATGGCGAGTCCGTTGACGGCGCCCCAGATGCCGAACGCCATACCGCGCTTGGCGGCGGGCACGGCGGCGGTCAGCAGGGTGAGCGTCAGCGGCATCATCACCGCCGCACCCGCGCCCTGTACGGCCCGGGCGGCGATGAGGGAGTCGATGCCGGGTGCCATGGCAGCGGCGGCGGAGGCGCCCGTGAAGACGGTGAGTCCCGCGATGAACAGCCTGCGGCGGCCGAAGCGGTCGCCGAGGGCCGCTCCGAACATCAGCAGCACGGCGAAGGTGAGCGTGTAGGCGCTCACCGTCCATTCCAGGTCGTGCAGGCCGCCGCCGAGGTCCTCGCGGATGGAGGGCAGGGCGGTGGTGACGACGAGGTTGTCGAGAGCCGCCATGAACCCGGCGACGCTGGTGATGACGAGGGCCCAGGCGGCTCCCCCGCGACGTGCGGTCTGCTGTGACATCGCTCCCCCATGGAGTGTGTGCGGTGATCGATTAGTTATTGATTACTAACTTTCGAGGTCATGAAAAGGCCCCGCCTCCTCGTCCGCCCTGTCAGCTGTCGGAGTCCGACGTGCCCAGCCCCGCCCAGACCCGGTGATCGGCCGGGAAGCCCATGGCCACCAGGCAGTTGATGAGCATGCCCTGCGCGAGGAAGGTCGTCGTCTCGTCAGCGTCGGCGCCCAGTGGCAGGTGGATGGTGTCCCAGAGCCGCATCCAGCCCGCGCGCACGGCCTCACCGAACTCGCGGTCCCCCTCCTCCTCGGCGGCCGCCACGGCGAGGTACATCTGCATCTGCATCATCAGCCGCTCCGGCTGCTGGGAGATGGTCTCGATGTACGCCCCGCCCATGGCATTGCGGGCCTCTTCGCCGTCCAGCCCCTCGGCCGCCTCCGCGAACATCCGGATGGTGTCCTCGGCGCACCGCTCGGCCGCCGCCAGGAAGATCGCCTTCTTGCTCGGGAACAGCCGGAAGAGATACGGCTGCGAGACGCCGACCCGGCGGGCGATCGCCTCGGTCGAGGTGCCGTGGTAGCCACCGCGGGCGAACTCGGTCGTCGCCGCCCGGATGACGCTCTCGCGTCGCTCTTCCGCACTCATCCTGGCCATGCAAATGAAGTTAGTGCTCAATCACTAACTCTGTCAAGCGGTGGTCTGCCCGCGCCATACGTAAGGGGTGCGCCGCCATGGGAGCACCCCTTACATGATGTCGCGAACCGTCTCAGGCCAGTCGTACGACCGCCCTGGACATGCCCAGCACCTTCTGCCCGGCGCTGGTCGCCGTCAGGTCCACGCGGACCGTGTTGTCGTCGAGCTTGGCGGCGACCTTGCCTGCCACCTCGATCACGGCGCCCTGGTCGTCGTTCGGGACGACGACCGGCTTGGTGAAGCGGACGCCGTACTCGACGACCGAGCCCGGGTCGCCGGCCCAGTCGGTGACCACCCTGATCGCTTCGGCCATGGTGAACATGCCGTGCGCGATGACGTCCGGCAGGCCGACCTCCTTGGCGAACTTCTCGTTCCAGTGGATCGGGTTGAAGTCGCCGGAGGCGCCCGCGTACCGGACGAGGGTCTCGCGGGTCACGGGGAAGGTCTGGGCGGGCAGTTCGGTGCCGACCTCGACGTCGGCGTAGGAGATCTTCGCGGTCATGGAATCGCTCACGCCTCCTCGGCCGCGCGGGCCACCAGTTTGATCCAGGCCGTCACGACGTGCTCGCCGGCCTCGTCGTGGACCTCGCCACGGACGTCCAGGATGTCGTTGCCCGCGAGGGACTTGACCGCCTCGATGGTCGAGGTGACCGTGAGCCGGTCACCGGCACGGACCGGGCGGCGGTAGGCGAACTTCTGGTCGCCGTGCACCACGCGGCTGTAGTCCAGGCCGAGCTGCGGATCGTGGACGACCTGGCCGGCGGCCTTGAAGGTGATCGCGAAGACGAAGGTCGGCGGGGCGATCACATCGGGGTGGCCGAGCGCCTTGGCGGCCTCCGCGTCCGTGTACGCCGGGTTGTCGTCCCCGACCGCCTCGGCGAACTCACGGATCTTCTCCCGGCCCACCTCGTAAGGCGCGGTGGGCGGGTACGTCCGCCCCACGAAGGACTGGTCGAGCGCCATGGCCCGGCACCTCCTGGTAGCTCTACTGACAGGTACGGGTACCTCAACGACGCGAGGCCGTCCCCGATTACTCGGGAACGGCCTCGCGTACGAGCCTGATTTATCGCGTTTCGCGGTGCGCGGTGTGCGCGTTGCAACGCGGGCAGTGCTTCTTCATCTCAAGACGATCCGGGTTGTTACGCCGGTTCTTCTTGGTGATGTAGTTCCGCTCCTTGCACTCCACGCAGGCCAGCGTGATCTTCGGGCGGACGTCGGTGGCAGCCACGTGAGTGCTCCTAAGACGAACGGATGGACTTATTCAACGCAAGAAAGAGTAGCCGATCGAAGGACCGACCCCGCAATCGGCTACTGTCAGTAGCGGTGACCGGACTTGAACCGGTGACACAGCGATTATGAGCCGCTTGCTCTACCGACTGAGCTACACCGCTTTGATGTGGTCCGGACCCCGTCTTGCGACGGGAGCCAGTCACACCAGAGCCCCAAAACGGAATCGAACCGTTGACCTTCTCCTTACCATGGAGACGCTCTGCCGACTGAGCTATTGGGGCGAGCGATGAAGACATTACACGCTCGGCCGCCGTTCGCCCAAATCCGTTTCGAGGCCCCCGCCCCGGGCGCTCGGACCGTCCTCCCGGCAGCCTCGTGAACGCCTCTCGTCCCATGAGCGGGCCTCCGTCGGGTCGTGGGCGGGCCGAGGGCGGACCACGCCGGTACGACTATTGCGCTCCTCCCCGACAGCGGCGTGAGGCCGTCCTAGGCTCGTCTCACTCTGCGTGATCACGCGTCCTCCCGTGCAGCCCGAGCCCCTGGAGTGCGATGCCCGACAGCCGGCCGCAGCCCCCACCGCCCCCGTCGTCCTCGCCGGATCCGGCCGACCCGTCGTCGCTGCTGCTGTGCGGGGCGCGGCTCACCGACGGCCGGACCGTGGACGTACGGCTGTGCGGCGGGCGCATCGAGGCGGTCGGCACGGCCGGCAGCCTGGGAGCGGGCGGCACGCGCGCGTGCGGGGCGCGTGTGGACCTCAGCGGCTATCTGCTGCTGCCGGCCCCGGCCGAGCCGCACGCCCACGCCGACACGGCCCTGTCGGCCGACACCGAGGGGCCGGTCTCGTACGAGCCGCAGGACGTGCAGCGCCGGGCGACGGAGGCCGCGCTGCTCCAGCTCGGGCACGGGGCGACGGCGCTGCGGGCGCACGTGCGCGTGGGGGACGTCCAGGGCCTCGGCGCGCTGACGGCCGTGCTGCAGGCGCGGCGGGCACTGCGGGGACTTGCGGAGCTGACGACGGTGGCGATGCCCCGGGTGCTGACCGGGGTGGCCGGCGCGGACGGGCTGGCGATGCTGCGGGACGCGGTGAAGATGGGCGCCTCGGTGGTGGGCGGCCGCCCGGACCTCGACCCGGATCCGGCGGGGTACGTGGAGGCGGTCCTGGAGATGGCCTCCGAGCATGGCTGTCCCGTCGACCTGCACACGGACGCCGGGGACCCGGCCCGGCTGGCCCGGCTCGCCGCGATGGCGGGCGGACTGCGTCCGGGGGTGACCCTCAGCCCGTGCGGCGACCTCGGGCGACTGCCCTCCGAGGTGGCCTCGCGGACGGCCGACCAACTCGCGGCGGCCGGGGTGGCCGTGGCGTGCCTGCCGCAGGGGGGCTGCGGCGGCGTCGACCGGCGCGGGGCGGCCCCGGTACGGCTGCTGCGCGCGGCCGGGGTGCGGGTGGCCGCCGGGAGCGGGGCACTGCGGGACGTTTCCAACCCCGTGGGCCGCGGTGACCCCCTGGAGGCGGCCTTCCTGCTGGCCTCGCGCTACGGGTTGTCCCCCGAGGAGGCCTACGACGCGGTGAGCTCCGCGGCGCGGGCGGTGCTGGGGCTGCCGGAGGTGCGAGTGGAGGCGGGTTTCCCTGCCGAGCTGCTCGCGGTGCGCGGGGAACGGCTCGCGGGGGTGCTGTCCCTGGCGTACAGCCGGATCGTCGTGCACCAGGGGCGCGTGGTGGCGCGGACCAGCGCGGTACGCGAGTACTGCAGTTCGGCGGCCTCGGTCGAACTGGGGCTGCCGCGACAGGGGCGGGGTGAGGTGCCGTAGGCACGGGGGCGGGGTGAGGTGCCGTAGGCACGGGGGCGGGGTGAGGTGCCGTAGGCACGGGGTCCGGCGGGGCGCCGCAGGCACGGGGTCCGGCGGGGCGCCGCAGGCACGGGGTCCGGCGGGGTGCCGCAGGCACGGGGTGGGGCGAGGCGCGACGTAGGCCTGTGTGGAGCGAGGGGCCTCACGCCTGGGGTGGAACGCGGGGCATGCCGCCCACTGCGGGCGAGGTCGTGGACCTGCGGCGGGGCGCGGCTCAAGTCGTGCGGCGGAGGGTGCTGTCGAGGCGTACGGTCGAAGGCATGCGCATTGTCATCGCTGGTGGTCATGGTCAGATCGCGTTGCGGCTGGAGCGGCTGCTCGCCGCGCGCGGGGACGAAGCAGCCGGGATCATCCGGAAGGCCGAACAGGCCGACGAGCTACGGCAGGCCGGTGCCGAACCGGTCGTGCTCGACCTGGAGTCGGCGTCCGTCGACGAGGTCGCGGAGCGGCTCAGGGGTGCCGACGCCGCGGTCTTCGCGGCGGGCGCGGGGCCGGGCAGCGGGGCGGCCCGCAAGGACACGGTGGACAAGGCCGCGGCGGTCCTCTTCGCGGACGCGGCGGTGAGGGCGGGCGTGCGGCGCTTCGTGGTCGTGTCGTCCATGGGCGCCGACCCGCGTCACCAGGGTGACGAGATCTTCGACGTGTATCTGCGGGCCAAGGGCGAGGCGGACGCGTACGTGCGCGGTCTGGACGCCCTGGACTGGACGATCCTGCGCCCCGGCCAGCTCACCGACGACGCCGGCACCGGTCTCGTACGGCTGGAGGCGCGCACGGGCCGCGGTCCGATCCCGCGCGACGACGTGGCCGCCGTGCTGGCGGAGCTGGTGGACACGTCGGCGACCGCCGGGCTCACTCTGGAGCTGATCAGCGGGCCGGTGCCGGTGTCCGTGGCGGTGAAGTCGGTGGCCGGGAACTGAGGTTCGCGGCCGGCGACTCGTGGGGCTCTTCGTGGGGCTCTAGAACAGGGGCAGTTGGCCGGGGAAGTCCGGGACCGTGTAGCCGTCCAGGGAGGGTTGCTCCGGGCCCGGGCGTGCCTGGCGGCGGGAGCCCGGGCACGAGGTGAGTTCGCCGTGCTCGCGGGCGCCGGGCGGGTCGTGGCGTGCGTACCGCCCGGCGACGACGGCGATCTCGCGGCGGCACTCGGGGCAGAGTCTGCGGCGGGAGGACATGGGGCCAGTGTGCCGCGCGGGGTCACTCCCCCGCGGACACGGTCCCTTTCCCGTGCCGCCCTTTGACGTGCCGGGCGATGCATGTGCCGCCCGCATCACGGACAGCCCCTTTCATGAACCGCCCGCTTCACGTACCGCCCGCTTCACGTACCGCCCGCTTCACGTGCCCTGCGCCTCAATCAGATTGTTTGTGAACCAATGGCGTACGACATGCTCCTGAGCGGCACCAGCGGTCTCGCCGGGGTGGTGCGCTCCGCGGACGGTGGGACACCGGTCGCCGAGGCCGTGGTCATCGTGACGGACGCGCGCGGGGAGGTGCTGGCGACGGGTCGGACGGACGTGCTGGGCGAGTTCGCGGTCACCGACCTGGTGCCGGGGCCGGTGACCCTCGCGGTCAGCTCCCCCAAGCACCGGCCGCTGGCCCAGGTCGTCGAGATCGACGGGGCCGGGACCACCAGGGTCGCGCTCGAACTGCGGCCCGGCGCGCAGGTGCGGGGCACGGTGCGCGCAGGGGGCGCACCGCTGAGCGACGCGCGGGTCACGCTGGTGGACGCGGCGGGCAACGTGGTCGCCACGACACGCACCGGCCTCGACGGTGCGTACGCCTTCTCCGACCTGGACACCGGCGCGTACACGGTCATCGCGACCGGCTACCCGCCCCGGGCGGCATCGCTGACCGTCCCGGGCACCGGTGCGGACGACCACGACATCGAACTGGCCCACGCCGGCGGGGAGTAGGCCGTCCGGGGCATGCGGGCATGGCGAGGGTGCGCGGCGGTGGGGGTGAGGTGCCGGCGGCATGCGGGGAGGGGCCGGTGGGGGCGGGGCGCTCGGGCATGGCGGGAGCGGGCCGCCTGGGGCGCGCCGGGGCGCGCGCCGCCGGGGCCCGCGGTTGGGCGTGTCCGGGCGCGCGCCGGTTGGGGTTGTGTGCCCCGGCCGCTCGCGTGCCCCACCCCCACCGGCCCCACCAAGTCACCTCAGCCGGTTGCCGACCCGAACCACCTCGGCAGCCGGTCGAGCAGATCCTGCTGGTCGTCGCCGATCCATGCCACGTGTCCATCCGGTCGCAACAGCACCGCGGGCACGTCGAGTTCCTCGCTGACGTCGACGACGTGGCCGACCCGGTCCGACCAGCCCGCCACCGACAGCCGGCCGCCGGTCCGGTCGAGCAGCAGCCCGCGGCCGTCACGCATCCGCTCGTAGAGGCGGCCCCGCTGCAACCCCACGTCCCGCAGCCTCCGGCCGAGCAGATCGTGGCCCTCGCCGCAGTCGTAGCGGACGGCGATCGCGGTGACCTTCTCGATCAGGAGCCGGTTCACCTCCTCGAAGTCCATCAGCTCCGCGAGGAGCCGGCGCACGGCCTGCGGCCCGGGCTCGGGAGCCAGCAAGTGCATCTGCGCGCGGGTGTTGTCCAGCACTGCGGCGCCCACCGGATGGCGTTCGGTGTGGTAGCTGTCCAGTAGCCCCTCCGGTGCCCAGCCGCGCAGTTCGGCGGCCAGCTTCCAGCCGAGGTTGAAGGCGTCCTGGAGGCCGAGGTTGAGCCCCTGCCCACCGGTCGGCGGGTGTACGTGCGCGGCGTCGCCGGCCAGCAGGACCCGGCCTGTGCGGTAGCGCTCGGCCTGCCGAGTGGCGTCGCCGAAGCGGGAGAGCCAGCGCGGGGAGTGCACACCGAGGTCGGTGCCGGCGAACTTGTGCAGCTGCTGCCTGAACTCGTCGAAGGTCGGCGGGGCCGTGCGGTCCTCTGTCAAGCCCTCGGCGGGCACGATGACGCGGTGGACCCCGTCTTTGATCGGCATGGCGCCGAACCGGAAGTGGGTTTTGCGTACTTCGGCCATCACGGCCGCCAGTTCCTCCGGTGACGCGGCCACCTCCATCTCCCCCATCAGCGTCTCGACCCTGGAGGGTTCGCCGGGGAAACCGACGCCGAGCAGCTTGCGCACCGTGCTGCGGCCGCCGTCGCATCCGACGAGGTAGCGGGAGCGCAGCCGCGTGCCGTCGGCCAGTTCGGCGGTCACACCGTCGTCGTCCTGGCTGAGCCCGACCAGTTCGCAGCCGCGCCGGATCTCGGCGCCGAGCTCGGCCGCGTGCTCGGCCAGCAGGCGGTCGGTGATGGGCTGCGGGATGCCGAGGACGTAGCCGTGCGCGGTGTCCAGCCGGCCGGGTGCCGGCTTGGCGAGGCCGGCGAAGAAGCCGCCGAGCGGGTGCTTGGTGCCCTCGGCGAGGAAGCGCTCCAGCAGCCCGCGTTGGTCGAGCACCTCGATGCTGCGCACGTGGAGACCGAGCGCGCGCACGTGCGGGGTCGGCTCCGCCTCCTTCTCCAGCACGAGCACACGCACGCCATGCAGCCGCAGTTCCCCGGCCAGCATCATTCCGGTCGGTCCACCGCCGGAAATGACCACATCAATCAAGGCAGACCCCAATTTTCGCCCGTCTCTGACTTCAGGCCGCAAATTGTGCGGCACGACAGGGGTCTTGCCGCAAGGCCCCCCATGCGCTATACGTTGAGAGTGGCAAGGAGCAGGTGACTCCTTGCCTTTCTCATGTGCGCCAACACCTTTCATCCCGCCACGGAACGGCAGGTCAGGGGCCCCGTGTACGCCGCTGTGCACGGCCGTTGAGGTGCGAGAACGTTGATGTGAGGAAAAGAGGAAAGCCCCCTCTCATCAGCGTCTTTCGGAGATGAGAGGGGGCTTTCCCGGCGTGACGGCGCCAATAGCAGGACCGGGGAAGGCTGAACCCGAGATCCCGGTCCGGTTGCGAATGCGTCAGCGCACGTCGACGTAGTCGGCCGCGCTGGTGGCGACGCCGGTCGTGGAGTTGCCGTAGTACACCCAGCGGTAGTAGCCGTCCACCGAGGCGGTGACCGTGGTCTTCAGTCCTCCGGTGCTGCTGGTGGTCGCCTTCTTGACCGTCTTGAAGGTGTCGGTGCCCTTGGCACGGAACTGGAGGCTGACCGTGCGACCGCTGTAGGCGTCGTACTTCTTGGTGCTCCAGTTCGCCCGGGTCAGCTTGCCCGTGACGGTGATCGTCTTGCCCTTGGTGACCGGCTCCGGCGAGGCGTTGGTGGTGGCCTTGGCCGCGCGCTTCAGTGGGGCGGTCGTGGACCGCGTCTCCAGTTCCCCGGTCTTGAGGCCGCCGTCGGCCTTCCACAGCTTCAGCGAGACGCCGACCTTCCAGGTCGTGGCGTCGCTGTTGGAGTCGACGTGTTCCTGGCTCGGGTGCGGGTCGATGTAGAGGTCGCCCTCGCAGCGAGCGTGCTTGGAGTCGATCTCGTAGCAGGTGTAGCTGCCCGGCTGGATGAAGTTCTCGCCCGAGTCGGCCGCCGTTTTGATATCGCCGCGGTAGAGGAAGGGATACGCGTCGTAGCGGGACGGTGCTGCGGTGCTGTACCCGGAGGGCAGCGCGATGTTGAAGCTGATGGGCGGCTCCACCACCTTCGACGTGCCGACCACGATCGGCTTGCCGTTGTTGATGACGATGTCCGACACGGTGATACCGGTGTCCGCCGCCTGGGCCGCCGGCGCGTTCAGCACCGAGAGCCCCAGCGCCCCCACGAGCGCGGCCACCGCGACGGTCCGTCTGCCTGTTTTCATTACACCTCTTCAGAAGGGTGCCGTTACAAGAGGCGGCAGCGTACCTGACACGTCCATGCCTTCCAGCCCGGCGAGGTGGAGTGATCATGCTCACGCCGATGGAGGGAGGACCGGGGGGCGCTCAAGGGGCCGGGGGCTGGGATGGACCAGGAGGAGGAAACGAAAAACCCCCTCTAGTCAGGTGACAACCTGAGTAGAGGGGGTCTTCCCCAGTGTGGCGGCGCCAGGATTCGAACCTGGGAAGGCGAAGCCGGCAGATTTACAGTCTGCTCCCTTTGGCCGCTCGGGCACACCGCCGGGGTTGCTGCCCTTCGAGCCGCTCTTCCGCGGCGCTCCGTGGCAACGACGTAAACAATACCTGATGCCGAGGGGTGCTTCGCCACCCGATTGATCAGCGCTCGGAAGGCCTGGGGTGGCTAGGCTTGTCCGGATGCGGCCCGGGACCTGAACGGGCCCTGCGACCGCCCACAACGCCGGTACGCACGATACGCACCCCGATACAAGGAGCCACAGGACATGGCCGACTCCAGTTTCGACATCGTCTCGAAGGTCGAGCGGCAGGAGGTCGACAACGCACTCAACCAGGCCGCCAAGGAGATCTCGCAGCGCTACGACTTCAAGGGCGTGGGTGCCTCGATCTCGTGGTCCGGTGAGCAGATCCTCATGGAGGCGAACTCCGAGGACCGGGTGAAGGCCATCCTCGACGTCTTCCAGTCCAAGCTGATCAAGCGGGGCATCTCGCTGAAGGCTCTGGAGGCGGGCGAGCCCCAGCTCTCCGGCAAGGAGTACAAGATCTTCTCGTCGATCAAGGAGGGCATCTCCCAGGAGAACGCGAAGAAGGTGGCGAAGACCATCCGCGACGAGGGCCCCAAGGGCGTGAAGGCGCAGGTGCAGGGCGAGGAGCTGCGTGTCAGCTCCAAGAACCGTGACGATCTGCAGGCCGTCATCGCCCTGTTGAAGGGCAAGGACTTCGACTTCGCCCTGCAGTTCGTGAACTACCGGTAGGTCCGGCCCCCGGCCCCCCGCGCGCACGGATACGAGAAGGGTGGGGGCCCCCCGGGCGCCCCCCCCGCCCCCCCCGGCGGCCCGCCGGCGGCGGCGGGCGCGGGCGTCGCGCGGGGTGGCGCGCAGGGGGCGGTAGGCGATCAGGAGGACGAGCGATCCGCCCATAG